>CAXTMQ010000001.1:0-15946 GCA_964245305.1 uncultured Pyrinomonadaceae bacterium
AAAAGGCAAGCCGGTTGCGCTGACCGGCTCATCTACCTGAATAGTTACTATATGATTTCAAAGGGTTTAAAATTGTAAATCGGCGGCACATTAGCTTTAGAGCCTCTTTAATAGATTTAACTCAATACGCCTTTTATAGAATTCCGATTTATAGAAAAGCCAAGCTTTATTATAATGATGTTCACGCGAATACAGTTGTTTTATAAAATTCATTTTCTGTTGTGTATAGAATTCAGATATTGATTCTTTAAATTTATTTTTTGAAAAAAGATTTGTTATTTCTGACGCCTGTTTGAATGCCTTGTATATTCCCTGTGAAGACAGTGGGTCTAAACTGTAGTAGGAATCGCCTAACTGAAACGTTTCGGCTGGATTTGATTTAAGAATTGAAGTATAAGCCGACTTGACGCGTGGGATTCCATTTAATCGTTGGCAGTAATTCTTAATCAGACTTGTTTTGTCTAGTTCCTTTTGTAAATCATTTCGCAGCTTTTGGTAAATATCGGCGTCGGTAAAAAAGGTTGTGATTTTTGTTTTTTTACTGTGCGTGTAATACCACCATCCGTTTTCAGCGGACTCGATTAACACTTTCGCATTGTCTTCCGATTCCGAAGCGGCGAAAAATGAGACGCCGACCAATCTATCAAAAATCAGTCTTTTATTATCAAAGTTTTGAGACGTTCTGCCCGAACAATCAAACAAATAATCATAAGATAGAATTTTATTTCCAAGCAAAACTCTACCCTTTTCGATTTTTTTGGCGGCGGTGCCGAAATGAAATTTTACGCCTCTTTCCTTTAGGTAGTCTGACAATGATTTCTCGAATTGCGGTCGGTGAATTATAAAATCATTGCCGTATGGATTAAAAAGGCTTTTTGATAATACCGGACGATTTGCCCACAAGCCCGTGATGCCGTCGCAGGCGGTCGAGTCTTTAAACAATATGTCGGCAGGAATTTTTAGTTGATTGAGTATCGGCAGAATCTGAGACTGCAAATGCTCGCAGGAAACTAATTCTTCGTATTCGGTTTTTTCTATGATCGTTAAATCGCTCGATGCGATTTGCGAAAGTCCGGCGGCGAACGCCAATCCAGCCGGACCTCCGCCGATGATTATAATCGAATTCATGGATTGGGCGGTGCTGCGGGCGGTATCTGCCTTTGGACTTCCACATATTTGCCGTTTTTCTCGACTACGAATCCGAGCTTCATCCATTTTTCGACCATATCTTTATACCCGCCGAATTGATCGCCCGGCGTCCACTCGTGCATTTCTTCCGTTCCTTCAAACAATACGTCGTCGGGTCTGGCAAAAACCCACCACGCGATAACGCCGTCGAATTGGGTTTCCTTGCTGCAGGCTAGAAAATCCGCCTGCCACGGCAAAGCCATCTGCTTGCTGATGTCGCCCGGAGCAATTTGAGAGGAATCCAACCGAAACGGCTCCGTAAATTGGTATTTGTCGCGCAAAAACCAGCTCGCCTCAATTCCCGGATAAAAGGCGGCGCCGATACAGTTTTCGAGCGCGGCGCGGTCAAGTCCCGCGGGAGTTATCTCGTTATTTGGAAGAGTGTTTTGAACGTCGTCAATCACCATGTCGCCGTCTTTCCATTTATTTAAAATTAAAAGCTGAAATTGAGTCAACGAAAGTCTTTGAGCTATATTGTTCGAGCCGTAACCGTCTCCGAACATTCTCGGCATATTCGCGCCCGGACCGCCCGCCCCGTCCGGCTTTCTTAATTTGTCGTATAATTTTTTCCTTAAAGCCGGAGGAGAATTTGGTTGAAGCAAAGCCCCGAGTGTGAAATGCGCGCTCATTTCGTGAAGGCGCGGCACGTTGCTCGCGCGCTTGATAATCGGATATATGTCCCTGTAAAACAGCGGCTTCTCATCCGCCTTTATCCTTCCTTCAAGCCAGTGTTTATTGAACAGCGTATCGTAAAGAGTTACGATGGTATGCATTTCGGGACGTATTTCGGCGGCGCGCATAACACCCAAGCGTCGGCGGCATCCATTTCCTGCCCGGTTTCCGTAATCTTAACGTGAGCTTTAACATAGCCGTCGGCAATATCGTCATACCAGTAATCGTTATCGTCGTATGCGCCCAACGGTTGATTTTTTACCGTGCCGGAGTTGCCGAATCCGCCGAGAACAATCAGCCTTCCCTTCTCGTCCGTTTTGCAACCGCCCAAAGAAATATCGCCAGACGATAAAATTGTTCCGTCCGTGTCCTTAACTTTGAATCTGACGTTTTCAAAAGACGCGGAATTATTGCTGCCGGAAATATTGATTTCGCCCGGCTCCAAACCCAGACTTTTCCGGTCGGCTTCTCCCTTGACAAAATTGTTGCGCGGAGCGTCCTCCGGCGCGAAAACTCCGTAAAAGCCTCGTCCTCTCGCCTTCGTGTTGGCAATCTTCACTTTCCAAGTAATTTCAGCATTCTCAGAATTTAATTCTTTAACTTGACCGTCGTCATAATAGGCAAACACTCTGAATCTCGCGCCCTGTCTTTTTATTTTAAGAGAGTTGCCGTCGGCGGCGTCCGCCGCTTTGAAACCGCCTATCTGGTCATGCTTTATAAAACCGTTCGGAATTTCAGGTCCGGTATAAAATTCGGTCGGATGATTGCCGATTCTGGCGACGCCGATTGAAGGATGAATTTTAAGTTTCTGAATTGCTGCCATATAATCTCTCCTCAAGTAATTTATGTATTTGTTTTCTGGAAAAAATCTTATCGATTCATTCGTCTTTAATTTTAGGCGGATTAACGTTTCAAAACATCGGCGATTTAAACGCCTGTAATTAAAAGAAAACTCGGACCGAAACAGCCCTTTCCAGGGTCGTTCTGATCTAGCGGCTTTTTCATCAATGTCCTTGCTTCGTCTTCCAAAGTGAACATAAGCCCGACGGCGTTGTTTGTTAATTCATTGTCGTCGCCGGTTTCCCAAGTTTTCTGCAAAGAATTCAAAAGCAAGGTATATTGCACGTCGAAGTCGCGCGATTCGGCGTAGCCGCCTTCGGGAATATCCGCCATCTCATAAACCGTGGGAAAAGGAATTTCTTCCCCGTTCACCCACTGACCGGCGGCATTTTTGATAAATTTACGCCCCGAATACAATTCGCGGAAACGGTAATAATGAGCCAAATCACTGACATTCTCTTCATCTTCAGGTGATGTCTCCGTTCCTTCGCCCTGTCTTTTGATTATTTTGATTGCCTTTTCTACTTTGGCGAGATTATCTATTCTGAATAAACCCGCTGCTGTTATTTGACGGTCATTCTTAAACGCGCTCGGCGCAAGTTTTTCAAAGGCGTCCGAGATTGCATCGTAAAACGCGCCGATAGTCGGAAATTCTTCGCCCAGAACTTCGACCGGCATAATCGGCGGATGTTCGGGCTTTTCAATTTCGAGAAACGTTTCCAACTGTGTTTTGGAAAACTTCCTGAGCGAAACGGTTAATTCGGGATTGACGCCGCCGGGCAGCGGTCCCGGATATTTCGGAACCGCGTCGGGCGTGTTTATTTCGGGCGTGAAGCTGAGCGTCGTCATCATATTGCAGACGAGTCCCATATGCTGCATCTCTTCAAAGACGATTGCTTTAATTGATTCGATTGGGTAATCGGCGTTCGGTTTTTCGTTATCGATTGACCAGCACGCGCACAAATACGGCGGAATGGTTGATAATTCCAGCTTTAAGGCGGCTTGCAGGCTTTCTTTAAGCCAGTTGAGGTCGTGATTGACGGCGGGAACATTCATCAACTCGACTATTTTGTTATCCCCCGGAACAACGGCAACCGGCGGCGGTGCCTGCGAATCTACAAAACGACGCGCTAATTCGGCTTGAATATCGGTTGACGCTATCGCCCGCGCGAAGGCGCGAACCGCCGCTGCGCCTTCCTCGTCGGGGGTAAACCCTTTAACCGGGAATCTGCCGCGAAACAGACCGTCGTTGAGCATCCCGATTAAAATTCCCCGCGACAGTTTTTCCAATTCCGCCTTATCCGCTACTGCATTCAATCTGAAGGCGGCATCCACAAAAGCCGAGTAAAAAAACCACATTATCTCGCTGTTCATATTATGGCGCGGAGCATTCGGTCGGAGCGGGTCGTCCGGCAATTTATCGGCGCCAAAAAGCTCGTAAGATTCAAACAACTCGTCGAAGTTTATTGGAGTTCCGTAATGAGACCGAATCGTTTCGAGAATGCGCGAAGCGAGAAGGTCAACGGCATTCCGCACGCTTTGAGGCGAAATGGCATTTTCCCAATCCGAAAGAGGCTTTTGTTTGCTGGCAACTGCCATCCAAACTTCCGCCAGCGGAAAAAACTCGTTAATCGCATCGTCAATTTCCGGCGTTCTGTTAAATAAAGACCAATTATCGAAATCGCGCCAATAAGCGTTGTATCGAACGAATCTCTGAGCCTGACTTTCGCCCTCTCCTCCGACGGGCGTTTCTTCTTCGTCGGGGCAGCCGTCATCAATCCATTTACGGATGACGGCAATCTTCTCCGGCGCGACGGGCGGAAACCCGTCCGGCATTCTTTTGAAAATCGCGCCGGGCGTTCCGATGTTTGCTCCGAAAGGAGCGCGCCCTTCCAGCGCTTTTACCAGATTAGACTCTTCGGCGTTTCCGGTTTCGACGAGCTGCTTGCCGTAAATCTTTTTGACCTTGAATTGTTCGAGCGTTAAATCGCGCCAAAAATTCCCGTGCGCCATAATTGCTTTTCCTTCGACGGCTTCTTCCAGAATCTGTTTTAATCTTTCAAATCGTTTCATCTTTTTCCTTCGCTAGTTTTAAGTTTTTTTCCAAACTCTGTAATTTAACTTCTGCTCCCTCGCCGGACATTGCACCGGTTTTCGCGCCGTGCAGTTTTAAAAAAGTAAATTTAGATTGAGAGCTTTTTCATCCTCCGCAATCTCTTTGAGAGGCTCGGCGGAAGGCTCATTTACATCGAGTCCCGTGAAAGTGGTGAAAGGCTCGCGGAAATCCGTGTAGGCAGCGAATTTTTGCAGTTTAGCAAGCAGGCTTTTTGCCTTTCGAGAATCGGACGAAGAGACGAAATCCGCCTTCGAGCCAACGTAAGCCGATAAGCGGTCAAGCGCATACGAAAATCCGTCGCTGAAAATGGGCAAGCCGCGCTCTTCGATTTCGAGAAACGCTCGGAGCGCGTCTTTGTGCTGACCTGTTCGCGCAAGATGCTCGCCGCGGGTAGCCGAGCCGTCCGGCAACCATTTAAACCAGTTACGCAAATTTTCTGTCCAATCACGTAGCAGTTCTAATTTGTTAAAGCGCAGCAATGCATACGCACCGACTGCGGCTGAAAATGGGTCTTCAACTTTCCTCTGTAATAATTTTTCGGCATCCATAGCTTGACTGAGTAGGTCGGTTTGTTGGTAATAGCCTTTATTGCTGTATCGCAGCAATAAATCCGCCGACTGATTTTCGAGATGCGCATCGAGCGTATATTTTCCCTGTATCAGACTGGTTACGAAAAGGCGACAATCGTGTTCGCGCATTGCCGGCAGAATCATATTCAAAGGCGGAGCATTCGTTTGCAGTAGCTGAACGATTTGAGCGGCGTTTGTGCCGTGAATTTGAAATCCGAGCAATCCCGGTTCATCTTCCCTTTTTTGCCAGTTCGGTTTAATTTGCTGAGTTTCTTCTGATAAAAGATTACCGTTAAAAAGCCGGATTTGAACTCTTGATGGTAAACTTTTCAACTCTTTTTCGGCGAATGTAAAGTTTTCGACAACAGACAAAACTTTTTGCCTGTTGGCAACCAAATAATGCTGGAGGGCTTCGGTTTCGTGCGGCGATTCTTCTTCTTCCCCAAGTTTTAAATGCGCCGTGCTTTGCTCGTCGGCTTTGATTTCAACATGGTCGAGAAGTTCTTGTCCGGCGGGCATTTTCGAGATGACCAAATATTTGCCGGGTTTAAGTTTTAATGGTTCGGACGTTAATCCCGTTTTGACCAGACTTAAATTGGGACGGCGAATTTCGACCGGCAAGCCGATATTTTCTAATTCGTTGGGTCGGTTGAATTTTACGTTAAAGTCTAAAGTTCCCAAAATTTCTTTCATCCTACTTTCCTCTCTATCTCAAAAACAGGCGGATAAACTTTTCTAACGCTGCCGTCTGAAAACTTCATATAGCCCTCGTGAGGCGGTTCGATCAGCGCGTTGACGCGGTAGTATCCGGCTTGCACCCGGCAGCGAATCAAGTCGTTTTCGAGAGCGTCTGCGGCAGGAAAAGATGATTGCCCGAAAAAATCAACAAACTCCAACTTGACGTTATTGATTGCCAAAGCGGGATTGACTTTTATTTTTGCCTTTACTATCGGCGGACCGTCCAGCCAGTGGATCGTGCGGTCTCCGGTCGGAAGTCCTTCGAGCGAAAACTCCTGGTCGGTGTTCGGCAGATTCGCAATCTCGCCGAAGTATTTATCGAGCGTGGTATTTAAGGTTTGCACCGAGACGTGCCATTTAGGATTTCCCGCCGCATCGTTTTCCTGCGAAGTGTCGCCAGCAGCCCCGTTTAAGCACTCAATCAAAGCCTTGCTGAAAAAAGTCTGTTCGTTCTGCAAAGCATACGCTTTCGTGCCGGGAAGCGCGGCGAAAAATATCGGCGCGTGGCGGTCGTCGCCGCCTCCGAGTTCGACTTGAAAAATCTTCGGCACTTCGGTCGGCTCGTAGTTTTTTAGCTGTGCCGGCAAAACGCGGCACGAATCTATAAAGTAAAACTGCGTTCGGGCGAGATTGGCGAGCGGCGATGCTTTCTGCTCGGGCGGCGCCATTCCTTGAAATATGTTTCCCGTGCTTGCCGCCTTCGTCAGCGGTCCCTCGTCCGGGTCGCCGAAATCATCAAGAAGCAGAACCGTATTTACCTTTGAATTTTGAATGCCGTGTCCGGCGAAATAAAATAAAGTAATGTTATTTTTATTCGTCGCCGCGTCGTCGCGCCATTCTCGCAGCTCGCGCGCGAAGTTTTGGCGGTTACACCCGTCGGCTGCAAACGCGGCTAATTCGGGAGATATTCCCTTTTCGCCAGCCGAAGGCGTCAGCAACACGCGGCAGGTGGCAATCGGCAAAGGAAGTTTGCGGCTCGGGTCGGTGAGCCACTGGTAAAACTTGAACGCCGAGAGCGCCGTCGAAGAAAGCTGCTTCATTCCGTAATCTTCGGTCGCCTGTTTTCCGCCGCCGTTTGGCAGGTGGCGATAGAGACTCACGCCGCCGATAAAAACGTGCAAGCCGGGCTGCCCGATCATCTTGTCTCGATTATCAATAATGAGTGTCATACCTAATCAATTCTCGCTAATTATTATTATCCCGCTTGGTGATTTTCCGGCTCGGCAAAGTCTTCCATTCGCTTCTTTCCCGCAGCGAAGGAATTCTCAAACCGTAAAGCGAAAACGCTTGATTGCTTGCCAAAAATACCATTAAGGCGTGCTGCAAACGAACCTTATCATCTTCGCTTTCGGTCAGCCTGTCGAATTCGTCGAGCGCCGCTTCAAGCCCTTCGAGGTCTCTGCCTGCGGCGATTGCCTGAAAACCGTCGCTTATCTTCCAGCTATCGTCCGGCAAATACTCGGAGAAGCTGCTTCGCTTGAAATCTTCCGGCGACTCAAGAAGCGCCTTGTTCACGCGATTCTGAATTTTCTGCAATCTTCCTAAAAGATTCTTATCCATAAACGCCGCCAAAAATTACCGTCGAAAATCGGCTTAATTGGTCGGCGGGACGAAGCGGATTTTCAAATCGCGCATCGCCATATTCGGCTGCGCCCGAACGGTTTCGGCGATTGATAAATTTTTGAACGGGCGGTCGAAAGGATAACCCATCGGACGCTCGTCCGGGTATTTGTCTTTCGCGCCGCAGAAGCTCATCGAGCCGCATTTCTTTTCTTCGCCGACAAAATCCAGACTCCAATCGGTAAGCATTACGAACAATTTAAAGCTCATACCGTTTTCGCGTCCTCGCGGCAGCAGTAAATGGTATGCCCAACCGCAATCGCAGTAATTGTCGTTCGGAGCGCCGATTTGCGGCGGAGGCGGATTCTCGGAAGGTCGGAACGCCGGTTTGCGGACGACCGAAGAAAGCCTCGACGGTCTGAACACCACCTTTTTTTGATTGGCGGACAAACTGACCGGAAACTTATCCAGTTCGATCCAAAACCGCCGGTCGCCGGCAAGTTCGGACTCGGCTAAAAACAACCGCGCGGTTACTTTACGGGCTTGCGCGTCGTTGTTCTCCAATCGCAAAAAATAATAGAATTCTTCAAAATCCAAATAGTTTTTCTCAACCGCGTCACCGTTTGAATCGATAAATTGATGAACCTTCAGAGTAGTCTGCAATTCGTCGGTCAGGGCGGAAAACGTCGCCAGCGGCGCGTCCCAATTTGCGCCGCCGAAATGCGTTTCCCCGTAAGTTTGCCCGTCGAACGCGCCCGACGCGCCGGACGCTTCGGGAATATCCTTTTTAAAACACAAAAGAATGTCGGGATTTTCGTCGCCGTTCAATTTTTTCCGCAGGCTTGCGTTCGGCGCGTCGGCGGAAAAATCGTAAGAAGGAAGAATTTCCTGCCATTCAAAAATTATATCGTCCACCAAACGATGCCAGCGAAAAAAAATCGGGTCTCGGACAGCGGTCGCCGTGCTTATCATCACTCCGTCCGGGTTAGACAAAGCGGCGAGCAAAACGTGACCCATATTGTGCAGATTTCCGTAATTGCCAGAAGCCGCCGCGTCAACGTTCGCCTCGATGGTGTTGGCTAATATGGACGCGGTATCTATCGGAATCTGTGCCGCGCCGTTTTGAAATCTGCCGTTTCGCGCGGCGGCGAACAATCTGTCTCTGAAGGCTGCGTGCTGCGCGACCGTATAGCCCGGTATATCCTGAATCGTCAAATCCGGGGCGCGATTGCCGTATCCGTCTAAATTGGCGTCGTAGCCTTCGTCTATCGAAAGATCGAAATTCGCCAAAGGTTTCGTTACGTCCAACCCGTGAGATTTCCGCTCGATGTCGTACCGAGCCAGCATTTGCTGGTGCATATACCAGAAAAGCTCGCCTTGACGCGGCTTCGTTATTCTCGGTCCGAACGGATTAGCCGGATTCGGCACGCCTCTGCCCGGATAAACGATATGCCACTTTTGATGATGGTCGTTGACGACCGTATCTTCCCGAAAATAATCCAGTTGAGCCTCCGCGCCCAAAGCGCCCATTCCTTCCACGCCCGGCGGCAGAACGGCTTGCGACGGAACGGCTGCCGAGGGATTGCTTTTCTCCAATGACGGAATAGGCAATCTGGAGCCTTCGGGATGATGGGTGATAAAAACTTTGAGCGCGTATTTGATAGCTTCGTTGTCTTCCGTTTGCGCCAGATTCCGCGCTTTCGCCAAAACTTGCGACAAGCCTGCCGTTCCCGGCGCTTCATTGGCAATTTCCATAAATCCAGCCGCGACCTGCAAAGCGTGTTCGAGATGACTGGGAATAAAAACCGAGAACTTTTTGATCTCTTCGCCGCCGAGATGCTCGACTTCACCGGTGTCCGCCACCGCAGCCGCCAATTTGTTCGGTGGCTGACTCAAAAAAGCGATTGTTTCATTGTATAAATCTTGTATATCAGGCATTTTTGTCTCCTAAATTTATATTTATTAACAACGTCGACAATTTGCGCGGCATTTTGTCGTTGCCGCGACGGACGACGAAAAGCCGTTCCATAAAACCGCGACGAAAAACATTGCCGCCCCGATGTAAAACACTGCCGGGAAATTAAAATAAAACTTTCCCGTTAAAATCAAAGCGGAAGCGGCGACGGCAAGATAAAGCGGTTTGTAGTTTCGTTTCTGTTTGGCTCGTAATGCTACGGCTCCTACTCCAAACAGGATAAAAATAAAAGTCAACGGAAAAAAGATACTTGGGTCGAGACTGGCGCTTAGTCCCAAAACGCTTAAAATCGCCATCGCGCACAGCGGGCATTTTGGCAGCAGAGCAGCGATTAAAGTCGAGCCGACCCCAAGAAAAGACAGCCATCTTCGATTTTGACCGTTTATGCTTTCCAAAGTTTTCATAACAAACCCAGGCTTCTCCTCGGCATCCGCGAAACCAATTCCGGTTAAGGAGGGATTAGCTCTCGCCACTTTTTCAATCGCTCTTTACCATATAGAAGGTTCCGGTTACTCCGGCGGGTGCGCCGTTATGAGGCACGGTTCGGAGAACAGTTCCGATGAGAATAATCGTTTTCTCGGTCGCCTCGTCCCAAGTCGGAGCGATAAAGGCTTTGTAATCGTAAATCCAATTTTCCGTCGGCGTTTCAGACACGCCCGCGCCGCGCCAGTTGAGCAAGTAAATGACCTCGCCCTGACGATGAATTTCGCCTGCGAGCGCGAGCGCGTAACCGCCTCCCATATCAAGGCTGGAATCTGAAATTCGGTCGCCGCCGACGTTATTAAATTTAATAATTCCGGCACCGAAACGAAGGTCGTTAAAGGCGGCATCGAGACTTTTGCTGTTTCTCAAACTGCGATAGACCCAACTTCCCTTTAGTTCTTCAGCGTTGTTTATGCTCATAACGATTCTCCCCTTTCGGTTGTTAATCAAAACACTTGGCTTTTTTTAACCGTTTTTATCGCCTAATTCCTGTAAGCAGGCAGAGCGCGTCAATCGAAGGCTGAAAAAAATATCCGCCGCCAGTCGGAATCACCCAGTCTTCCTCGGTTTTGATTTCAATGAGTTCGGTCGTGCCGTTTTTACCTACCGGAACGACTAATCGTCTGGTTCTTTTGCCGCCCGCCGCGTTGTTCTGACCGATGATTAAATCGTGTCCCGACTGTAGTTTTCCGTCAACGCTTTTGTCTTTGAATTCCGGGTCGTTGACCCAGGAATGCTGGACGAACTCGAATTGTTCGACAATCGAAGTCTGGTAGGCGGCAAACAACAATCCCCGATTTCCCGAATCCCTTTGTTTATCGGGGTCAATCGGCGGAAAATATGGGTCTCCGAACGGGATGCCCCGCCTGAGCAGCCGGTGCGTCTGCGTGGTATTTTCGTTGATTTCTTTGCTCGAAGTTCCTTCGTCGTCGCGCGGGTAGGTTTTTCTGATGTGCGCGGCGAATGGACAGCGCAATCCCTGCTTGTCGGCGACGGCTTGTGGGAATTTAAAGTCCGTGCATTGTTCAGGCGAAGTCGCGTCTGCTTTTTTGATTTCTTCGCCGTCTTCACCGAACTCGAAATGATTGTTTGCGCAATCGTCGTTGCCGAGTTTAGGCTCGTCCGCAGACGGCTCGCGCATAACGGGGGCGCCGCTCTTCCAGCGCCCCACGAGTTTCGCGCCGAGCAAATCGGCTGCAAGACCGTTCGCTTGTCCGGCATCTTCCAAAAATTTATGAAAATTTCCGACTTCCTGCCGCAAGCGGCGGACGACCAAAAACGAACCGTCTTTAGCCCACACGGGACCGTCTTCGGCGACGCTGCCCGGCGCGTCCTTGTCTTCCGGGTTTTGCTGCGGGTAGCCGAAAATAAATTCGCCCGGATAAAGCAAATCTTGACCGGGCTTTCCTTGATTCGGGTCGAGCGGATTCTGTCGCGGCGTTAAAACGTCCTTCGGATCTTTGGAAACGGTGCCGCGCAAGCCCGGCTGGCTCACGCCGTCGAGAAATCCGAAATGCTCGTGTCCGGTCAAAGGCGGCGGCAACGTCGCGCCGTTTTGTTTATAAATAATTTGCGCGCCGCTCAAAGCGTGTTCGCCGGTTATCGAACGCCCCGCGTAAATGCTTTCTTCAATCCGCCCCACTTCATCGTCTAAATCTTCGTCCGAATCCGCCGCCACGATAATAACCGCATCGGCTTCGTTTTTCGGACCGCCGAAAACCCAGTTCTGCGGATTCCCTTCAGCCTTTTTCGATTTCGGATCGCCGAGGACTCCGACCGCTCGCTTCGCCATTCCCTGTTTGAAGGCTTCGTCGGCGAAGGCTTCGGCTTTGAAGTCGTCAGCCTTTTTCGCTTTATTTTTGTAATCTTCAAAATTTGCCGCCTCTTTTTGCAGAGCTGCGGCGTCTTTCGACAATTTCTGCAAAGCCTCAAACGAGAAAGCGATATTTATCCAAGTCGCTTGCACCGTATGCGTTTCGACGCCGCGCCGACTCCTAATGGCTTTAAACAAGCGGTTAAAAGTTAAAACCTCGTGCGCCGTGGCTATAAAAGGCACGAAATCTTTCAGCCAATCCCGAAAGTTTTCGACATTCGTGATTTTCAAGAAAATCATCGTTTGATTGTCTTTGTTAAAGCCAACGATGTTTCCTTGAATGTTGTCCACTGCCAGCACCGGCTCGTCCGGCGCGGCTTGCCGACTGGTGTCCGCTGCTTCATCAATCGCCAAACTAGCCGGCGCTTCTCTTACTAATTGCTGCTCGAACATCTCCTTACCTCCTTTTATTTCTCGCCCTTAAATCTCGAATGATTACCGTAAATACGCACCCAGCCCAAAATAAAAAACCGGCGCCCACCTTGAATTCGTCGATTAGAGTTTGCACATTATGACTAACCCCCTTTGTCGTATTTGACAAGAGATTGGATTGTGCAACGGCGTTCAGATTTATGTATCGAACGTCCTCTAAATCTTTTCTCGCTCTATCCTCTCGGAAAGCGACAGGGCTTCTCGCCCTTCACGAAATCAGTGTCGTCGGTTATTAAAATGAGTTTTGTTTAACGGCGCTATTTTAAATCTAATTTCCGCTTTTTGTCAACGCCTCCGCCGCTTTTTTTAAAACACAATTATATGGTTACAGAAGTTATGCAGTTGGACAGATATTTGATAAAAATAGAGAATGAATCCGCCGAAATGCAACGAAGAAGATTATATCAATTTTGTTATTGCCACACCGAAACAATTGACGGCAACCGAAGCCGCGCGTGCAGCCAGAGAGCCGGAACCCTCCGGCACACGATGCCTTCACCCGCCCTCTGGAACGAGATTGAACCGGATGCCGAAACGCTGTGGGTAGAATCAAAGACGCAAATTGATTTATAAAGCGGTGTGCTGGCGCTCGATGATTCGATCCTTGATGAGCTGCGAACGACACTTGCGCCGCTATCCGAACGTCATTCTCTACTTCAAAATTCCGCTGAAATTCAAATTGGATTTTCGAATGCTCATCTACGACTACAACCCGGATTGGGGAATCATTCGCCAATCCGACGACAAAAGCTGCAAACTCGAATTAGTCGTCGAAACGAAAGGAACGACCGACATCGAAAAACTCAGATTTTCGAGCGAAGGCTGGAAGATTCATTGCGCCGAACGATATTTTGAAACTCTCGGAATCGGATACAAGGTTTTACCAAACGCTTGAGTTTTGTTTTCCAAGTTCCGATTTCAAAGTCGAAATCCTTTTGCCCGTCGCGCGGCTGCCGTTCATTTGTTTTTGCCGCGTCCGTTTTAGATTGTGCCGAAATCTGGATTTACCAGCCGAAAACTCTTTAGAGTTTGCCGCCTTATTTTTAAATGTTTTTTTGCGAAAGCCCACCCGCCGGTCAAGCGTAAAAAACAGGTTTTGCGTATTCCGGCGTTTTTAGAATCAGTTCACGGCGGCTTTTTGATATTCAAATTGTAAAACTTAAAGTCTCAAGACAAGCACCGATTTTAAAGATTTTCGCCAGACCGATTCCGGCAATAAATATATTTCCGCTTTATCGTTCAGTTTCAACCCACAATCGAGAAGTTATTCCAAAGAGCGAAAACGCGAGAATTGTCGCAGCCGATTATCTCAAGGCAGGCTGTTCAATATCCGCAGCCTGAAAGCGGTCGCCGCGGCTCGCCGGTTGGGAGACGACCAAAAACTCGACTTCCGCTTCAGATTCGTTGAACATTTGATGCGGCACGTTCGGCGGAACTTCCGCGCCTTCGTATTTTCGCAGAACCTCGCGATTGCCCGCGATTTCGAGCGTCGCCGCGCCCGACAAGACGAAAAAAAATTGTCTCGATTTCGCATGATAGTGCCGGACTTCCTTCGTTCCCGGCGGCATTCGCTCGTGAATGACACTCAATTCGGCGGATTTGACTAAGTGCCAGCCGTCGCAAATTCCGCCCCAAACGTAATGCTCCGCAGTTTTTTTGCTAATCATCTTTAAACACCAATTCCCGATTCGCCGAGCGATTTGCCCGAACTTAACGGTTTAGTTTTTTGCGTTTGCGTCCGCGAGGGTTTTAATCACCCAATCCGTCGTTTTGCGCCGTTGAAAATTGTCTTTATAAATTCAATTCCCAAGTTTCGCCGACCAAATCTTGTCCGAAGCTGTGGTGAGCTTCCGTTTTCACCAATTCGTAACCGGCTTTTTGATAAATGCTCCGCGCCGCGACGAGAACGCTGTTTGTCCAGAGCGTGATTTTCTTGTAACCGGCTTGTCGGGCAAAGCGTGTGCATTCGTCCACCAGACGCTTGCCGATGCCCAGCCCACGAGCCTTCGGGTCAACAATGAGCAGGCGCAATTTTGCGACGGTTTTCGATTTTTTGACCAGAAAAACCGCGCCCACGTTCTCGCCCTCTTTTTCGGCAATCCAGCAGCGTTCTTTTTGCGCGTCGAAATTTTTGACGAAATCCGCCACGATTTGCGCGACGAGTGCTTCATATCTCGCGTCCCAGCCGTATTCCTGCGCGTATAACGCGCCGTTGCTCTCGACGACCCAGCCCATATCGCCCGCTTGCGGCGGGCGCAAAATGTATGAAAATTTTTCATCTTTCGGTTTTGCGCCGAGCAATTCTTCGATTGCCTTCATCGCCGCCAGCAGACGATTTTGCTCCGGCGCGGTTAGATCGTTGAGGATTTCTTCGATTTGGTTTTGCGAAAGCCGGTTCAGACTTTCAAACTCTTTTTGTCCCTGCTTCGTCAAGTTTAAAACGCTCTGTCTCGCGTCTTTTTCAGAAGCGTTTCGCTCGATTAGCTTGCGCCGTTCAAAGTCGCCTATCATTCGGCTCAGATAACCCGCATCAAGGCGCAACTCGGAAATGAGTTCGGTGGCGGTTGTTTTTTTTCGACTTGCAAGCTCGTAAATTACGCGAGCCTCGGTCAAAGAAAACGGACTTTCGAGCAAGCCTTCGTCAAGAACGCCGATTTGTTTGGTGTAAAACCGATTAAAATGCCGCACCGCTTCAATCTTTTCCGCCACGCTCGTTTCTTTCATATTGACAATTTTGAGAGAATTACTTGAAATTGTCAATCAATTAGTTGATTTAGTCAATTAACTATCGTTTTTGCAGTTCGGCTTCGGCGGGTTAAGCGCGATGAAAAGCAAATTGTTCCATCATAAAATTCACAAATCAATTTTCATCTCGTCGAGCGATTCGGCTGAAGCGAGCGCCTTATTTTTCGCTTTCACTCCCGCGAGAGTTTCAATAACCCAGCCCGCCAAGAATTTTCCCGACAGGCATTGCGCCGCCATTGCGATGTTGCCCGTCCGAACGAATGATTGCCAGACGACTGTTGCGCCGAAACTTTCCAGCGTTTTTTTGTTTTCGGCTGTCGGATAAGTCGTCGCGCGCTTGCCTTTCAAAAATCCCAACGCTCCGAGAAGCAGCGCGCCCGAATCAATCGCGCCGATAAGCTGCCTGTTTTCGTCGAGTTTGAATGCCTGCAAAAAATTTTCGTCCGTCATTTTCCGCCGCACGCCTTTCCCGCTGCAAAAAAGCACGGCATCCATCGAGTTGGCTTCTTCCAACCGCCCGTGCATTTTTATTTCGATGCCAGTCGCGGAAACGTAAGATTCTTTGTCGCCGAGCAATTTTACTTGCCAGCCCGCAACATCCACTCGTTTGAGCAAATCCCACAAAATAAACAAATCAAGATCTGTAAACTCGTCGAACGCAACGATTGAAATTTTCATGTCTGTTCTCCCGTAATTTGCAAAATTTTCTTTATAATTAAAAAACGAACGGTATTAATCGCCATCTGAAAAGTTTT
>CAXTMQ010000001.1:15956-33407 GCA_964245305.1 uncultured Pyrinomonadaceae bacterium
GAAGGCAATAATGACCGTCAGCAGAAACCCCGCCGCCAATCCGTAAATCGAGCCGAGAAGGAGCGGCGCGCCCGCGAAAAGCAGCGTTCCGCCGAGATACATCGGATGCCGCACGATTGCGTAAACGCCGGTGGAAATCACCCGTTGCCCGCGCTTCTTTTGAACCTTGACGACCGGCGCGGCGAAAGTGTTTTCCGAAAGAGCGGCGAATAAGACGGCGAATCCCGAAACCAGCAAACCCGCGCCGACGATTTTGAACCACAAAGGAAACGCGAAACTCCAGCCGAAGCGTTTCGCGTCGAGCGGCATTACGACGAACCACGTTAAAAATCCGAGCATAAGGAACACGAGCAGAATCTTGTCCCACGATTTCTGCTCTTTTTGAAAAGGCGAACCGAATCGCTCGTTGAGCAACTCCGGGTCTTTGAAATATAAATATAAAACGATTGAAAAGCTTAGCAGGCAGAAGGCGATTGAAAAAATCCAGCCTTCCGTCCAACGCCAATCACCGGACAGGAAGAACAGCAGAAACGGATAAATCAGCAAGTAGAAAAAAGTGATGACCAACTGCCGAAAAGAAGATTTTGCCGATGTTTCGTTTGCCATATTCATTAATTCATTACCGCTTACTAAACTTCTCTGAAAGCCGTTGCGGTATTAAAGCGCCGAAATCGCCAGACGCTCGCGGCGAACAAACCAGCACCCAAGCAGAACCATAAATCCCAGAATGATAAAACCGAAGATAAACTGTTTCCAACTGCCGCCAGATAAACGGCTTTGACAACTCCCGCCGCGCCGCGCAACGCTAAAATCGTCGCGCAAGTCCAAGCCGTTACACTTAACAGGAGACGCGGCAATCGCCGTCCCCAAGATTGAACGAGCGCGAGCGCAAGGGCGACGGCTAAAAAACACAAACCGGCGGCGATTAAATCGTATATCAAAAACCATCGCCGCTCGAAGGCTTTTTTCATTGACTCCGAGTCTAAGCCGATATACCAGCCCATCGCCCAAGCGACGTGCAATGCGGCAAAAATCAATGCCCACAAAGCCGCGCTGTATTCAATCCAAAAACTTTTTTTGCCCGTCCGATTCATAGTTGTATTTCAATATCCGGTTTCGTCTTAAAAAGCGTGGAAGCTGTAAATTTCAGAATAATTATGAAAGCAAATCGGCGACTGTTTGCAGTCCTTCTTCCAATTTGCAGACTTCCCGTTCCGCTCCCAAAGATAATCGAATAAATTGCTCGCCTGCTTCAAAAGCGTCGAGCGCAAAATCCGCGCCGCTTGCGATGCTGACGTTCTCGGCGGCGGCTTGAGCCGCGATTTGCGTGGCTTTAATCTTTTCCGGCAGTTTTAGCCAGAGATGAAAACCAGACGGAAACGCGCGATAGGCGTGCCGCTCAAAAACCTTTTCGGCTATCTTTTGCCGTTCACAAGCTAATGTTTGTTTAGCGGTTATTACTTTCGGCAATACGTTTTTCCGCAAAATGTAATTTGCGAAATCGCCGAGCAGCGCGGAATTTCCCGATGAAGTCGTTCGCACCCAATCAACAATCTCGTCAGTCAAATATGCCGGAATCGCTAAGAAAGCGGTTTTTATTAAAGGATTAAAAGGTTTCGACAAACTGGCAATGTGAACGGTTCTTTCGGGAATCAAATCCAAAAAACTCGGCGGCGGATTCGGATGCAGAAAACGATATGCGTCGTCTTCAATTAAAAGTAAATTTTTAGCCTCAGCGTAATCAACGATTTGCCGTCTTCTTTCAAACGGCATCACGGCGCAGGTCGGATTGTGAATCGTCGGCTGGAGATAAAGGAGCCTGCCGTCGGTTTCGGCGACGGCTTTTTCAATTCCTTCGACGGTCAATCCGTCATCATCAAAATCACAGCTTTTCAATTGAAAACCGTAGCGCAAAGCGAGCGTCTTAAACGCCGGATAGGTGAACGGTTCGGCTAACACCATCGTATGATTCGCTCTTAAAACTCCCAACACACAACTCAAAGCGTGATTTGCGCTGTTGCAGAGAACTATATTTGAAATTTCGCATTTTAGGTTGAGCCAATCAGCCGCTGTTTCAAGCGTTTCCGCCGTTCCGCGATATGGCGGAAAGGAAAACAACCGGGTTGAATCTCTACTCGACAATTCCTTCAGGTAATCGCGCAAAATAAAAACCTCAGCTTCGACCGAAGGATAATTTAGTTTAAGGTCAATCATAATTACGCTGCCCGCCGCTCTTCATATCTTCAGTCGGCATCACTTCACCTTTTTCGCTCATTAGCCGAAAGATAAACATTAGGTGCGTGTCGCTGCATAAAAACCTCCGGCGCGTCGAGAGCCGTAAAACCGAATTGACCGTAAAGCCCGTGCGCGTCGCGCGTCGCCAAAAGCCATCGCCGCAAATTCTGCAATTCCTCGTGCGCGAGAATCGTTTCCATCAGCCACTTTGAAAGCCCGCGCCCGCGATAATCTTCAATCACGAAAACGTCGCACAAATAAGCGAACGTCGCGCGGTCGGTGACGACGCGGGCGAAGCCGATTTGTTTTTCTGCTTCGTATAAACCGAAACACAATGAATTTTCAATCGAACGCTGCACCGTTTCAACCGGAATATTCTGCGCCCAATATGAACGACTCAAAAAGTCGTGGACGAACGCAGAATCGAGCCGCGCGTATTCGGTGCTAATCGTGTATTCCCCTTGTCGCCATTCGGTTTGTTTATTTTCGCTTTTCTCTTTCATAAAATTTCGCGTTTTCATTCTCAATCGCTTTGCCGATGCCAGTTAAGCAGCCCGCGTATATGCAAAACGACGAAAATCGAGCTACCGAAAATTAAAGGAAAACTGCTTATAAAAATGCCGACGACGAGCCAGCCCGAACTGCCGAGCATACAAAAAACAAACCCGTATTTGTTGCGGCTGCCGAGCAGAAACATTCCCAAAAGATTGCAAACACTTGCCAGCCAATCAAATCCGTAATACTGCATCTTTATTCATTCACTTCTCTTTTTGAACTTTCCGATTTTAATAATTTTTCCATTGTTAAAAGCGGCGTTCCGTATAAATCATCAGAGCCGCACCGGGCAAAACTGAAAGTTTCATAAAGCCGAATTGCCCGCTCAAGAAAAGGCGTTGTGTTCAAAAACAATTTCCGGTAATTGCCGACAACTGCGTAATCTTCGATTTCCTTTAACAAACTCTCGCTGATTCGATTTCCGCGCGCTTCGGGCAAAATTGCCATACTGCGAATATAGAGCGAATCTTTTTTCGGGATGACCGAAGCCGTGCCGACGATTCGCTCTCCGCATAAAGCAACCCAAATCGCTCCTTCGCTGAAACGCCGCTCGATTTCATTAACTGCCGGAACCGTTACGGCAAACGCTTCCCTCGTGTAGCAGGATTTGTATTCCGCAAATGATTCAGCCAAAATCGCCGCGATTGCTTCCGTCTCTTCAGGCGCGGCGAGTCGCAAACTCGGCTGTTCTCTGTTCATTTCGCTTTTGTATTCGTTGTGCAGCATAGACATCACGACGAGCGATTCATAACCGTTTTCGCTTTTCAGACACTCGCGCAAAATACCTTCCGTCGTGAACCCCTCGGTTTCGTAAATGTGTCTCGCCCGCGCGTTATACTCTTTCACGTCGAGCCACAGACGATGCGCTTTTAATTTCTCAAACGCCAATTTTTTTATTTCGCTCAAGGCTTCTTTCCCATAACCGCGATTCTTTTCGATTACGACAATCCGGCGAAATTCGACGCTTTCGTTTGCGTCGGTCAGTCCCGCCAGAATAACGTAGCCGACCGGCACGCCGTCGAAATTTTCAAAGACGAGATGCGATAAATCTTCAGATGAACACGCCGCGCGATGCTGCTCGCGCGTCCACACGCTAACGTAGGCGCGATTTTCCGCCGCTTGCTCCGCGCCGATAACAAAATCAAGGTCGGTTTCTGTTGTGCGTCGCAGGCGAATTTTCATTTCGCGTAATCGTCCGTTCCCAGAAAATGCAATGAAACATACGGCTCACTGCCGACGACCCAACTGTCGTGCGGTTCGGGCGGAATGTAAAACAAATCGCCGGGCGCGAGTTCCGTAACCGTTCCGTCCGGCATCGCCGCCGTCGCGCGTCCCTGTAAAACCATTCCCACGTGTTCGACCTCGCACAGCGGCACGCCCGCCGACGGAGCGACGTGCGTTGACCAACGCCAGCCGGGTTCGTAGCTCGCTCTGCCGACGGTCATTCCGCCGATTCGGACGATTTCAAATTTCCCTTTTTCAAACTCGCGCACCTCGTCCGGCGCGTCAAATCTTTTCAAAATTACTTCCAACATCTTTTATTTCCTTTAAGCCAAGCAATCACTTCTTCGGCGTTTTTGTCGGGCGGAAAAACCGGATAAAAAACTTTAACGATTTTTCTTTCGTGAATTATTATTGTAAGCCGTTTGAGCAGCGTCGCGCCTTCGACTTCAAAAACGGGAAGCCGCAGCAAGTTCGTCAATCGAAAACGCGCGTCGCTTAAAATCTCAAACGGCAAATGCTCGCGCTCGACTAATTCCCGTTGATATTCGGTCGTCTGCGTGCTGAGTCCGAAAACTTCCGCGCCCAGATTTTGCAGCTCATCGTAAAAATCACGAAAAGCGCAGGACTGCGGCGTGCAGCCGCGCGCGCCGGGAATTTGATTCCAAGCCGCGTAACCGTTCAAAGGCTCTTCGCCCGGTTTGCCCGTTCGCGGGTAGCAATAAACCACAACGCGCTGCTTCTCCGAAACTGTTGCCAAATCAACCTGACGATTCGCCGTCGAAGGCAGCAGTATTGATGAAACAATCATTCCCAAAAGATGATTCGCCGCGCCGTCATCAGCCGGAACGGGCAAATCTTTTGGCAATGTTTTCAAATCTTCCACTTTTAACAGTCGCCTTCCCGATAATGAATTTAAGCCAAAGTGTTCAAAAAATTCTCGACAATTCGATTAAATTCAGACGGATTTTCCAAATTTGGCATATGCCCTGCGCCTTCAATTACAGCCATTTTTGAATTTGGAATCCTATCGCGCATAAATTCCGCGTCCGCAACGGGCGTGAACTCATCGAGGCTTCCGACGACGACGAGCGTCGGCACATTTATCTGCGGCAAAAGCGGCGTGTAATCGGGTCGTTCGGCTCGCCCGCGCAAAGCGGCTGCCGCGCCTTTTGGCGACGTTTCGCGCATCATCGAAAGCACGTGCGCCGCAACCTCAGATTGTTCTTTGATTGTTTTGGGCGCAATCATTTTCGGCAAAACTTCTTCGGCGTAGTCGTGCATTCCTTCTCTGACAAGCCGTTCCGCCGTGTCGTAACGCGCCTGTTTTCGCTCCGCGTCGTCAAGCTGCGCGAAAGTGTCGGCGAGAATTAGCGCGCGGACTTTTTCTTGAAACAAACGGTAAAACTCGAACGCGATTTGTCCGCCCATCGAGAGACCGCATAAAACGATGTTGTCAGCTTTTAATTCGTCGAGCAGTGCCGCAATGTCGCGGGCGAATTCTTCAAGCATCGTCACATCGGACGAAACTTCGCTTTCGCCGTAGCCGCGCAAATCCGGCGCGATGATTCGATATTTTGAAGCAAACGCCGTCCGTTGCTCGCGCCACATCGAGCGGTCGAACGGATGACCGTGAATCAGCACAAGAGGAATCCCTTTGCCCACGTCTTCGTAAGATATTTTAATTCCGCGAATTTCTTTGACAGCCATAAATAAAATTTTCCTCAATAAAAATAAATAAAAATTACCCGTCGCGCTTGAGGGCGAGCGGCGCGAACGACTGACCGATTGGCATCAGCGAAATCGTGTTGATGTTGACGTTCGGCGGTCGAGACACGACCCACCGCACCGTTTCGGCAATGTCCTCGGCGGTCAGCGGCTCGGTTCCCGCGTAAACCGCTTCGGCTTTCGCCCGATCGCCTTTAAATCGCACTTCGGAGAATTCCGTGCCTCCGCATAAACCCGGCTCGATGTCGGTTACTCGCACGTTTGTGCCGAACAAATCGGCGCGAAGATTGAGGCTGAACTGTCGGACGAACGCTTTGGTCGCGCCGTAAACATTTCCGCCCGGATACGGAAATTCGGCGGCGACCGAACCGAGATTGACGATGTGTCCGCGATTGCGCTCGACCATTCTCGGCAACACGGCGCGTGTGCAATACATCAACCCTTTGACGTTCGTGTCCACCATTTGATCCCAATCATCTAGTTGAGCTTGCTGTGCAGGTTCCAAACCGAGCGCGAGACCGGCGTTATTGACGAGAACGTCAATCGCGGCAAAGTCGGAGGGAAGCGCGTCAACAGCTTTTTCAACCGCCTGCCGGTCGCGCACGTCGAGATTTAGCGGCAGCAATCGTTCGCCGATTTCATTCTTCAAAATATTGAGTCGCTCGCCGCGCCGACCGGCGGCGATAATAAACGCGCCGTCCTCAGCGAATTTTCGGGCGATAGCGAGTCCGAATCCCGCCGTAGCACCGGTGATGAAAACAATCATAAATTTGATTTTTATTAACACTCCGAACTCGATGTTTTTACAAAAGAGTTTTTTCGAGAAATTAGCGGCTGAATTACGATGAAACCTCAAAAAGCGCAAAACCTACTGCCGCTTCTGAATGAATTGCCATCGTGTCAAAGATTGGCAGGTTACAATCCGCTTGATTTATCAGCAGCGGTATTTCCGTGCAGCCTAAAATGACTCCCTGCGCTCCTTCTTCGCGCAATTTTTCGATGGTTTTAAGATATTGTTCTTTCGTTTCGTCTTTGAAGATTCCCTTCTGCAATTCATTTGAGATACTCGCGTGGATGAAATTCCTGTCTTCGCCGGTCGGTATAAACGTTTCTAACCCGTAATTAGAAAGGCAATCTTTGAAGAAAGAATTTTCCATCGTAAATTTCGTTCCGAGCAGTCCGACCTTGCTTACTCCTTTTTTCGCAACTGCCTTAGCCGTCTCCTCGGCAATATGAAGAAACGGAATTCGCAGTTTTTCTCGAATTGCACCGGCGACAAGATGCGGCGTGTTTGAACACAGTAATATGCAATCCGCCCCGGCATTCTCAAGCCGCCCGGCAATGCCGGACAGTATTCTCCCGATTTGTTCCCAATCGTTTTTCGACTGATGCTTTTTATACTGGGCAAAGTCCACCGAATATAGAATAAGTTCAGCCGAATGCGAGCCGCCGAGCCGTTCATTGACGAGCCGATTAATCGTCGTGTAATAAACGGAAGTGGACAGCCAGCTCAGCCCGCCGATAAGTCCCAGAGTTCTCATAAAATAGTGACATTACCCCATTTCTAATAAAATAATTTCTCTTCCAACTTTTCTTTGACCGCAGACCATTCCGTATCAACGATGCTGAAATAAACAGTGTCGCGGACGCGACCGCTCGCCGTGATGACGTGCTTGCGAAACGTGCCTTCCTCTTTCGCGCCGATTCGCAAAATCGCGTTGCGCGAACGCTCATTGAGCGCGTCCGTCTTAAATTCAACTCTAATGCAACGAAGCGTTTCGAAAGCGTGCCGCAACATCAGATATTTGGCTTCTGTATTGACCGCCGTGCGCTGCAAATCTTTGGCAATCCACGTCCAGCCGATTTCGAGACGGCGATTGCTCCGGTCTATGTTCGCGTAGCGCGTGCTGCCGATTGCCCGCCCGCTTCGTTTCTCAATCGTCGCAAACGGCAACATTGAGCCTTGCCGTTGACCTTCGATTGCCGCTTCGATGTATGCTCGCATATCGGCTTCGGAATGAATCTGCGTCGGTATCCAACGCCACAATTCTTCTTCCACACCAACCGCGCAAAGCTCGTCGAGATGCGCTAACGACAACGGTTCAAGGCGAATATTCCGACCGTCGAGCGTTACCGGTTCAACTTTCATTTTCATTCAAGATTCATCGAAAAATAATTGGCGACGTGCGTCATTCCTTTACGCTCGTAAAAACGATGTGCGGCGCGCCTGACAATGTTCGAGACAAGCCGTAAATGCGTGCAGCCGTTTTCGCGTCCGTGCGCGACCAGCCAATCGAAAAGCGCGCCGCCGTAACCTTTTGACCGCTCGTTTTCGCGGGCGATCAAGTCTTCGATTTCCAGATATTTTCCTTCGACCGCAAGCCACTCGGAAATTCTAAATCCGGCGACAGCTTGAATTCTGCCTTGCGCGCGCAGAAAGGCGATTTGAAATCCGGTCTTTCCGGCGAGACGTTTGACGTGCGGCAAAAAATCTTTTTCCGTCAGATGCGGACGCAGCTCGCGCATCACCGGGAAACATTCGGCGATTTCTTCGTCGTTAGAGGCGAGCGCGATTTTGTGCGTCATTTGTTTTTTTTTCTAAGTCGCCGAGAGCGCATTCTGTTTCAGTCCCAAATGTTCGGACGCGGCGCGTCCATCGCCCGCAAATAACCGAGAATTTGTCCTGCGTGAACCGATTCGTGATAGGCGATTCGTAAAATAAAATCGCCGTAAGCTCTCACATAGCCGACATCGGAGCGGTCAATTTTTCTGCTTGATAATTCTTCCGGCGAATAAGATTTAACGAGCGCGAGAAACTCTTCGCGATAAGGTTCGGCGACGTTCAGTTCATCAGAAACGTCGGTTAACTCCCGCAAGTAAAACGGCGAATCATCCGTATCTACGCTTTTCCCCGCCCGCAGCATTTGCATATACGCCCATTCACCTTTGAGAATGTGGCGCACCATCTCGACACACGACATCGCTTCCGCATCGGATTTCCAGTGCAATTTATCGGTCGGGATGCCGTGCCAGATTTTAATGCTTCGGCGGCGGACTTCTTCTAAGTTAAGTATTAATAATTCAGTCGCGGTCATAAATATAATTTCCTTGTAAAAAGGAAATCTCATCGTTTGATTAAAAATGATTTATTTTGCACGAAATTCTCTGTTCTTTTTCCTTCAAACGATAAATGTCATAATAACGGAAAGCGGTCTTTGAACAAGTGCCGCTTTCGAGTTTTGAGGTTAGACCGCTTTCGAGAAATTTATAAAACTTAAAATGCCAGCGAACCGAAAATTAACCGCGCCTTTTCTCATCATTCCGATTGAATCGGCGGGCGTTCCGATTTACCGCCAGATTTACGAAAATTTGCGGCGGCAGATTCTCTCCGGCGCATTGCCTGCCCTCTCGAAGATGCCTTCGACGCGCGCACTCGCCCAACAGTTAAGCGTTTCGCGGATGACTATCGTCAACGCCTATGAACAGCTTTTCGCCGAAGGTTACATCGAAGGCATCTCCGGTTCGGGAACTTACGTCGCTTCGGTTCTGCCCGAAGATTTGCTCGAAACCAAAAACGCACGGCGCGGAAGCGGCAAAGCAGCGGCGAAAGTCGGCGACAAGCCGGTTCTCTCAAAACGCGGCGAGCGGTTGGCAAAAGTTAATTACGTCAATCTGCGGGCTTCGCGGACGACCGGCGAGCTTCGGACTTTTCATTACGGTTTGCCGGCACTCGACGCTTTTCCGTTTGATATTTGGTCGCGTCTCGCCGCGCGGCGTTTGCAGAAAATATCAATGCCGCTGTTCGGTTCGGGAAATCCAGCCGGCTATGAGCCGCTGCGCCAAAGCATCTCGGCTTATCTGCAAACTTCTCGCGCCGTGCGCTGCTCGCCCGAACAAGTCGTCATCACGAACGGAGCGCAGCAAGCCTTGGCTTTAATCGCGCAGGTTTTGCTTAATGAGGAAGATGAGATTTGGATGGAAAACCCGTGTTATCCGGGCGCGCGAGACTTATTTCAGTCGGCTGGCGCACGTATTTTGAGCGTCCCCGTTGACGCGGAAGGTTTCGATTTGAATTTCGCCGTTCGCCGTTACAAGGCAGCGCGGCTCGCAGTAGTTACGCCGTCGCATCAATTTCCGCTCGGCACGGTGATGAGTCTCGCGCGTCGTCTCGCGCTGATAGAATGGGCGCGGAAAAACGATGCGTGGCTCGTCGAAGACGATTACGACAGCGAATTCCGCTACGCGGGCAGACCGCTCGCTTCTTTGCAGGGACTCGACGACGCTGGGCGCGTGATTTACGTCGGCACGTTTTCAAAAACGATTTTCCCCGCCCTGCGTTTGGGATTTATGGTCGTTCCCGAAACGCTCGTTGACGCATTCATCGCCGCCCGCGCGCTTGCCGACAGCCATTCGCCTTCGATTGACCAAGCCGTTCTGACGGATTTTATCGAAGAAGGACATTTCGCTCGTCATATCCGGCGAATGAGAGCTTTGTATACGGAAAGACAATCGGCTCTCGTTGAAGCCGCGAAAAAAGATTTGGCTGGATTGCTCGACATTGCAGCCGACGACGCCGGAATGCATCTCATCGGCTGGCTGCCGGAAAACGCGGACGATAAAATCGTTTCTCGAAAAGCGTCGCAGTTCGGAGTCGAAACAAAACCGCTTTCGGCTTACGCCATCGAGCCGCTGAAGCCGAGGCGCGGCAGTTTGATTTTGGGTTACACGGCGTTTACAAACGGGCAAATCAGAAACGGCATCGAGCGATTGGCAAAGGCTTTAAGTTGATAAATTCGTTTGCGCGCAAAATGGCTGAGCATTCGGTTAGATTATTTTTGTTTTTCTTGTTCGAGCAGTTTTTTCTTGCGCTCGATTCCCCAAGCGTAGCCGCTCAAATTGCCATTCGCGCCGACAACGCGATGGCACGGCGTTAATAGAGCGACTGGGTTCGTCGCGCACGCGCGGGCAACTGCGCGAACCGATTTAATATTTCCGATTTGTTCCGCAATCTGTTTGTATGAGCGCGTTTCGCCGCGCGGAATTTTCCTCAGTTTCTGCCACACGCGCCGTTGAAAAGCGGTCGCCCGCACGTCCGTCGGCAAATCGAGCAATGAATCGTTTCCCGCCAAATGTTTTAAAATTTCTTCGACGTAATTTTTCAAGCCGAAGTCATCCGGCTTGATTTCGGCGTTTGGAAATTCGTCGAATAGCGATTCTTCGAGTTTCTCTCCTGTGTCTCCGAGACTGACGGCGCAAATTCCTTTGACGGTGGCTGCAATTAGCAGCTTTCCGAGCGAACAATCGGCAATCGTGTAAATAATGCTCGCGCCCGCGCCGCCGCGAGCGTATGTCGCGGGAGTCATTCCGAATTCTTCCGCCGATTTTTCGTAAAGTCGGCTGCTCGAATTAAAACCGGCATTATACATCGCTTTCGTTACGTCGCCGTTTTCTTTGACGTTCGCCTTGAATTTGTTGACGCGCTGCGCTTTCGCGTATTCGCGCGGGCTGATGCCGACTGCCGTTTTAAAGGTGCGCTGCAAATGCGAAGAACTGATGCCCATTTTTGCGGCAAGCGCGCCGAGCGACGGCGCGGTTTCGTCTTCGGTTTCTTCGATTAAGCGGCAAATCTTTTTGACAAAACCGCTTTGCGAATCGTCTTTCGCGCTGCTTTGCGGACGGCAACGCAAACAGGCGCGAAAACCGGCGGCTTCGGCTTCGTTAAAGTCCGTGTAAAAGCGAATATTTTCCGCTTTTGGACGACGCGCCGGACAAGATGGGCGGCAATAGATTTTCGTCGAGCGCACCGCGAAAACGAACGCGCCGTCAAAATCGGCGTTCCTTTCCAAAACAGCTTGAAAGTAAATCGGTTGATCGTGTTCGTTCATCATAAAATTTTATTTTGTGTCGAATAATGCTTTTGTCAAAACCGCATCGCCGCGATTTTTTAGAAAACTTTAGCGAGTTTTGAAGGACGGAGCTTGTCGCCTAAACCGTAAAACTCGCAAAAACTCATTATCAAAGGCTTCCAGAGGTCTGTGTCAACGTAATGCCGTTTTTCTGCATTCAAAATACTTTCGTCCATATAAACGCGGACGATGCGAGCTTCGATTGCCGCCGCATTATCATCCGGCGAGCCGAGCGCGTGAATATTTTCAATCACGGCTTCGAGCTGCACCGGACATTCCGCGACGCGCGGCGGACGGACAATTTCGGACGCGGCGGCGGTCAATCGAGCGCGGGCGAATTTGTCCGCCACATATTGAAAACCCATTTTTGCTTTATAATCCGGCACGGGATTTTTGCCGGTCGTCAGTGCCAGACGGTCAACAGCGGAGACCATTTCGGACGACGGCAGATTAAGAACGCATTCGCCGGTCCGCCGCAGATTTCCGAAAGTCTGCGAGCGCGTTCCCAAGCCGAGCATACAAGATTTATCGAGCCACCACGCCGACGACATCGGCGCGAGATTCGCCGTGCCGTCTTCGTTGACGGTGCTGATTAATACGACCGGCGTTCCGAGATACAAAATTTTTGGTTCAATGACGCGATGCAAGATTTTTATGTTGCTCCTCGGAATAGTTTTTCTTCAGCAGCTTTAATTTAAATCGCTGCCGGAAGTTTTTCTATCCGAATCTTGCTTTCAAACTCGTGAAGATTACTTTTATGAGCGGAGTGCTTCGTTATCAAATGTTATTGCTTTTGAAAAACGGTCTCGTCTGCAATGAATATCAGACTTTAGCTCTGAGGACGATTAGGATATGTCGCGCGTTACGGCTTGAACATATCGCTGATTTCCCGATAGCTGACCGCTTCATCGGCAAACGTGAACGTGCCGTGCGTCTTCATCTCACCTGCCGCGCGAAGAAACGCGCCGAGTGCGGCACGCGCGAGCGCGCTGCCGACGCTGATTCGCTTGACTCCGATTTCCGACAGTTCAGCGACGCTTAATCGAACGCCTTGCAAACCCATAATGACATTGACGGGACAATCAACCGCTTTGACGAGCGCGGCGATGTCCTCTTTTTTCGTCAGACCCGGCGCAAACAAAACGTCCGCTCCGGCTTCGGCGTAAGCCTGAAGTCTTTTAATCGTATCGGCTAAATCGTGGCGACCGACGAGATAATTTTCGGCTCGCGCCGTGAGTGTAAAATCAAACGGAAGCGAGCGCACAGCTTCCGCCGCCGCGCGAACTCGCTCGACCGCGAAATCGAAATCGTAAATCGGATTGTCGGAATCGCCCGACATATCTTCGACCGAGCCGCCGACGATTCCCGTCTGCGCCGCCAGCCGAATCGTTTCCGCGACAATTTCGGGCGCGTCGCCGAAACAGTTTCCCAAATCCGCGCTGACCGGCAAATTGGTAGCCGCCGCAATCTCAAAGCAGTGCTTTAACACTTTGTCGCGCTCAACCGTGTTGTCCGGCTGTCCGAGCGTAAAAGCGAACCCCGCGCTTGTCGTCGCCAACGCTTCAAAGCCCAAATGCGCCAACAGCCGCGCCGTTCCCGCATCGTATGGATTCGGAATGATAAACGCTCGCTCGCGTTCGTGCAGCGAGCGAAAAACTTTTCCCTTTTCAACCTGACTCGTCATCGTTTCACCTCGTATCAACAAATTTACTGCCGCATTTTCACAGAAGGCGATAATAAAACACCGTGCCGTGCAGCGAACCGTCCACGCCGCGGGCGTATTGCGGAATCGCGCCCGCCTTTATATAACCGCATTTTGCGTATAATTTTTCCGCCGCGCTGCCCTGCTCGGTATCAAGCACGAGTAGGCTGCGTTTCATTTCGCGCGCCGCGTCTTCAACCGCGCTCATTAGCGAACCGGCGATGCCTCGCCTGCGAAAGCCGGTGTCAACTAGCAGTTTCTGCACTTCGGCGCGATGCAAACCGTTTTCTCTCGCGGCAAGAGCGAGCTGAACCGCGCCGACGATGTTTTCAGACTCCTTGGCGACAAGCAGAACGCGCTTCCCTTCGCGCATTTCCCGAAACATTTCAAGCCAAAACTGCGTCGCTGTATCAGCAGACAACGGCGATAAAAAACCAACCGACGCGCCGCTCTTGACGGAATCTTGCAGAAGTTCTACGAGTTGCGGAAGAATCGCTTTTGCTTTCGCATCGGTTAAGTATTCGATTCTGGACATAGCTTGAAAAAAACGTCGTTGAGTTGGCGCAAAACATTAAACCGCCGAATGTCGCGCGTTTTGAACTGTAAATTTTTCGATTTGACGATGATGACGAAGAACGTGAACGATGGCGTGTTCGAGCAGTTGTTCGATGTCGTAGGTTACGCCCCAACGGGCTTTGATAACCGCGCTCATCATTTCTTCTTCCGTCATTTCCCAACGCCCGTCGAGCGTTTCGACTGTGTAGGCGAGCATTTTGTCAATTTCATCCGCGACTTCCGCGCGCGGAATTTGCCGGTTTTCGACGGGCGCGATTGTCATCGAAAATTGCTCGCGCAAATAATTCGCGTAGCCGTATCCGGCGCGGACGACGTGCGACGCGATTGTCTGAGTCGAACGGCAATTTTCGTTTTCAGTTTCAGCGTCGGCGACGCGCGCGTAGTCGGTTTCGCCGATTGCTTGCAGCACGGATTTTAACTCGAATGCCGCTCGTTCGTATTCGTCCATCAGCGCTCCCGTTGCGCCTTTGCGATAATCTTCCAAAGTTTTTTTCGTCATTTTGATTTTTTTATTTCACGATAAATTTTCGCCGTTTCGTTGATTTTCGTGTTCGACTCTTTTCCGTATTTCAGAATCGCGCCGGCAAACAGTTCGAGTTCGTTGCGCTCTTTCCCGGATTGAACGTCGAGCTGCAAAGAGGTCGGCGTGTCGTATGGAAAGGCGGCGGCTTTTTCAAATGTTTGACTGATTATGTCCGGCGGAAGCGAAATGTTTTTCTTACGAGCGATTTCGGCTATTTCCCGCATAATATCGGTTGCTCTATGCTTTAATTCAGATTCTTCCGCGATTTGTCCGATGGATTTATCGTATCTCGCCGAAACCAAACCGAAGCTGGCGATAAAGAAAAATTTCGTCCAAATATCTGGAAACGCATCTGCTTTGTAAATCGCGTCAATGCCGCTCGCGCTTAGCATTTCGACAATCCATTGCGCGTCTCTTTCGGGGTTTTGCGGGTCGCGCCCGAAAATGATTCTCCCCGGTTTTCCTTTATGTTCGACCACGCCTTTTTCCTTGATGTGCGAGGCGACGTAGACGCAGGCGGGCAAAACGATTCCGTTCTCAATGATTTTTCTGATTCGCTCATAAATATCTACGCCGTTCATCAGCGGCAAAATCACCGAATTTTCATTCGTTTTTTCCTTTAATTTAAGGCACACATCTTCGAGGTCGTATTCTTTGACGCAAATCAAAATCAAGTCGGACGGCGAAACTTCCTCGACGTTTTGAACGAGACAATCGGGCTTCGCAACCGGATTCGCGTGTTCCGGCGAAAGCAGTGTCAAACCGTTTTCGCCGACCGCCCGAAAAGTTTCGCCGCGAGCGACGAAAGTGATTTTGTAATCGTTACCGCCGTGATTTTTCTGCGCGACTTTAAAGCCGAAATATCCGCCGACTCCGCCAAGACCGATGACGGTTATATTTTTACTCATCGTTTTTGCCAAAAATTTTCGATTCCATTTATAAATATTTTTCTTTGATGATGTTGATATGCCGCCGTTCGTGTCCGGCGATGTGATACGCCAAAGCCCGAACGGTTGCCGCGTGATAACTCGTGCTGCCCGTTCCTATTCTCGTCAGCGATTCTTCCGGCAAGCCGTTAAAAAGGGCGATTGTTGCGCGGCGGACGGCTTCGTATTCTTCAAAAATGTTGTCCAAATCGCGCTCGTTCGCTTTCGACTCAAAAGCGTATTCGTCCTGCTCGAATCCGGGCAAGGACTGTTTTTCATTTCTGGCAAAACACAGCGAGCGATAAGCGTAAATTCGTTCATCGTCAACGATATGGACGAGAATTTCCTTAATCGTCCATTTGTCCGGCGCGGGTTTATAAAGCAGTTTTTCCGGCGGCAAAGCGTAGATAAACTCTTCTGCCGTCCGAAAATTGTCTGCTAAATGCTTGAGAATCAAGCCGTCGTCGGGCATCAGTTCCATATACATCTCGGCGTATTCGGGATATTCGCTTTTATCGGGTTTGGGAATTATTCTCATCTTTTCTCGTATGCTGATGAATCAAAAATTTTTCCGAAAAAACTCGAACGCCATTTCGCCGACTTCTTTGTGAACGGCGGCGCGGTTAACCGCCTCCGCGTCGCGGCAGATGGGAAGCAAATTCTTTCCGTCGGGCGTGCATTCGCTCAAAAACGTATAATGACCGACCTTGTTGGGCAAAATCATCAGCTTTGAATTTTTTATCGAACGGTGGAAAAACTCGGCGTTGGTCTTCGGCGCAGCCTGCGTGTCGCTTTCGCCGACGACAATTTGAACGGGAATTTTAATCGGTGCTAAATCTTCGGCGGTAAAGCCGCCGCCGAGTGCCGGAGCAATGGCGAAAATTGCTTTTACTCGTTTGTCGAGATAGGAATTGCCGGCGCGCCTTAGTGATTCAACAATTACCGCGCCCTTGTCCTTGATTTTATTGAAATCTTCAAGACTCATTGGAGATTCGGGCTGTAAATTGCAATTCGCGTCGCGCTCCGGCGAGCCGCAAAATTTCTCGAAAGCGATAGGATTAAAAATTCCGCCGGCAATGGAAATAGCAGTCGTGCCGCCAATCGAGAAACCGGCAACGCCGATTTTATTTTCATCAATAAGCGAGCCGAATTCCTTGTCGGCGAGCATTTTATCAATCGTCGCCGTCAAATCGCGGCTGCGTTCCCACCACAGGATAAACCCCTGCGCCGTGTATCGGTCTTCCGCGCCGGTCGCGCCGTGATGATTGGCGGCGGCAACGATAAATCCGCGCGAAGCCAGATACTCGCCGAGCCACATCATCTGCAAAGCCGCGCCGCCTCCGCCGTGCGACAAAACGACGAGCGGACGACGCTTCTTTGACGGCAGGATTTTCGCGTCCCGCGCCGCGCGTCCCGAAATAAAAAGCGGTTTGTCCGGCGCGCCGATGGTAATTTCTTTTTCTTCGGCTTCGGCTTCCGTCGGATACCAAATCATCGTCAACAGCGGGCGCGCCGCCGTTCCCGCCCAGTCGGTTCGACTCTCGTCTGCAAATAAACGCACTTTCATTCCGACTTTAAAGGCGGGTTTTTGCGCCAACACCGGAATGAAACAAAGAAGCAGAATTAGGACGGATAATATTTTCATAAAGAATTTTTCAAATCAAAAAAATCTTCGGCTGCATTTGCCGGTTAATCAAAAGTGCCGATTACTTTTCAAATAAAGCAACGGCGCGCGGATAATCAACCGTAACGCGGAAATAATGAAGCGCGTTTCCGCCGAGCGCGCCTTCGACCCGTTTGTCCATAAATTGCGACATATACTCGTGAAAATTTTTATCCGGTCGTCTTGTAAACCAGATGGGACCGACCGCGTAACCGGCGACCGAAATTTCGGGAACTTCTATCATCGCCTGTCCGCTGCCCTTTTCAGCCGTTTCGATGACGCGCCATTCAGGATGTTTTTTGCGCCATTTTTCAAAAATGCTCGTCGTGATAAAACTCGTGGCGCGAACGGCTGCGCGTTTGTCGTTGAGGGCGGTTAAAGCCGCGTCGGTCAGCGCGGTTGACGCGCCCGTGTCA
>CAXTMQ010000001.1:33417-79536 GCA_964245305.1 uncultured Pyrinomonadaceae bacterium
CGCCGTCAATCGCAACCTCGATGCGCGGAAAATTCGCGCTCCGCTCGCCGGAAGAATTTTTTTGAAATCCGAGCGCGACTCGATGTTTTTCGTTTTGTTTCGGAAAATCGCCGTCGGCACGAAGCAGAAGTTTTTTGTTCGGATAATCGAACGTCCAGACGCGCCCGGCGAACCAAAGTTGCCCGAGCATTCCAGACCAGTCTTGGCTCAACCAGTTACGGCTTGCGGCGAGCGTAACGTATAAGCGTCCGCCGTTGCTTATCGGCGCGGGGACAGAAGCAGCCGACTTTAAAGCAGGAAGCGCGACCATTTCGGGCGACTCTTTTGTTTCGCCTTTGATGACGGACAGTTTCAAGCGTTCGACGACATCGGAAAACAAAAACAATCCGCCGCCGGTATCGGTGAAAAGATTGAGGGTCGTGCCGTCGGCGGCGACGGGCTGGACGTAAAAACGATGCTCGTCATATTTGACGGGCAAAACGAGCGGTTTGCCCGAAGTTTGAGATAACGCCGGCAAAGTTAAACTGCATAAAAAGAAAGCTGTTACTAAAAAGCTGCCGGAAAAACAACAAATAGATTTTAGCCGCGTATTTTTTTTCATAATCAAACTTTACGGAAGTTGTTCAATACCGGTTCTGATAAAATCTTACGACTGCAACAAATAATTTTTTGCCGGTTATTCGCTTGGCAAGTTTTTTCTCTGACAGCAAATACTTTTACTCTTAAAGGTTCGGGTCATTAGCCAATTTTCCGTTCAAAGTCTTGTTTAATTTTCAACTTTAATGAATTCAAAACAAGTGCCATTTCAAGAGGATATAACTATACCGCTCCAGAAAATTCGGCTGTTCGTGTAGCGGTCAGCCTTTATTCCGCCGATGTGTGATTTTCGCCTCTTTCTTCGGACATAAAAATCTCGTAATCGTCGGCATTGTTCATATAACCTTCAATTTTTATGTTTTCAAACGAGTTAGCCGAAATTGCCGCTTTGACGATTTCTTTATTGAATAAGCCGATCTCATCATCGCTTAAAAAATCTTTTATCGGCAGCCATTTGGCATCGGCTAGTTCGCTTCGGTCTATCGAGATTTCACACGCGAGCGGTGTAAGTCGGCAAACGGCGTAAATGTTCGACGTTCCGAACTGTCCGCGATGGTGATGCCGCAAACCGATGAAATTTTCAAAGCGCGTCTGAACTCCGGTTTCTTCGTAAACTTCGCGCACGGCTGCTTCGGCGATAAACTCTCCGGGTTCGAGCATTCCGCCCGGCAATTTGTAATAACCGGAGCGTGTTTCGTTCTTTTCGAGAACGACCAGTAATTCCCGTTTTTCCCGGATGACGACCGCGCCGACACCGACCGTATGCGAAGCGTAACGCGAAACGCAAGTTTCTTTTTCAAGCGGTTTGGTCAGCGTAATCGCCGTCTGCGAGCAGTGATGAAACGAAAATCCGTATTTGACGGCGACTGAAATCAAATCCGATTTTTCTATGGGAATCGCCAGCCAAACGAGATTAACAAGTTCGTTTGCCCAAGTTCGGAGCGAAACTTTAAGCATCTCAGCGAACTCTACACTTATTGTCGGCAAACTTTCGCGGTTTATTAACACGCCGCCGTATTTGTTTTCTACCGCTTGCAGCATTTTCCGCTTGCTCATTACTCGTAAAACTTTCGCATATTTCCTAAATTCCTCGCCGAAAAACTCTGCATATTCGCCGCAATTTGCCGGACGTGATTGAGATCGTGATAAACCCACTCGTGCAGCAGATGACAAATTTCGAGCCGTCCGATTTTCGGATGAATGCCGCCGCGCCGCAAATCTTTTTCGCCGAGCATTTCGATAAAGGACAAATCGCCGCCCGCGCGTCGAACGGCGGCAAATTCTTCGAGCAAATCGTTTACATTTCGCCCGCAATCCTGTCGCGTCCGCGCTACCGCGTCCTCATCGTTCACCGAAAGCCGCGGCTCATCAAAATCGAGCATCAGCCGAATGCGACCGAGAAAATCACGGCGATCTTCTTCAATCAAATGCCCGACGATTTCTTTCGCGCACCAATGCCCTTCGGCTGGATGAAACGCGCAAACTTCTTCGGGCAAAGAGCGCAAAAGCGCATTCAAAACTGCGGGCGTGCTTTGCAAAGAAGCGATGATTTCCGCCGGTTTCAAAGAGCGATATTGTTTGGTCTCGGTCATTAGCATCTCAGAGAAAACAAAAAGCTATCGGTATAATTGCAAATCCTTTCCCGTCCGCATTTTGGTCAGCATAAAAATCTGTCCGGCGTGCATCGAGAAATGTTCGACGACGTGATAAATCGCTCGCATAACTGTTACCTCGCGCCCTTGAATTTCTCTGCGCTCGGTTAAAATTTGCACATCAAGATTCGCTAAAACTTCATCGGCTCGTTTGAGTGTTTTTCGTAAATTTACAATCAATTCGCCGCCCGGAATTTCCGTTCGTTCATCAAATTCCTGCTGCCTGACGCGCTCGAACGGCAAATCGCCGACTCCGCCAACAATCCATTCACGAATGTTGCCTTCGATGTGCAGAACCAGATTGCCGATGCTGTTCGATTTCTCATTCGGTCGCCACCAAACATCTTCGTCGTTCAACTGCTCCAGACATTTTTCAACTTTCGGCAAATATTTCGCGCTCAGAAAATCGCGCGAATCCGCAATGAAATTTTGACCGGTATCGCTCATACTTTTTTCTTGATTATTCAAACATTCTCTTCAAAAACTATTTGCTTCTCTCCCGCACTTCTTCGCTCGTCAGCCCGTAGAGCGGCGGCGCGGGAATTTCGAGCATTCCCAAATAAGCGTAAATTTGTCCGCGATGATGAATTTCGTGTTCCGCGAGCGCCCGCAGCCATTTCCAAACGGTAATCGGTGTCCCGGCGGGCGTGAGACATTTTCTTCGCAAATCTTCATCGGTCAAGCGGCTAAAAATTTCCATTGATTCTTCGTGCTTCTCGTTTAGAAATTGAAGCACATCGTCATAGCTGTCGGCTAAATGTTTTTCGTGTCCGGGATAAATACTCTTTTTATTTTGCACGGTTTCCGCAAACATAAATCTTTCGGTCGCGGCGAGATGGCGAATCAAATCGGCGAAAGTGAATTTGCCCGCCGTGTGCGTCCAATTTATTCGGACGGACGGAATACATTCAATAACCTTCAAAGTTCGCCTTCGCAGGTTTTCGTAGTAATCCAGAAAAGGTTTGATTGTCGTGATTTCCATTTTGTATCTTATGACGAATTAAAATAACCGAAACGAGTCGGATACTGATTTTATTTGTCTTTTGCTATTCCTGTGTTCGCGTAGATTTTCCACGCGCCGCGTTTCGACTGCCGCTTCCAGACGGTGAAATATCGCCGCTCCAAAATTTGCGCCTTATTTTCAAGCGTAAATTCATAAATCGCCGTGCCTGTTTCATAAGCCGTGTTGCCGTCAAGCCAAAAATCCGTCGTCGTAGCCGTTAATTTTGCCCGTCCGCCGCGTTTTCGCATCAAGTCCCGCATCAGTTCGAGAATCTCTTTTCGCCCTTTGTATACTTTGCCGCCGGAGGCGAGTTCTTTGCCGTCAGCCGTGAAGGTATCGAGAATCATCCGCGCGTCGCCGCGTTCCCAAGCCTCGATCCAAACTGCATTTCCCGCATCAATCCCCAGACGAAGTTTCGTCAGTTCGGGATTGGAATCTTTCGGCGACTGAGCAACTGTCTGAAAATTGCCGGAAGTTAGGGACGAATCGGGCGCACCGGACAAAATTATAATTTCCGCCGCGCCGACTTGAATCGGGTAAGTCAAAAGCGCGGGACCGGGCGCGAAACGCACGGCGACGCGCTGGTCTAATTTGAGCGCGTCAATCTTGAGCATCGTGCGTTTCTCTCGGTCGGTTTGATTAAAAATCCGCGTCTGCGCCGTGATTTTGACATCCGCTTTATCGTATTCGCCCCTCGCGTCCGCATCGCGTTCGACTAAAATGTTGCCGAGCAAATTATTTGTCTGCGCGTCCGAGCGATTAAATTTCGTGATTCGCCCGCGAATGTCCGGCGCAGTTGAAGCTTGGGCGCAAACCGCCGAAACGCCGGAAAACAAAATTAGTAAAACGAAAGATAAATTTATAAATTTCAATTCGGTCATAAATCTTCGGTTTGCAAAAAGCCGCGCGAAAACGGACTGCTGTTTTGGCTTTTAATCTTTTTCAATCTTAAAGGATAGGCGCAATCGAGTTTTAGACAAGTGCCGCTTTTACCCATTTTTACCAGACCGATTTTGGTCATCGGTTTTGAAAACGCCCTTTACAAAAACGGGTAGTTTCTCAATTCCTCAAATGAAATTTGTTCGGAAACGAAAGCGATGTGATTATCGGGGCGCAGCAAAAGACTGAAAGTTGCGTTCGCGCCGAAGATTTCCGCAACGCGCGGCGCGAGCGGAAACGATTGGCAGTCAATCGAATCGCCGTAACTTTCGATTTGCCCGAACAAGTTTTCGGAACTAACTTTGTCATTCGAGAAAACGAGAAAGTGAAATTTCGGCTCGCGCAAAAAATCAAAAATGCTTTTGTCGTCAATCGTAAAATACGGCATCCGGTCACCGGCTTTGACTTTGAAATTCGCGTCGCCCGCGTGGTTGCTTAACTCGCTGTGCCGATAATTGATGCCGATTTGCGAGACGAGCGGAAAGGCTAAGTGTTTGACCCAATCGAATTTTAAGGCAAATTGCGCGACGAGCGGGAAAACGTGCGTTCGGATAAAAGAAGTTAAAAAATCGTCGTGAGTGCCGAACGTGAAAGCGCGGTCGGTCGTTTCCAAAAGATGTTTCGCGTTTTCGAGCCGTTCTCCATTATAAGTATCAAGCAAATTTTCGCCCGCTTTTCCCCGCAAAACAAACGCCAGTTTCCACGCCAGATTGTATGCGTCGCCGATGCCGGTGTTCATTCCCTGCCCGCCCGCGGGCGTGTGGATGTGCGCCGCGTCGCCCGCCAGAAATACGCGCCCGTCGCGGAATTTGTTCACGCGCCGCGAATGAACGCGATAGACGGAAAACCATTTCACCGTTTTTATATCGAGCGGCATTTTCAGCAAGTCGCGCACGCGCCGTTCGGTTTCTTCGTAATTGATTTCCGATTCTTCGCGCCGCTCGTCTTCGGCTTCGGGAAGATTGCCGACGATGCGCCAGAAGTTTTTCTCTTTGAGCGGAAACAGCGCAACGAACGAATCGGCGCCGAACGAAACGTAAATCTCGTCGTGCTTGCCGGAAAATTCCATTTCCACGTCGGCGACATAAAAAAGCGCGTCAATCGTATTGCCTTCAAACGTAAAATCAAGTTGATGACGAACGAGGCTTTTCGCGCCGTCGCAGCCGACCAGATACTTCGCCGTCATCGTCTCAGTTTTGCCGTTCGCATTCTTGATGATTGCTGTTGCTTTTTCATCGTCCTGCGAAACCTTTTCGAGCGCGGTTTCCCATAAAACATCTTTGCCGTGCCGCAGCAAATAATCATAAAGCAGTCGTTCGTTTTTGCTTTGTTCGAGCAGCAGCGCGAACGGATACGGACTCAAATCTTTGCCGATGTCCGACAAATTAATCGAGCCGCGAATTTCTCCGTCCGCGACGATGTTCGCCGCGCGAGCGATTGCGCCCGCTCCAATCGCGCTTTCGGCTAAACCGATTTGCTCGTAAATTTCCAGCGTGCGGGCTTGCACGGCGATGGCTTTCGACAAATCCGTGATGCCTTTTTTCGCATCGAAAATCACGAAGTCAACGCCGTATCTGATTAGTTGGCACGCTAACGCCAATCCGGTCGGACCCGCGCCGACTATTATCACATCGGTTCTGATTGTTGTTTCCATAAAAAATTACTTCTTTTTTCGTTTAATCGGCGACGAGCCGGACGAATGAATCGGCGATTGCCTGAATGCGTTTAGGCGCGGGCGGGCGCGACTCGTCGCCCGAACTCAAAATTCCGTCCATCACGGCGTAGGTCAAAAGCGAACCGAGCAGCATTCGCGCCGCCGCTTCTTCATCAATCTTCGCCGCCAATCCTTTACTTCTGAGACGTTTCAGAAGTTCGACGATTGATGCAATCGCCTGCTCCGGCACGGTTTCCCGGAAAAGCTCGCCTAAATGCGGAAACCGTGTGCTTTCGGCAATCACGATTCTGAGCAGTGCCAGATAATCCGGCTGCATCATCAGTAAGCTGATTTCTGAGGTGAGCAGCCGCAGAACCTTTCGTAATTGCTTGCGGTCGGCATTGGGCGACAGCGTTTTGTCCGATTGAAACGGCTGGTGAAGATGTTCGAGCGTCAGTCGCCGCAGCACGTCGGCGAAGAGTTCTTCTTTCGTGCGGTAATAACGATAGAGCGTTTCTTTTGATACGCCCGCCTCGCGCCGCACGGCTTCGGTGCTGGTATGCGCGTAGCCGTGCGCCAAAAAAAGCCGCCGCGCCGCGTCTAAAATCTGCGCGCGTTTCAGTTGCGCCCTTTCCGTTTCTTGAATTTCCGTCGCTTTCATAAAAAACGAACCGAACCGTTCAGTTCGGTTCAATAATAAAAAGCAATTCTTTGATTGTCAAACATCAAACAATTTCCCTCAAACACCAAATTTTAATTTCGTTCTATAACCAGCCTTCGCTCTTTTTGAAATTGAGCAATCATCTCGGCGTAGAGCGAATGCGGGAACGGCAAATTTATCGCCTGCTCGAATTCAAACCAGCAAACACGCGCGTGTTCTTCCGGTTGTAAATTTTCCGGTATTCCGTCGAAAGCCGTTATCAGATAAAAATGGTATTGACCCGGACCGTTTTCCATCGGATTCTGTTCGTCAACCGACAGCAGAAATTTCCACTCGGTCGGCACGATTCCGAGTTCTTCCATCAGCTCGCGCCGTAGTGCCTCTTCGCGCGACTCGCCCGGGTTTTGATGACCGCCGAAGACATCCCAAACGCCCGGATAAAAAGAGCGTGTCGCACTCCGTTTGCCAAGCAAAACTTTTTTATTTTTGACGATGAAAGCCGCCGCGCATTCGCGCATCAGAGATTTTTCTCCGATTCGTTTGCCAGATTTTGCAGTCTAACAATCGTGCCTCGCGCCACCGCGCACAAATTTCTCCCCGATCGTTGTTCGACTGTGACTATCATGCCGAGAATTTCTTGGCTTTGTTTACTTGGCTTGCATCGAGATTTTGCTCGGATGCTATTTATGAAACTGTCGCTAGTTAAGAAGTCTTATAGTGTGTGTGGCGGCTCTTTGAATCGGGCTTTTTTCACACGAAACCGCTTGGCTTTTGCCAAATTGCCGCAATCGCGCATATCACACCATTGCCGCCTGTTATTTTTGCTTGTGTCGTAAAACAACCATCCGCAGCTTTGACCGGAACAACATTTTAGCTTTTCCAAATCTGATGAGGTCAGCAGTTGGGCGGCACTTCGGGTGATTGAGAAAAGAATTCGTTCCAAATTAATATTCGTCCAACCCCAAATCAATTCACCTTCATGACGGAAAATTTCGGCTTTTGACATAGCAAGCGACAATTCGCTATTAAAAATTGTTAAATCTTTATCGGAAATTTCTTCTTTATCTATGACAGATCCAAAGATGTCGTAAACACTTTTTCGCAATCTCAAAACTCTCTGAAAAATCCTCTCTGATTCCGCATTTCGTTTTTCACACTCGTTAAGCATATTTATTGCCTCTTTGTCTGAAATTAGTTTTCCTTGTTTGCTCCATTCAATAAGATCAGAAATAGAATTCAGTTTTTCGGCAGGATTTTCACTCGAAATATTTCCGACGGTGTTCACAAAATCCAGACTCAAATTGTTTCCGATGAAGGCGTATTTTTTCTTCATGAGTGTAACCGATTAAATACTTTTGACAGGTTATAGTCTAACCGCTATACTGCTAACTGTCAAAGTATAATTAGACGGTTACTTCAAAGGTTATGTTAATAATTTCAAATGATATGAGTATTAAACAAACCGCGAAAATTTCTTTTATTCCGTATGTGATGCTATTGGTCACATTGCTTTTGGTAGCAGGCACCGTTATATACCTTTCCCATTCTGCGATTACCGAGGAAGCATTGCGCGCCGATAAAAATATCATACCGCTTAACGGTCCCTGGAAATTTATCGCCGGGGACGATATGCAATATGCTCAGTCCGGCTATGATGATTCGGGATGGGAAACCATAGACCTTACTGCGCCGTCAGGAGCGCACGATGACGATGTTGGACTTTCAGGCTTTGTGCCGGGTTGGACTGCTCAAGGACATCCGAACTATTCAGGTTACGCCTGGTATCGCCTGAAAATTCCATCAGATAGTTTAACGGAAAACAATTTAGCTTTAGTAGCACCGCCTGCTGTTGATGATGCGTATCAACTGTTTGTTAATGAGGAATTATTAGGTAGCGCAGGCGATTTTTCCGGTAATGTCCCGGTCGCCTATAGCATTCAACCTCGTCTGTTCCTGTTGCCGGAAAATGTAAAAAATGAAAAGAATATTACGATTGCTTTTAGGGTCTGGATGAGTTCAGCCAGTCTTGGTGCTGATGCAGGCGGTATTCACATTGCCCCGACGCTTGGAGAAATAACGCACGTTGAGCGTAAATACAATTTTCAATGGGAACAAACTATAAAAGGCTACGTCGTAGAAGTTGTTTTGCCGATAATGTTTATTATGCTGGCAACAACAATATTCTTACTCAATAGAGGTAGAAACCAAACGACATCATGTAAATGGTTCATAATCGCTTTGGTTTTGGTAGGACTGTTGCGGCTTAACCAAGCTGTTTTTTTCTGGTTTCAAATAGAGAGTAGTTTTCAAGCCGTTATCGTCGGGTCAGTTATCCTCAGACCGTTGGTGCTTGGTAGTTGGCTGATGGCTTGGCGGGAATGGTTTGAATTGCGTCAACCAAAATGGCTGCCTAAACTCATTGCACTGCTGACGCTGCTATTTATGACATTTCAATTGCTCGGACTTTCCTGGATTTCGGACTCAGCCCATACACAATTTCAGACGATTGCGGATTATGCGAGGTTACCATTATTGACGTTGATGCTGTTTATCATGTATCAGGGAATCCGCAAACAGGGTATTAAAGATTCGTTGGTTTTTTTAGCAATGTTATTGGTGACAATCGCCCTATTTCCGCAAGAAATATCAAAGTTGAATATTATTCCGGGCATTTGGTTCCCGTTCGGAGTAGGCGTATCCCGCGGGCAATTTTTTTATGCGTTTTTCGTTTTTGTGATGTATGCATTATTGATAATAAGGCATAGAAAATCACTTTCGTCACGATTTTCAGACAAAACGTAAGCCATTGATAGTTTTAACAAGTCTCTTTCGCAACTTCCGGCAAAGACTTTGTTCACCGGGCTTGCATCAAGATTTTCCGCAGGTGCTTTTTATGAGACTGTTTCTAATCACTCCGTCGTCAACGAAATTGTTCTGCTGCTTTGTTTGCTCGCTAACGGGGACGACAATTTTGACCCGTTCGGCTGAAAATTCGAGGAGCCTCGCGCCGAGTAAACGGCTGAAAGGCTGCGTTACCGCGAGCGTCTTTAATCCAATCGTCAATAAATCCGTTATATCATTTTACGATGCCGCACTCGCGCCCCCTCAGTCGAGCAGTTCGATTGCGTCGCCCGCCTTCAGTATTCCTTCGATTAAAACGGCGCAATAAACTCCGGCGTAAGTGTCGTGCGCTTTGGCGACCGAGCGCAAAACTTGCGGATTGTGTTCCGCAGTTTCCGGGTCGAGCGAAATCATCTTGCAGCGCGGGTCGCGTTCTAAAACCATAATTTCCGCGTGCGAACCGACGCGAAGACGGCGACCGACCAACCTATCTTCGGCAAATCCGCCATCGTCAGCCGCCGCAAAATTGAAATAGACGTTCGCCCGAAAACGCCGCTTGTCGAGCAAAACTCCGGTTTCCGATTCGATTTGCCGAACGGTTTGCAAGCTGATTAACGAAACGGGGCGGCAATCGGTCAAAGCGCGGTCTGACCTCGCAAGCGACAGATGATTTTTTTCGCTGATTCCCGCGCCGAGCATTTCGATTAGTTTCGGATCGTCAATGGCAAGCGTTTCGCCCGACGGCGCGACGACATCTAAAACAAAATCGTCCGGCTCGGCGTTGGCAGGAGTTACGCCGGGCGCAATCTGCATCGCTTCAATCAAATTCGACGGCTTAACGGAGCGTTCGGGATGACGAAACTGCGGGCGATAAAGCAACATTTGCGGCTGCGTGTTGGCGTTTAAGTATGGAAATCCTGCGCGTGCCGCCGAACTTTTGAAGGCAACCACGCGGTCGCCGTAAATGCCCGCAAAACCCATAAAAACTTCGGGCAACTGCTCGCCGCCCATACTTTTGACCGGATATCGCCATAAACTTTCGATTGTTCCGATTGTTGTCATATCAGTTTCATTTTCGCCTTTGAGAGGTTTGCGGAAACATCTAAGTTACGCCCTGAACTTTAGCGAAAACAACGTCGCCGCGACGAATAATCCCGCGCCTAAGAAAATATGCGGCGCGGGAAAAATCAGCAGTAGCAAAACGAACACGGCTAAAGTAACGAAATTTGCCATCGCGCAAAGAGTTCGCACGAGCGTATCTCTGCCGACATCACGCAACAGAACAACATTCAAAAAGCCCGCGAAAATAACGCTCAAGCCCGCGCCGGCAAACCACATCGCATCGGCGGAAAGTTTGTCGTATGCGCCGAAAGCGGTCAAAATATGAACCGTGCCGAGCGCGATAATCAAGCCGATTATGATTTTATAAATAATTTTCATCCGTTTAATCGGATTTCCTCGCAAAGATATAGGCTCTCCGGGTTTGATGTTCGACCGCCTCCGCGTATGGGTCGCGTTCAATCGCTTCTTCGATTTCAAAATTCGCCGCTTCAAGTTTTTCTTTGATTTCCGCCGTCTCGTAAAGATAAAAATCCAGCAAAACTTTTTTATCCAGCATCTCGTCCAGATGAATTGTTTCCCGACCGATGTGAAACGAAACTAGCAAAACGCCGCGCGGCTTGAGAACACGGTGGAGTTCGCCGAAAACTTGCGGAATCGAATCGGGCGGAATGTTGACGATTGAATAAAATGCCGCCGCCCCGCCGAAAGATGCGTCCGCAATTTTTTGGAGATTCAGCATATCTCCGGTTTGAAAAGAAATTTCCGGGTTCAAAATTCGCGCTTGTTTTATCATGTCCGGCGATAGATCAATGCCGCAAATCTTTGCTCCGCGCTGATAAAGATAACCGGCGATTTGTCCGGGTCCGCAGCCCACGTCGCAGATGATTCCCAAGTCAGAGACCTTTTCGATGAGCCAATCGAGCATTTTCCGGTCGAACGGCTTTTTGTCCATTTCATCACGAAACTGCGCCGCGTAGTTTTCAGCCACAATGTCATAATTATCCTGCACGTCATTGTTTTTCATTTTGATATTTTAATAATGCGGTGAAAATTTGATTAAGCACCGTTCACGCGCGTAGCTTTTTGGCAGAAACTCATCAATCAGCATTTTCTATTTCGCCTGAATCCAAAAATTGCAAAACCGCCGCCGTGTCCTGAAACATCTCCGATTCGATGATTTTCCCGTCGCGCAATTTATAAACGCTCGCGGCGGACGAATCGAATTTTTGTTTCCCGTTTGCCGCGCGCTGTCGCCACAGCACGACGACCGTATCGCCCGCGTCGAGAAACGTCGGACTTAGATTTCGTTCGGCGGCGGTTTGCAGATTGTCCCAAACTTTCCGGTAGCCCTGCGCGTGTTCGAGCGCGCCTTCCAAGCCGTGATATTCGCCGCCGTAAGGCAAGCTGTCGGCTTCGCGGATGCGAATGTTTTCGTCGTAAGCTCCGAGAACCCAAGTGCGGTCGCGGCGTTCGACCGCCTCGAAAAGTTTTTTGACGACTTCGACGTTTTCTTTCGACATAGTATTTTCTCCTTCGTTTTCATTTCGCGGTTTAATAAAGCGTTTCTCGCACTCGTTGAGGAAGCTCGCGGTCGTATTCTTCAGCATCAATTTTGCCGTTCACATTCGCCGCCAAAATCTGTCCCATCGTCGGCACATTCGCCGCCGCCGAATGTTTTTCGGGATGCCATAAATCGGAACGCACAAGTGCGCGTGAACAATGCACGAAAGCCTCGCGGACGCGGACGATTAAAACCGTTTTCGGCGTTTTTCCTTCAACTGCAAACTGCTTGAGCAAATCGGGCGCGACAGAGATTTGCGCCGTGCCGTTGACGCGAAAAGTTTCCGCGACGTTCGGCACGAAAAACAGTAAAGCAATCTGCGGATTTTCGATGATATTCTTTAAACTGTCCGTCCGGTTGTTGCCGCGCCGGTCTGGCAGCAGCAAAGTTTTTTCGCCCGAAACACGCACGAATCCGGCATAATCACCGCGCGGCGAACAATCCAGATTTCCCTGTTCGTCGGAAGTGGCAAGAACGACAAACGGCGCGGCTTCGATGAACCGGCGGCTGTTTTCGTCTATAAAATCGTTGACTTTCAAAATCGAACGCTCGTGCGGCTCGCCGTATAAACTTTTCAGTTCTTCCTGAGAACGGAGAATGTAATAATTTTCTTCGAGTCGCTTTAATCTGTTAATTTCGTCGCTCATAAATGATTTCCCGACTCTGCAATTTTTCCGGTCAAATTCTTGCAGTCACAAAAATATAATCGCTCGTCTGCTCGTGTCGCTCGATGATTGATTGTATTCGCCCGGATTCGATGTCGGCGGCTAAACGCTCGCATCCGGCTTTGACTTCGTTTTCTTCGGCGAGCAGCGCGAAAGTCGAAATGTTGCGGCGCACTTTATCGTCAAGGTAAATCTCCGGTTTGTATTTGCCGCTGTAAAGAAATAAGTCCTGCAAATCTTTGCGGATTTCATACGATTCGGTTTCCAACAAATCGAATTCGGCTTCGCGCAAAGCGTGTTCAATCGTTTCCAAATCGGGCAGCGCGGCGGCTGATTTTTCAATCGCTACCGGAAAATATTCGGCTAACCAGTAACCTCTGGTTTGTTCCGGCAAAGACGTGAAAATGACGAACGCGGCTTTCGGTTTCAACACGCGCCGAATCTCGCCGAACGCGAGCGGCAAAGATTCAAAATGATGAATCGCCAGCGTGCAGATCGCGCCGTCGAAAGATTCGTTTGCGAAGGGCAGCGAAGCCGCGTCCGCCAAATGCCATTCGACCGAATCGTTTTTCCGGCGAGCCGTTTCAATCATCTGCTCGGCGCAATCAATTCCGTGCCACGCGCCTCCCTTTTCTTCGGCTAAAGCGACGGTGTAATTTCCCGTGCCGCACGCGACATCTAAATAAATTCCGCCGCGTTTTATGTCCAAATTGAAAGCCAGACGACTGACGAGATACGAATCGGCGCGTCTGGTCGAATCATAATTTCTTCCGATTCGGTCATAGTTTTTCATTCTTTCAAACCGCTTCCTGCTGCGCGAGCGACGCGATACATTTTTCCCGCGCGCTCCACAATTGCTCGAAACTGAATTGTTCGCTCAGATTTTTCTCTCGTATCCAGTTTTGAAAAAACGTCCGGTGCAGCCGGAGTTTATAGCCGCCGATTTGGTCGGGTCGAATTCTTTCTTCATACAGAAAATTTTCGATTGGCTCGATTGCTTCTCCGTTTGAAATCCGAGTAACGTCAATTCGCGTTTTCCCGTAAGTCAAATAGCAATGAGCTTCGGGAAGACTTTTCAATCCGAATTCGTCAAGCACCGTGCCGATGCCGGATGTGTTTTGGGCGTTCATCTCGTAAATTCCCAGATTCAGAAAAATTTGCCGTTTCTGCTCGACGGCGAGCGCGGCGAGCAGCGCGTGTTTCGTGCTGCACGTTCCGCACCGTTCTTTCAAAACCAAATTAAAATCAGCGCGATTCGTGTTTCTGCCGTAAGGCAAACGCCGGACGAAATTTAAGGCGGCGCGAAAATTCGCCAAACCGCGCGATAAAAATTCGTCGGCGATGCTATCGCCGGAGATTAAATCAAAGTTCGGTAAAATCCCGCAAATCCGCATAAACTCCGCTTGCGCCGGCGGCGCGACATTTCTCGCAAAAAGAGCTTCAAGAATATTTTTCATTTTCCCACTCGTTTTCCGCCAATCGCCGAAGCCCGTCCGATTCGAGTCCTAACGGCACGGCAAAAGCGTTAAAATACTGCTCGAAAGCGTTCATCGCCACGATTTCGATGATTTCCGTTTCGCTGAAAAATTTTTGCAGGTTTTCAAAAGTTTCATCCGTGACTTTTCTGTTTTTCGCGTATTCGTCAACAAAGCGAACAACCGCCTGTTCTCTTTCGCTAAAAGTTTCCGCTTTACTTTCTACATTTTCACCAAGCGCGAAAAACTTTTCCGCGCCTAATTTTTGTTTGATTGCTTGAGCTAAAGAAATGTCGTTGCAAAACGCGCAGCCGTTTAACATAGAAACGCGCGTTTGGATTAAAAGACGCAAACTCGGCTCAAGCGAAACATCTTTTTCTTGAAACCCGTAAATCTTGTTCGCTATCCACATCAATTTCGGCTTGCGGGCGTAGATGATTTTCATCGGCATTATCACTTTGCCGAATTCCCTGCGCGACCACCAATAGGCGATTTTGATTAGCAAATTGCTCGGATTTTCGATTGGTTTTAATCTCATCATCTACACAAAAAAAGTAAATCTGCCGCAGGCGACAAAAGCGCACAGCAGAAGTATAAGAAGATTCAGCAAAACGGTCGTCTTTTCGCCGCGTCTGAAATGAAAGACTGCCGCTAAAATCATAATAATTCCGAAACCGATTGCCGCCAGCGGCGTGAGAATCGGCAAAATCCCCGTCAAATGCGGCAGAATTATTCCAATCGTGCCGAGAATTTCCATAATTCCAATAAACTGAATCGTTTCGGGCGATAAATCTTCAGCGGCTGTTTGCCCCATTTTAACAAGCTCATTTTTCGTTTTAGCGGACTTCATCAAGCCCGAATAACCGAACAAAATCGCCAATAAAATCTGGCAAACCCATAACGCGACGTTCAACATAAAAACCTCCGGCAAACTAAGCGTTTTGTTTCGCCGTAACTTTCGCCGCCTCGAACATTCCGGGCTGATAACCGCCCGCTTCCGTCAGAAACGCGATGTTCAGACGATTCCAACCGTTGATAGTAACTGTCGCCATTGTTAAATCAATCAATTCGGGTTCGCTGAATTCTTTGCTTGCCGCTTCAAAAACTTCGTCGGGAACGCTCTTGGTTTCGCCGACCAAAGTTACGCTTTCCGCCCAAGCCAAAGCCGCTCTTTCTCTTTCGGTGTAGAACGGCGATTCGCGCCACGCTTCGAGGCAGTAAAGCCGCTGCTCGGTTTCGCCCGCCGCGCGTAAATCCTTCGAGTGCATATCCAGACAATACGCGCAGCCGTTGATTTGCGAGACGCGAAAATATATTAGATTCAGCAGATTCTTTTCGAGCGGCGATTTTGCCAGATAAGCTCCAAGCCCGAACATCGCCTGCAATGCTCCTTGTGCGTTTGCCATTAAATTCAGTCTTTGTTTCATAAAAAATTCTCCTTTTTATAAGCAAAGACGAACAGCATTACGATTTGTGACAGGATTGTTGAACTTTCTCAGTGTGCTAATCAGACGTAAGACAACACTGTCGCCAGAACGAAGCAGCCCATCGAAATTCCCGTATAAATTGCCGGTTTTGAAAACCAAAATTTCAACGACAAAATTAGATAAATCGCCGATACCAAGACGGAACAACCCTGCACAATCGGCGACTGCGAAAACAATTCGGGATGAGAAATCCCGATGTAAAGAAACGCGCCGCCGAACATAACAAGTCCGAGACTGTGGCTGAAATGAAATCCCAACCACGCCCGCCACAGATTGATTTTCGGGTGAAGCGCGACCGCTGATTGCTGCATTGCGGCGCGAAGTTCAGCATCTCGCGGCGTAAACCAGCGCGGACGGCTGAGGTCTTGGAATGTATAAATCGCGTGTATTACGCCGAGCAGCGAGAAAATGCCCGCGCCGGCGATAACAAATAATTGAACCATTAAAGCTCCTGCTCCGCAGCGCGGGTTTCTTGCGACCACTTTGCTCGATGCTCGTGCAGTGCGAGCAGCAACGCGCAGGCTGATGCCGAATAGACCGAGTAGTCGAGCGGCGGTTTCAGACCGGTGTAGATGAGCATCGCCGTAGCGAACCAGAACAGCAGCACAGCCGCGCCGAACGCCGCCCAGCGAACGCCGATGCCGCCAATCAGCATCACGGCAAGCGTCGTTTCGGCGAGTGTGGAAGACCAGGCAAGCACCGGAATTAGAAAGGAAGGCGACCAAGCGTTCAATTCGGCGGTTCGGGCGATAAAATTTTCGGACAAGTTCCAATTAAACTGACCGCTCCATAACCCGAAGCGGCTGGCGACCGCCGACAGGAACGCCGCGCCGAGCGCGAATCGAGCAAAACGCGCCGCCCAGTTTTCTAATGCGATATATTTTTTCATCTGTTTCATTCGCCCGATTCTCCGAGTTTTGAGTGATTACCCGAATCAATGCTTTGGTTTTCAATATTAAAATGTGTGTCGCCCGCCGTGTTAAGCGGGTGAATCAGAGCCTTGTTGCAGTAGGTCGCTTTTTCAAATTCGCGGATGCTTATCGAAAGAATTGACACATCGGGAAACATTTCATTTAGCCGCTCGATTATTTTTCTTGAAAGACTCGCTTTTTGTTCCGCGCTTCTGCCTTCCATAATATTTCCTGAAATGTGTATGAAATCTTTTTTGCCCTCGCCCAACTTAAAATACCGGAAAGAGCAAAGCCGAACTTTAATGTCGTTTTCGGCGAATAATCCGGTCGCTTCGGCGGTGTCATAGACAGCCTGCATTATTTCTTCGGGTGATTTTTGCCCGATGATATTTTCCGAACAGTCAATGATAAAGTGCGGCATTGATGATTTACCTTTCTGTTTCTTCAAGCGGCAAAACTTTTGTTTTAGGCGTTCATTCCCAATTCCGTTTTAAGAAACTCCTTTACGCCTTCCGCGCCTTTCAGCCGAAGCTGTAAGTTTTCGCCTTCGACCGCCATCTCAAAATTTAAGAACGGGCAGCACAATCGCTCGTAAGAGATGAACTCGGCGGCATCTTTGATTGTTTGCGGGTTTGCCGAAAAACGCACGGCGTAGCCGTCGGGCAATTCTTGAATTTCTTTTCCGGTCGCAAAAAGTCGTTTGGTCAAAACCGAGTAACGCGCTCTTTGCTCTTTGTCCATCGCCGAAGGATTGCAGGCGAAAACTGTTTCTTCTTTTTTCATTTCAATTTAAACTCTTTTCCCGAAATCAAATCTTTCAATTTCTCCGGGTTCATCACTTGATACACGCGGCTGATTTTTTCATTTTCGATTTCAAAAACCGTCGCCGCGAAAATTTGTCCGAAAGCGGATGTAACCGCGCCCAATTCGCCGTTGATGAAATGGATTTCGGTCTCGAACAAAGCTGCGCCTTTTTTGCCGAGCTGAGCGTAAAGTCTGGCGATTTTGCGTCTGCCTTCAATCGTTTTACGCGCCGCGACGACCTTGCCGCCGCCGTCCGAAGTCAGCCGCGCGTCTTCGGCAAACAGTGTCAAAAGCGTCGCTTCGTCGCCCGCTTTGGTCGCTGCGATGAATTTTTCAATCAGCTTTTTTTTGTCCGAGTCGCTCGCGTCAAAACGCGGTTTGTCGCTTCGAATTCGCGTCCGAGCGCGATGAACGAGCTGGCGGCAAGCGGTTTCGTTTCTTCCGACGACGCGGGCGACTTCCGCGTATGAAACTTCAAAAACCTCGCGCAAAAGAAATGCCGCCCTTTCCGTCGGCGACAATCGTTCGAGCAGAGCCAAAAACGCCAGCGAAAGATTGTCGGCAAATTCCAACTGCTCTTCGGGCGTATAAATTTTGTCTGTGAGCAGCGGTTCGGGCAGCCACGGTCCGACGTAACTTTCGCGCTCTTTCGCCAAGACGCGCAAACGGTCAATCGAAAGCCGCGTGGTAATTGTAACGAGCCACGCTTCGGGCGTTTCGATTTCATCGGCATCGGCTTTGTGCCAGCGCAGATACGCTTCCTGCACGATGTCTTCCGCGTCGGCTCTTGTGCCGAGCATTCGATACGCGATGCCGAACAACCTCTGCCGATGCCGCTTAAAAATTTCGACGCGAGTTTCGTCTTTAGTCATTTTTAGAAAAACAATCCTCCGAAAAAGCGAAGACGCGCGAGAAGCGAATTTGTGACAGAACAAATTTTCGCGCCGCCGTTTTATTCGGCAATGTTTAAGTTCAACTCCATAAAAACCGTATTCGGGTCGGGATTGTAGCGATACGCCGAGATTTTCTCGAAGCCGAAAGACCGATACAATTTCTGCGCTCGTCGCATCACGGGCAAAGTATCGAGCCGCATCCGTTTGTATTCGAGTTTTCGCGCTCGTTCGATAATCGCGGCTATCAAATCTTTGCCGATGCCGCAGCCTTGAAATTGCGGTTTGACGTAAAGCCGTTTCATCTCGCACACATCCGTCTCTAATTTTCTAACACCGACACAGCCCGCAATTTGTTTATCGTATAACGCCAGCAGCAGCGAGCCGTCGGGCGCGGAATAAATGGTTTCGAGATTCGTTAATATTGAAATTCTGGAAACACAAATCCACATTGAGCCACTCGGCATATTCCCGAAACAGCAATCCGGCTTGTTCAAATTGTTCGGCGTTTCTCGCCGTTATGATTTCAGTTTTCGATTCGGCGTGCATTTTTAATCGGCGGCTGCTGAAGATTTTTCAATCAAAATTTCGGGTTCGGCGCGAACCGGAAAATTAACGGAATTGGCGATGAAACAAAGTTCGTGCGCTTTGTGATGAAGTTCATTGGCTTTTGCCGGATCACTTTCTTTTGAAATCACGACGCGCGGCTTTAATGTTACTTCCGTAAAATGCCCGCCGCCGTCCGCCGTTTCCGCCATTTTGCCCGTCGCGTCGTCCGAGTAATCAAGGACGACGATTTTAGCGACCGCGCATTGATGCAAATACGAAAGCATATGACACGCCGAAAGCGCGGCGACCAGCAATTCTTCAGGGTTGTAACGCGACGTATCACCTCGAAAATGCGGGTCTGATGAACCGACGATAACGGGCTTTCCTTCAATAGAAATTTCGTGCGCGCGGCTGTATCCGGTATAAGTTTTTGTTCCCGTTCCTTGATTTCCAGTCCACACAAGATTGGTTTGATAAATGTGTTCTTTCGACATAATTTTTATAAATTCCTCCGTAAAAAAATAATTGATTTTTATATTGTTCAGGCTTCGGCGGCGATTTTTATATTTGTAGTTTTTGACGGATGCCGCTCGTTTTGAAACGACCTTGCCGCTTCGAGGTAAGCCGAAATGAGCGGATGCCGATTGCCGGAATGCGCCGAGCGTTCGGGCTGAAACAAAGTGGCGATGAAAAACGGGTGGCTCGTAAGCTCGACGACGCGCGGCTCGCCGCTCTCGTCCGCGCCCGTAATTTTCATCTCGCCCGTTTCAAACAAAAATCGGTATTCTGGGTTGAAACCGAAATTGCAATGATACTGTTCGACGATTTCGTCTTTGCCGTAAATGCTTCGGATTCGGGAATTTTCGTTTAGTTTGATAACGTCTGTCGCTTCGACCAGCGAACAGGCGAGCTGCGTCATTACCGGCATCGTTGTTTCAGGGTTCGATTCCGTGTGGTCGGCTTTCGCAAATCCTAAAACATTTCGCGTATACTCGATAACGGCGTGCTGAAAACCGCCGCACGTTCCTAAAAACGGAACGCCTTTCTCGCGCGCCAGTCGAATCGCCGCAAGCGCGCCGTCCATACTTTTATATGGACTGGCGGGAACGCACCACAAAGCATCGAAATCAAAAAGCCGTTCGCTGTTTTCCAAAATATCGTCTGTCGCCAGCCAAGTGGTTTCGGCTTCGCAATTCGTTTTGCCCGCCGCCAGCGCGATTGCTTTCGGAATAGCGACGTGCGCCGTAACTTGAGGCGAATAATCGCCAATCAACCCGATTCTAATCGTCATAATTTTGCATTGCCTTTTCTGTTGGTTTTAATCTGCGAATTTATAAATTTGGCACTAGTTTCTATCGCTTTCGCGGTTTCGTCTGCTAATTGTCCGACGATTTCTCCGGCTGACTGAACGCGCGAAACGCCGCCTGCGCTTTGCCCGGCGTAAAGCGCGAGGGCTTCTAAATCGCCCGTCATTCCCGGCAGTGGAATCACGTCGCTATAGCGAACGGCGGCGCGACCGTCGGCGAAATTCGCAATCGTTTCACCCTCGCCGGAACGCTTTCCCTCCAGCGGACAGCCTGCCGCTTCCCAATTTTCAACGGTGCTGTTTCGCAAAGTCCGATGCGGCGCGTTCTCCCAGCCAACGTCAAATAAATTGGAATAAACCGTGTCGTCTTCACTCGCCTTGATTATCTTTTCTTTGTAAACGGAATGCACAGCGGCTTCTTCGCTCGCCAAAAATCTCGTGCCAATCCAAACTCCCGCTGCTCCGAGCGTCAAAGCCGCCGCGATGCCGCGACCATCGGAGATGCCGCCCGCCGCGATGACCGGCACGGGCGCAACCGCGTCAACAACCGCCGGAACAAGCGGCAACGTCGCAACTTTGCCCCAGACGTGACCGCCCGCTTCCCAGCCCTGCGCGACAATCGCGTCCGCGCCCGATGCAACGGCTTTTTTAGCTTCAGAGGCAGTTGCGACTGTGTGAATTGCCAGCGCGCCGCTCGCGTGCGTTTTTCGGATATACTCTGTGGGTTCTCCCCAGAAAAACGAAACGATTTTTACGCCTTCGTCGAGGCAAACCTGCAAACGATCTTCCTGATTCCATTCCAAAACCAGATTCACGCCGAATGGACGATTCGTAATTTTCCGGGTTTCACGAATCATCTGCCGCATCTCGTCCGCGTTTTTCCAGCTCAAAGCCAGCATTCCAAGCCCGCCCGCATTGGACACAGCCGCCGCCAGAGCCGGACAAGTCGCGCTGCCGATTGGAGCTTGAACGATTGGCAGTTCAATGCCGAGCAATTGGCAAAGAAAAGTTTGAACGAGGCGCATTTTTATAATTTTTATACTGACTTGCGTTAAGCGGTTTGCGCCGCTGAAGCGCAACCTTCGGGCTTGTAAAATCTCTCGGTCGAAGCCGGGTATTTGGCGAGCCAATTCGCCGGTCTAACCGGACGCGCCGTAAAATCGCCGCCGCAATTCGGGCAGACGGAATTTAATTTCGTTTCGACGCAATCGCGGCAAAACGTGCATTCGAGAGTGCAAATCATCGCCTCTCTAGAAGAAGGCGGCAAATCCTTGTCGCAACATTCGCAGTTCGGTTTTAATTTCAACATATTGTTTTCTTATGGTTATGATTTTCAAAAATATGCTTCACAATGTTCGGTAATTTAAGTTTTCCAGAGGCGCCAAATTATCGTTATCGTTAAGTATTTTAACCGGCAGCGGCATTATAACAATAGCCATTTTGAGTTTTTGCGGCTAGACCGGTTCGGAGAAAAAACTTTTCATTTTCTTTATTTTATCTTTTCAACGAATTCGAGTTTTGCGACCATCTCGCGGTTAAAATTTTGCGAGCGGCATAGTTCCAAGTTTCGCGCGGCTTCGGGCAATTTTCCGCCCGACATCGTCAAAGCCGTTTTAAATTGTTTTTCGGCATCGAGCCAGTCGCCGCCCATCGCCGAAATTACGCCGAGATTGTTGTGCGCCGTTGCCGCGTCAATGCTTTTATAGCGAATCGCTTTTTGGAAACCGACGACAGCGTTCGCCAAATCATTTTCCTCCAAATAAATCATCGCCAAGTCGAACCAGCTTTCGCCGTCGCGCTTATCGAGGCTCAGGGCGGATGTCAAAGCCAGTTTCCCCGCTTCCCGGTTTCCGAGTTCGGACCAGGCAATACCGAGCGCGTGAAACGCTTGTCCGTATTTGTTTTTGGCTAATTTAATTGCCGATTCCAGAAAGGCGACGGCATCGCCGGCGCGTCCCGAACGATACAAGCAAACGCCGACGTTGTAATTGATTTTCGCCGCAAATTCATCTGATGATTCGCTCGCAAATTTGTATTTTTCGAGCGCGTTTTGAAAATCCTTCAAAGCCTGTTCAAAACGACCCTGAGCGGCGTTCGTCAAACCCTGCTCAAATCGCTGGTGCGCGATTTCGGCTTGAGCGAAAGCGTCGAGGTTGACGACAAAATAAGTAACAAAGACAATAAAAAACTCGCATAAAGGCATTCTCCCGTTTTGATTTCTTGAATCAAAATCAGTTTAGAAAATGCCGGTATTGCAAGTCTTTTCTCTGCTTGCTTTTCGTTTGTTCTGAATGCTGAAATTGCGAAATTTAACTGTGCTTGGCTTCGCGGAAGGCTTTCGGTGTCAGCGCGGTGAATTTGCGGAAGAGAGTCGTGAAATGGCTTTGGTTTTTGAAACCGGCTTGAATGCTGACTTCGACGAACGGCAGTTCGCCTTTGATAAGAAGCTCTTTGGCGCGATTGATGCGCTGCGCGACGAGATACTGCTGCGGCGTCAGTCCCGTTGAGCGGCGAAAGGCGCGGGCGAAATGAAATTGACTAAAACCCACGGCTTCGGCAATCTCGGCGAGCGTTAAGTCTTCTTCCAAATTCTCATTAATATATTCTTTGGCGCGGCGCAGCCGATAACCGGACAGACCGCCGGTTGAATTTTCTTGATGAAAACCGGCGTCGGTGCTGTAGTTTTTCAGAAGATGTAGAATTAAAGTTTGCGCGAGCGATTCGGCATACATTCGCCCGACCGGTTCTTTGGCGTTCGCTTCCGTCAGCAGTGCCAGCCCGATATGTTGAACGAGCGGGTCGCACCGCTCGAAAGTTTCGACGAGTTCGAGATTGTCCGAAAAGTTTTGCTCTATCGTCGCCTGCGCGAAAAAAATCGGGTTGAGCGTTATCGAAAGACATTCGATTTCCGATTCCCAGACGGCTTTCGCCGATCCGCCTGCGGGAATCAGACAGACGCTGCCCGCTTCGTTGCGATTCTTTTGCCGCTCGCCCGCCGCCGTATATTTTTCGGTCGTCACCGAACCGGCGAGCGTCACGTTGATTTCGTGCCGGACGCGCGTTTCTTCAACCAGCTCGCCCGCCAGCACGCGCCAGTGCCGAATATGAAAGCCCGTCCATTCGGCGCGGCGACTAAGCAGAATCGGCGATTCGTTTGCAGAAGGTTTCCAGTTGACTTGCATAAATTGTCCTTTATTGGCGAACGTAATAATTTTAATAAAAATCAGAAATACCGCAATATCCGTTTTTATAAATTGTCATCAGTCCGCTTTTTTGAAAGTATTATTTTCCGTCGCCCTTCGCAATTTTTTTCGTTAAATTAAAATTGAGTTGTTATATTCATTGTATGAATTTATAAGGGAGACCAAATATGTCCGAGTCCAAAACAGAGACGAATAACAAAGATGTCGGCAACTCACCGCAGCGAGATGGCGAGCAGTCATTCGGCGCTCTATCGAGAAGCGATGCGGCGGCAACAAAAGAGGCGTATATGAACGAGCCGGTGCGCCACTCGGCTCTTGAAATTGTAGATTTGGCAGCCGAAAGCGCGGGCGGCGATGACGCATATCGCAATACGGTTATCTTTCAAGTGAACGACAGTTATTTGAGGCTCGCGGTTTTTAACGAAGAGTATCTGTGGCATCATCACCCGGAATCCGATGAATTATTCGTCGTCGTTGACGGCTGTCTGGCGATTGATTTAGAGGACGGGCGCGAATTTCGCCTTTCGCCGTGGCAGAGCATCACGATTCCGGCGGGCATCGTTCATCGCACGCGCGCCGTCGGGCGCACCGTGAACTTGTGTTTCGAGCAGGCGGCGGCGGAAACCGTCTTCATTTAAAGAATGTTATTGAACGCACGCGCTTTTTTTTCGCCTGAGAAGTCCGTTTAGAAATTCAAAGCAAAACTTCGGTTGAGCCGAACGCCGTATTAACCGTCGCTGAATAAATCCGCACTCAGATGATGTCGAAAAATGACTGGAACTGGTCTGATAAATACCTTTGGTTTCTTGGAAGCCGCATAAACACTCGCTCAAAATTCGGCGGCGGGTATTTATGAGACCAGTTCTAATAAAAACGCCAAAATTCCATTTATCGAAGCCGTTTCCACAAAACTTCGCCGCTGATGCCCGCGCCGTTGGTAGTTGTCGGCACGGTGTATTTGAATTCGTTGGCGGTTAATGTGAACGGGCGAATTTGTTCCGCGCCTTCCCAATTCGGGAAAAATGCGTGTTCGACATTGAAAGTGATGGTTTGGTCTTTGGCGTTAATGACGTATTTACCGAAATGCGAATTGCTGCCCAAAACGAGGGCTTTGTTTTCTTCGTCCGTGCCTTTGGTTTTGTCGTTTGAGATAAATTTCGGGCGAACGGCGCGCAAAATCTGAATAGCATAATTGCCCTTCTCGTCAAATGTTAAAATGCCTTGCGGGTTTTCGCCGTAAGGCTTTGTCCGCGTGCCGTCCGGCAAAATATTGTCCACCAAAATTAGAGACCAAGTTCCGATTAGCTGTTCGGAAATTCGCTTTTCGAGCGTGTTTTTCTTGATTGATTTTGCTCCGCCGACGGATTTTTGCGTATAGACTGCCTGAACGCAAATCAAAATGAAAAAGAGTAAAAATATTTTTCGCATTCGCTGCCTCCTCAATAAATTCTGAAAATTTCGCCGCTTGAATTGCCTTCAATCGCTTGGCGATATGCTTCTGCAACGGCTTCGTCGGAAACGCTGCCGATTTTTGCCGGACTGACCGCGTTGAGCCGTAATCCTCGGCGCAAATCAAGTGCCGCCGCTTTCGCAAAACTGTTTATTGCGCCGTTTACGAATGATTTTCCGGTTGCTCCTTTGGACGGCAAATCGCCCATTTTCCCCGATGTCAGTGTGAACGAACCGCCGTCATTCAGATACTTTTGCCCGATTAAAACGAGATTTATTTGTCCGAGTAGTTTTTGATTGATTCCGACTCTCAAATGTTCCTCGGTCAGATTTTGAAGGTCGGCGGTTTCCGAATCGCCCGCCGTGCAGACGCACGCATCCAAATTTTCCGCCTCACGAAACATTTTTTCGATTGATTCGGCGGAAGAAATGTCAACCCGAATCTCACCCGTGTTTCTGCCTGCGGTGATAACTTCGTGATTTTTCCGAAGTTCCGCAGTCGCTATTTTTCCGACAGTGCCGTTTGCGCCAATGATTAGAATTTTCATACAGCAAAATCTTACAAGTATTATTCCGCGATTACTTGTAATAATTTGTGTTTATCTGGTAATTTTTTGAATATGAAGCGGGAAAATCTTTATCAACCTTTTGAATGTGAATTACGCGAAGCGGAAACTTTTCCAAGCACCGAACGGCAGAACAATTTTTTTGAGCTGATTTATGTTTTGGACGGCAACGGCAAACAGTTTGTCAATGGAAACGAGTTTTTCTACAAACCCGGGAACCTTTTTCTGCTGACTCCGCAAGACGTTTATTCGTTTGAGATTACGCGGAAAACAAAGTTCTTTTTCCTGCGTTTCAGCCAATCGTTCGTTCACACCGAACAAGCGAAAACTTTCGATGACGGCGAATGGCTTCACAGTATGAAATTCATCTTGGAAAACGCCAGTCATCAGCCCGGCTGTATCTTAAAAAATCAGATTGATAAACCCGTTGTTCGAGAACTCGTTCAAAACATCATCCGTGAGCAAAACAGTCAGCAGATTTTTCACCGAAAAGTAATCCGACAAATTGTCAACACTCTCATTACAGTAGTTGCGAGGAATATCTCAATGCGTCTGCCCGACAGGATCAAGGCAATAAAGGAAGAATCGGTGATAAAAATCTTGCAGTATATCCATCACAACATCTACGAAGCGGGAAGACTGAAAACCGAAACAATAAGCCGCGAACTCGGCATTTCCAAGAATTATTTGGGGCGTTACTTCAAAAAGCACACGGGCGAAACTTTGCAGGAATACATCACCAATTACAAACTGAAATTAGTTGAAACAAGACTTTTACACAGCGATTTACGCATCAACGCCATCGCCTACGAACTAAATTTTACAGATGAAAGCCACTTAAATCGGATCTTCCAAAAATACAAAGGCGTGAGTCCGTCGCAATTTAGAAAAACAGTAAATTGTTGATTTCCGACGCTCTTTCGCGCTTTCGGCAATGGATATTCTTTGAGTTCCAAATTTTAATCGCCCGCGCGAAATTCAAACCGCGCGGGCGGTTTTTCTTTTGGGCAAATTTTGGAGGTTAAAAATGAACGACACGAAATTGTCTTTTTGGATACGAGTTCTGTGGCTCGTCGAATCCAGACCTTTTGACCGGACAAAAAGGGATTTTGACGAAGTATTACCGAACGGAAACACCAGCTTCGGATTTCGCCAGAAAAGTTTTCGTTTTGCCCGACAGGATAACCGATTCAGATTTTAACGCCGAATGAAATTTTCCGCCGTTGCGCCGAACATTTTAAATATTGCTCCAAGCAAATTTATAATAAACTTTAGTAATTGATGCGGCATTGTTTTTACAAAACGAAATTTTTTACGGGAATCGAGCTTCGTTCGGTCGCCGGTTCGGGCGATTACGCGCCGCATTTTCACGATAACTATACGATTGGACTTTTGACCGGCGGCGGGCAGATTGTGCGGACGGGTCGGCGAACGAAAAACGCCTTTGCCGGCTCGGTTCAATTTCACGCGCCCTTTCAAGTTCACGCCAATCAGCCGGTCAGCCCGCGCGGGATTTCTTTTCTGCATTTTGAAATTACCGAATCGCGTCTGCTTGAGTTTCTCGAAAATCGGCTGCCCGTTTCTCGTCCGAATCATATTCCCGATTTTGAATTGTTTCGGTCGCTCAAACGGGCGTTCGACGATTTGACGACCGGAGACAACCTGCTGGCGCAGGACGAATCGCTCACCGCCGCGCTCGCAAAACTTTTTCCCGCTGAAGAATCGTCGCGCTTCCAGCCCGAACTCGCGCCGCGTCTCGTCGCTCGGATAAAGGATTTTCTGCACGCCAATTACGCTGAATCTTTTACGCTCGACGCGCTCGCCCGATTAACCGGAGCGAGCCGCGTGCATATCAGCCGAACTTTTAAGCGGCACGTCGGACTCGCTCCGCACGAATATCTCGTGCAGCTCAGAATCATTCGCGCCAAAGCCGAAATCGCCAAAGGCGTGCCGCTCGCCGAAGCTGCCGCAATGAGCGGTTTCGCCGACCAGAGCCATCTGACCAGACATTTCAAGCGCGTCACTCACATCACGCCGGGCGTATATGCAAATTCGGGTTACAAACGTTCAAGACGATAAAGAGTCGTTCCGTTTATATTGAAAATTGCTCACGGGCGATTTCAAAATAAGGAGTGATTTTATGCAACGAGAACAACTTGAAAATGATATTTTTTTGCTGACCGGCGAGGCTTATCAAGCCAATTCGGTTGTCGTTACGAGCGGCGAAGAAGCCTTGTTAATTGACGGTATGGCGAGCCGCACGGACGCCGAAGATTTGCGCGAGTTTATCGAGCGGGACATTAAAAAACGAATCGCCTTAATCGTTTCCACGCATTATATGAGCGACCATATCGCGGCTTTTCGGTTTTTTGCGGGCGCACCCGTCATCGCGCATAAAAACTACCAACAGACGTTCGATTCGCAAAAATCGCCGACCGCAGAAGAAAAATCGTTTTTCGTCAAACCGACCGTCGAAATCGCCGGAGACACGAAGATTAATTGGGGACGCTACGAAATAAATGTTTTCTACAATCCGGGCAAAACTTTGAGTTCGCTCAACGTCGAAATACCGGCAGCCGACCTTTTAATCGTCGGCGACGAAATTTTCGGCAACACCGCGTTTTTATCCGCCGCCGGAACGCCCGACTCGATGCGCCGCGCGATAAAACGATTAAAAGAAACGGGCAGAAACCGTGTCGTTCCGGGACATATCGGTTTGTTCGACCGAAAAATTTTCGACAATGCGGAGTTTTATCTCGACGCTTTAGAAAGCGAAGTCGCAAAAGCGCGGCGGTCGGCAAACGGCGAAGAAGCGATTTTGCAAATCCCGATTGAGAATTGTCTGCCCGACAAAATCGCCGCTTCGGAATTTGAAGACGAATTTCATCGGATAAATTTAAAGCTCGTCGTCGAACGAAATTTGTTTGCGTAAAAAATAATCTTGAAGGTTAATTTGTCGTCTTTGACTGTTGATTTGACAAACGAGAAAATCGAATTTGATTTTGAAAGAGTTTATGACTGAAATAGCTCAACAGATGCGTTCGACCGACGAAAAAATTTTTCGAGAGACTGTTGCCGTTTCGGAAATCCGAGAACATTTTCCGGCATTAAAGCGCGTCCACCGCGGCGAAACGGCGGCTTATTTCGATTCGCCCGGCGGCACGCAAGTTCCGCGCGCGGTCGCCGACGCGATGACCGATTATCTTTTCAACCATAATGCCAACACGCATTGGAATTATCCAACGAGTGAGGAAACCGACGCGCTCGTTGCCGACGCGAGGCAAACGGTCGCGGATTTCTTAAACGCCTCGGCGGACGAAATCGTTTTCGGGCAAAATATGACTTCGCTCACATTTCATTTGGCGCGAGCGTTGGGAAGAAATTTCTTTCGCGCCGGAGATGAAATCGTCGTTACCGAACTCGACCATCACGCCAATGTTGACGTTTGGCGGGTATTGGAAACAGAGCGCGGCGTAACGATTCGCGTTTTGCCGTTTAATGTTGAAAGCGGACAATTAGAGCTTGAGCAGTTGCCGAACTTGGTCAATGAACGAACGAAACTCGTCGCCGTCGGCGCGGCATCAAACGCGCTCGGCACGATTAACGACATCGAGCGAATCGCGCGGACGGCGCGCGAAGCGGGCGCGTTGAGTTTTATAGATGCCGTGCATTACGCGCCGCACAATTTGGTTGATGTCAAAAAAATCAACTGCGATTTTTTGGCGTGTTCGGCTTATAAATTTTACGGTCCGCACGTCGGCATACTTTACGCTCGCCGCGAACTGCTCGAAACGCTCAATTTTCCGAAACTCCAGCCCGCGCCCGATTCCGCGCCGGAACGAGCCGAAACCGGCACGCAGAGCTTTGAATCAATCGCCGGCGCAGCGGCGGCAGTTGATTTTTTGGCTTCGCTCGGAGAAGGAGATGCGAAACGCGAACGACTTGGGAACGTTTTCGAGGAATTTCACCGGCGCGACGAACAATTAGTAAACCGCCTGTGGCAAGGTTTGTCGGAAATCGAGGGCGTAAACCTCTACGGTCCTGCGCCCAACGCGATGCGAACCGCGCTTGTTTCATTCACCGTCAAAGATTGTCCGTCGGCAAAAATCAGCGAGGAGCTGGCTAAGAAAGCGATTTTCGCCTCGCACGGAAATTTCTACGCGGCGACGGTCGTCAAACGTCTGGGTCTTGCCGAACAGGGACTGGTTCGCGCCGGCTGCGCGTGCTACACGACGCTTTCTGAGGTCGAACGTCTCATCGCCGCAGTCGGCGCGATTGCCGCCAAAACATTTTGAAATATTCGTTATCGTTAGAAACTCCGCGCTTTCCCATCTGAAAATTTCTCTTAAACTCCCGACAATCAACTTACGAATTTATAAACGATCCGTCTCGTCAAAGCGGTCTAAAAAATAATGTCCGTTTTAGACTTTGTTACTATGCCATTTTATAATTGTCTTTCTGGTATGGAAAATGGCAATTCAAATCAAATAGTAACTCCGCCGTTTATAATGCTGGACGATAAAAAATCCTCGCTTCCCCTGCATCGTCAGATTTATGAAGCGTTGCGAAAAGCCATTTTAAAGGGCGATTTCCGGGAGCATGCAAAACTGCCTTCGACTCGTGCGCTCGCCGCGCAGCTCGGCGTATCGCGGATGACGGTCGTTGTCGCATACGACCAACTTTACGCGGAAGGTTATTTGGAAGGAAAAAGCGGCGCGGGAACTTTCGTCGCGCCGGAACTGCCCGAAGAATTGCTGCAAACTTCCAAAAACGGACGGCAAATCGCTTCGGAGATTTCCGATTCAATGCCTCGCACGCTGAATCTTACCGCGCACGGCAAATGGCTCTTTGAAACCCGTTACCCGGACGTTTTGCGAGTCGAACGCTCGACAAAATTTCTCCCGTTCCAGCACGGGCTTCCGGCGGTTGACGAATTCCCGTTTGAAATCTGGTCGCGCATCGCGCAGCGTTGGCACAGAAATCCGCCGCCGGAGCTTTTAGGTTACGGCGAACCGGCTGGTTATCGTCCGCTGCGCGAAGCGATTGCCGCTCATTTGAAATCGGCACGCGGCGTTCATTGCGATTACAGTCAAGTAATTATTACCTCTGGGGCGCAGCACGCTTTGACGCTCGCCGCGAAGATGTTTCTTGAACCTGAAGATGCGGCTTGGATTGAAGACCCGTGTTATTTGGGCGCGAAAGCGACGCTTCTTTCGGCAAGAGCGAAACTCATTCCCGTGCCGGTTGACGCGGACGGTTTTGACGTGTCTGCCGCGCTCGCTTTGAATAAAAATGCGAAAGTCGTCTATGTTACGCCGTCGCATCAATACCCGCTCGGCGTAACGATGAGTTTGTCGCGCCGCCTGAAATTAATTGAGTGGGCGCGGGCGGCGAATGCGTGGATTCTCGAAGACGATTACAACAGCGAATATCGCTACGGCGGTCGCCCGCTCGCATCCTTGCAGGGACTTGACCGCGACGGGCGCGTTCTCTATATCGGCACTTTCAGCAAGACGATTTTCCCGTCTATTAGAATTGGTTGTCTTGTCGTGCCGAAAGATTTAGCCAATGTTTTCGCTGTCACCAGAAGCCTCGGCGATTTGCATTCGCCGCTGATTGACCAGGCGATTCTCGCTGAATTTATCACCGAAGGTCATTTCGCCCGCCACATTCGCCGGATGCGAAAACTCTACGAAGCGCGCCAGCAAATTCTCGTCGAAGAAGCCGAGAAACATCTCGGCGGACTTTTGAAATTACAAAAATCCGACGCGGGTATGCACCTCGTCGGCTGGTTGCCGGACGAAATCTATGCTGAAGATGCGGCGCAAAAAGCCGCCGCGCAGAACTTGAAAGTTTCGCCCGTTTCGGCATACAGTTTCAGCCCGAATCCGCCGAACGGCTTGATTCTCGGCTATACTTCGTTCTCGGAAAAACAAATCAAAGCGAGCGTTAAAAAACTCGCGCAAATTTTGAGGAAAACGATTTAGTCGCGCCGCATAACACTTAAAATTTACGCCCGCCAATATTTTATAGACGACTTAAACGCCGACTGAAACCGCGTCTGAAGTTCGCGGTTTGATGATTTCCACTTCCTGCGGAACTCTGAGCAGGAGAACGCAGCCGCTTTTCGTGCTGACGCGATGCTTGTTGCCCGCCGCCGTGAAAAGATAATCGCCGGTTTTCAATTCATCCTTGCCGAATTTGACTGCGCCTTCGAGAACGAAAACCTCTTCGCCGCCCGGATGATTGTGCAGCGGATAACTCGCGCCCGCATCGAATTTCAAAAGAAACGTCGGTGTTCTGTTCGCCGCTTCGTCGAACAATAAAGGTTTGATGTAAATGCCTTCCGCATTTTCTTCGCCGAGCGGTCGCCACTCGATTTCGCCGCTTTTAACTAATTGATTTTGATTTCCGTCCTTCACTTTTTCTCCCTGTAATTGCAGTAAAAATCTTCCGCTGGAAAATTCGCCGTCAGTTTCCGGCGAGTGTAATTTTTCTTGCATCACAAGATTTTATCGCCAAATGGAATTGGAACAATATCCATTTCGAGCGTTTCGGGTCAGTCCGCTTTGCGCCGGAATTCCATTCGATGAAAGAACGAATTCAGTTGCTAAGTTTACGGTCTTAAAAATGAATACGGAAAAACAAATCAAAGCGAGCGTAAAAAAGCTGACGCGAATTTTGAATGGAGAGATTTAATTTTCTAACTCAAACTTTCTTCGCGTCTTTCTTCAACAAAATCAATTAACCATTCGCGTATTTGGTCGCGCACTTGCCGAAAGATTTTTAACCGCGATTGACAATCACCTTCGGTTGCAGGCGGCGGATCTTCAAAACTTTGATGAATTCGCACGGCTGTGCCGGGAAAGACTGGGCAGGTTTCTCTGGCGTTGTCGCAAACCGTTATAATGTAATCGAAGTTTTGTCCAATGAATTCGTCAACGGATTTTGAGCGATGATTTGAAATATCAATTCCAATCTCAGACATCGCTTCGGCGGCTTCGGGACGCACGAAGCTCGGCGCAACGCCTGCGCTTTCGATTTCGTATTTCCCTTTTCCAAACTCGCGCAACAAACCTTCCGCCATCTGGCTGCGGGCTGAATTTCCGGTGCATAAAATTAAAATTCGTTTTTTGTCGTTCATAAAATTTCTTTTCGTTTCCCGTCGTGCGGCAGCACAACATCTTCCGCGTCTTTCGGCATAATCGGAACAAGCCAGCGAAAAAGCAAAGTCGCGGCGATTGCGCCGAGAAGCTGCGCGGCGACATATCCGAAAACGTCCGCCGGTTGGATTCCCGCAAACGTATCACTCAACGAACGGGAGATTGTTACCGCCGGATTCGCAAACGAAGTCGAAGCCGTGAACCAATACGCCGCCGTAATGTAAGCGGCGACGGCGAACGGCACGACGATTGAATTGTGCAGGCGCGAGCAGCCCCAAATGACGGCGAGCAATCCGAAGGTCGCAACGAACTCGCTAAAAAGCTGAGCCGCGCCCGCTCGCGTTTTTTGAGAGATGAAGAAAACGGGCAAGTCAAACATCAAGTTAGCCGCGCCAACCCCTACAATCGCTCCGATTAGCTGCGCGACGATATACGCGCCGCAATCGCGCCAAGAAATCCCTTTCAACAGCGCGTCGCAAACTGTTACCGCCGGATTGAAATGCGCGCCGGAAATTTTGCCGAAAGTCAAAATCAAAGCGACGAGTGCCGCGCCCGTCGCCAGCGTGTTGGCGAGCAGAGCGACGGCGACGTTGCCGCCCGCGAGCCGTTCCGCCATAATCCCCGAGCCGACGACCGCCGCCAGCAAGCCAGCCGTCCCTAAACTTTCGGCGACCACGCGCCTGACTAAATTCATCGTGTCTAATTTTTGTCTTTTGATTTTTCTATTTTTTCAAAGAAGAATCTTTTTTCGCCTTCCATTCTATTTTCGCTTTTTCCAAATCTGCTACAAACTGTGGGTTGTGATGCCAATACTGCAAAAGATACCAGCCGACGACACGCGAGGCTTCGTTGTCCGACGGATAATGAATGCCCATCAGCTCACGCGACCAGCGGACTTCTTCGGCTGCATTCAAAAACTGCTCGCGCTTTTCGGGAATGATTTCACTGAAAATATACGCTTCGGTAAAAGCCCAGAGCGTATGACCGCTGGCAAACGACGGCGATTGAATTTTCGTCAAGGGTTGCAGTTTCGGCTCTAAATGATACGGGCGCGGACGCTTGAAAAATCTTTTCAGGCGAAACTCCGTCGCGCGAATGTCCTGAATGCAGTTCATAAGAAGATTCGCCGTATCGGGAAAGTTTTTATCGTTATACCAGTCGCCGACGAGCATCGAAGCGATGTAGAAAAGCTGCTTTCGGTTTTCGGCGTAATCCGGGTCGGTCGGGTTGACGATGTTCGGAAAAGAGCCGATGTTTGCGATGTTTTCGGCTCTGGCGATTTGTTCTTTTGTCCGGCTGTTTTGCAAGGACAAAAGATAATCAAGTTCGGCTCGCGTTTGGTCGGAACTGTTCGCCGGAAATTTTATCAAACCCGGAAGTTTCGCTTCGTCTTCCTGACTCAAATAGTAAGTTCGCATCAGCGAATTCGTGATTGCGCCTTTGCTGTATTCCGCCCACGGATATTCGATTAAATCCATTTGGGCGCGTGCCGGGTTCGGCGCGGGACTGAGTGCCGCCAGCGTTTTGTAATGTTTGCCGATTGGCTCAAGCGGATGCGTCCACTGCGCGAATGCGGTCAGGCATAAAAACAGTAAAAGCGAAACTGATAAAAATGCCTTTTGAAAAACAGGATTGCGGAAAGCGGTTGCGGTTGCCTGTTTATTCTTCATCGTCGTTTCAATCGTTAAGGATTTGTTAACCCTGAAATGATTGTTCAGGCGGTTTCTGAATTGCTCTAAAATCCAAAATTCGATGTCGTTCATTTTTTAAATACCTCTCATTTTTTTGAAAACTATTTGTATAACGAGAAGATTTAAAGAAAGACGCAGAATCAATTTCTCTTTCCGCTGCCGCAACAGCCGACGACGCTGCCGTATTTATCAAATTCGTAATCGCAACAATCGAGAATTGATTTTTTCAACATCATTCTGGCTCTCTGCACTCTCGATTTTAAACCCGAATAAGACAAACCCAACTTTTCAGCCGTTTCCTTTTGCGGCTTCCCTTCAAGTTCGGTCAAAATTAACGCTTCTCTGTATTTCGGGCTTAAATTGTTGATAAAAGATTTCAAGCAACAATCCGCCAACTTATAATCAACATTTTCCACTAGCGGATTTTGAACGGCGAGATTTTCAAATGCGTTTTCGTCATCCGTCAGAAAAAATCTGTTTTCGCGGCGAAAATGGTCAACTATCGCGTTATCGGTGATGCGATGCAGATAGCCGCACAAATTACCTTGATGACTCAAGCGGTCGAATCGGGCGGCGAATTTTACAAAAACTTCGTGCAAAAGGTCGTCTCGCGCGCTCGCGTCTTTCACTTTCCTCGCCAGTTGTTTAATTATCTTCGGTTCGCATTCAAAAAATTGTTCCATAAACTATTTGCCGCAAAAACGATTGAAAGCAAAAAGACGATTATTAACGATTGTGTTTTTGGAAATCATCAACTTTTCACTTTCATAAATCTGAAAATCGCGCGGCTGCGCGTCGAGGCTGTTTTATTCGAGACTCGACGCGCAGCACACGGTTTTTCCGACGAATTCGCCGGTCTTTTCGTCTCTTTTGACGACAAAGACTTCCCATTCGCCGTTGAGAAAACGATTGAATGCCGCTTGTTTCCTTTCTAAAATGTAATCTTTAGCTTTCGAGCAGCATCGCTTCGCGGCTTCGATTTTTTCAGCTAACGTCATCATCTCTTTTGCTCCCGCTGAAATATAATTTTATTCAGCAGCAATTCGTAACGCCGGATTGATTTTTGTTTGCAATTTCGACCGGCGCGGGCGCGCAACACGAATTCGCATTCGATTGATTTTGCGCTTCGACGATTTCCGGCGCGGCGCAAGATGTATCGCCTTGCTCGTCGGTTACGCGGCGCATTTCGGTTTCCGGCAGATTGTCTTCTTTCACGACGAACACTTCCCACTCGTTGCCGTCCGGGTCGCGCACCCAAGTTTTGTCCTGAATTGCGTAGCAGCAATTCGTATCCATCTCATCGCGCGTCAAAAGTCCGCGCTCGTGCCACTGCTCGCGCATCGCCAGCACGTCTGCGGTCGAAGCGACTTGAATGCCCAGATGCGACAACGCACCGCGCTCGCCGAACGTCACTTGATTAAGCGTAAAATTGAGCGGCGGATTCTCAACGTCGAATTTCGCATATCCGGCTCTGACTTTGCTCGGTTCGATTCCCAACATCTTTTTGTAAAACTCAATGCTCGTGTCCACATTTTTTACATTCAAAGCCAAATGCGCTTTCAAAGTATTTATTTTTTTAGTAGTTTCCGTATTCATAGTTTTTAGTCTCCCTTTGCAAATTTCATTTACGTCTATGCGTATATGTTAAGACAAGCCTACTCTCGAAAAACATATATGTCAAGACATAATTATTTTGTGCTATAATAATTTTGCGATGGACAAAAAAGAGAATTTTAACTTGGAGCTATTTTTTGCAGCTCTGGCTGATCGGACTCGCCTGCGCTTGCTGAATTTGATCGGCGACGATGAAATTTGCGTGTGTTATTTTCCCGAAGTCATCGGCACAAACCAGCCGAAGATTTCGCGGCATCTCGCTTATTTAAAGCGAGCCGGATTGGTTTCCGCCAGACGCGACGGCAAGTGGATGCACTATCAAATTACAGATCCGAAAAACAAACGAGTTGCGGAAGTTTTCGGTAAAATCAGAGAAATGCTTAAAGAAGACAAACAAATGCAGGCTGACCGGAAAAAACTGCTGAATGTTTGCTTCGCGCCCGCGACGCAGCAGCCTGTCAATATTCAGCGCGCGCCGCGCCCGCGCGTTGTTTCCGCTTGAACTTATTTTTGCTGAAAATCAAGGCGGAGAAAATTGACGCGAATTTTGAAGATTGGAATTTTAAGCGGGAAAAAGGCTGTCGCGGTTTTGCACAGCCTTTTTAAGTTTATACTTGATTTTTGAAAATTCCGTTTTAGCCCCGGCTTTGCGCTTTTTTTAAGCCTTCGACGAACCTCGGAATTTCCGATTGGAGTCGGACGAAATTATAATTAGTTTGCCGCACCTGTTACTTTCGCGCTCTCTGCTGTCGCTTTCGTGCGCTCACGAACGTCTGCCAGCCTTTGTTCGGCATCGGGCAGGCGCATCACCAGTTTTTCGAGATTGGCGAGAAGCTGCGGGTTTTTAATCATCGTCCGCATCTCCGCGAGATACGGTTCGACTTTGGCGAAGACCGCGATATGCTCGACGTTCGCGTCCGTGAACATCTGTTCGTCTATCGTCTCGTGATTGACGAACGATGCCGCCATATCCCAATAAGTTGCGACCATTCGGAATTTTGCATCGTCTTCTCCGCTCAAAGTGTCAACAATGTCCTGCAATGAATTCGGGTTATAGGCGGCGAACCAAGCCCGCGCTTGCCGCATAGTTTCGTCGCGCCGCAGCTCGTATAATTTCATAATTCCGTTCATACTCTCAATTTTAGCGTTCATATTCGGTCTCCATATTAAGAAAAAATTTGTGATAACCTTCGCCCAAAAGTGCCGAAGGTCATTTGTGCGCCGCTCGACTTGATCGGCACAGTGAGCAACAAACCTAAGCTGATTTTTGTTTCTTCAAACCTTCCACAAATCTCGGATTTTCCGATTGCAGACCGACGTAATCGAGCGTTCTGACGGAAACATTTTCCGGCGACGTTTCGTGCAGAAAAACGAGAATTTCCGAACCACCGGCGACGATTCCGTTGTAGCCCTCGTCAACCGCGGCACTGACTTTTTCCAACATTTTCCGTTTGGCATTCGAGGCGATTCCGGTTGGGGCTTCGATAGTTATAACTGGCATTTTTTATCTCCTTGCAAAAATAATTTTGATTCGTGATTTTTATCACTCTTCGATTACAAAACGAACGGAAAGCGAAGAAGGATACGGCTCTCGGCGGGATAATTCGCAAATAAATGCCGGTTCGATGTAATCAGGCGGCTTATTCGGCGGAAATTTTCGCGTCTTTTATCACGTAACTCGCATAACGATAATCGCGGATGTTTGTAACTTTATTTTCCTTCGTTTCGAGCGTAATAAAATAATAAGGCTCAGGTGATTCATCCTGCGGATTATAAACGAGAATCGCCGGATTGTTTTCGACCGTGCCGACGGCGAATCGCCAATCGGTTTTCGCGTTATACTTGCGAAAATAGTTGTTTCTGATTTCCGCCGCGCCCGTTTGTTTCAAGCGACCGACCAAATCAAGCCGCACTTCGTCCGCCAGCAACTCGCGCACGCCGTCAAAATCGCGCTGATTGAACAGCTCAACGTAACGATTCAATAACTCTCTTTTTTCTTCGCTGAAAATTGGTTTGATTTCTGCTTGGGCGGATTCGGCGAGTTCTCTTAAGCGTGTTCGCCCGCGATGCAGCACGGCTTTTATTTCGGGAACGGTTGCGTTAAGAATTTCAGAAATTTCGGCAAGCGAGTAGCCTAAAACGTCCTTGAGAATCACCGCGCTGCGCTGGCGCACGGCGAGTTCGAGAAAAACCGACAAAGCGATTGCGGCGAGTTCTTTTTTCTCAAGCGGAAAATCCGGTTCCGCGACGGGCGGAAATTCGTCCACCTGTTCAAACGCTTGATTTTTCCGTCCGCGCAAAAAGTCAATCGCTTTATTGTGCGCGATGCGGAACAGCCAGCCGCGCAGATTCGCCTCCGGCGCGAGCGTCGGCAGCGCGTAATAAGCCTTCGCCAGAGTTTCCTGCACGACATCTTCGTTGTCAACGACCGACCCGACCATCCGCGCGACGTAGCGATGAAGTTCGGGACGAACGTCTTTGATTAATTCCTCAAATTCGGCGCGGGCTTGAAGCAAAACCGGCGAAATCACTTGCTCATTCATAATCTTTAGTCTCGATTATAAAACGAGCGGTCAATCGAAAAGGATACGTTTTGAACTGAAAATTTTCCGGCATTATCATTCAATTATCGTGCGGTCGTTTCGTAATACAGCTTCGTCCCGTTCACTTTTGCCGTTCCGCTTTTCATAACTTGCGATTAAATAGAATTCTTAGCTTTATTCATTCGCTGTTTGCGTCAAAGATGCGATCAATAATTTCAACGCTTCGACCGTCGCAGCGTCCGTTATTTCGCCGTTCGCGCTTATTTTCGTGCGAGCGTGCGAGATGTGCAGCGCGGCGTTTTCGCCGATTCTCGCTTCCAAAGTTTTGAGCGTCAGCAGCAAAGATTCGTGCGCCTTCTCGCCCAAACCGGAAGCAGTAATTAAAGCCGTCGGCTTATTGATAAACACGCCGCTCGAAACCGTCCAGTCAATCGCGTTTTTCAACGCGCCCGGAACGGCGTAAACATATTCCGGCGTGCAAATCAAAACGCCGTCCGCCTCTTTGATTCGCGTTCGTAAATCGACGACTTCGGCAGGCGGCATCGCGCCTTCGCCGTCTAAATCGGGATTAAACGCGGGCAATCTTGACAATCCTTGATAAACCGAGATTTTTAGAGAATTAGCAGCGATTTTTGCAGCGTATTTAATAATTTTCAGATTCGTCGATTCAGCCCGCAAGCTGCCGCAAATTGCCAGGATATTTTTCATTCGTGTTTCGGCTTTCTCTAATCAATCTTCGATTTTCAAAACGCTTTGCCTTCGACGATTAACCGTTAACTGCAAAACGTCGGGACGCGAATAATGCCCGACCGGATCGAAGTTTTGCCGTTCTTCGCGCACTCTGCGGTGGTCAATTTCCGCCGTTAAAAGTTTTTCTTCAGTGCAGAACGGCTCGATAATCCATTCGCCGTCCCGCGCAACGAGACAAGTTCCGCCGTTGTATAAAACTTCCGGCGCGTTTTCTAAAATTTTGTCGAGATGGGGAGTCTCTGCGGGAAAATCCTCTTTACGCATCGTGCAGCAGACGGACGCGGCAAACGAGCGCGATTCTTTGGCAATAAAGCGCGTCAGTTCGGCTGTGTTGTGAACGCCGCCCGGAAAAACGCAGACGTGAAAATCTTCGCCCTGCCCGTAAAGCGCGGCACGAACCAGCGGATTCCAGTTTTCCCAACAGTTCAAACCGCCGACGGTAAAAGCGTTAAGAGCGTGAACGCGCAAACCATTTCCGTCCCCGATGCCCCAGACGAGCCGTTCTTCATAAGTCGGAATCACTTTGCGATGCACAGATTTGATTTCACCGTTTCGGTCAATAAAAACGAGCGAGCAGTAAAGGCTTTCGCCCCGCTCGGCGGGTTTTTCAACGATGCCGACATACACGGCAATCTTTCTGTCTCTCGCCAACTCGCAAAAAGCCCGCAAATCGCCGCGTTCGATGACCACCGCTTGATTCGAGTATTCGGCGAAAAATTCTTTTTGCACGGGTGAATTAAAACGCGCTCCGTCAGTTAGTTCAACCCAGTAAGGATAGCCGCCAACCGCTGCTTCGCCGCCGAGAACGACGATTTCGCAATTTTCTTTCGCCGCGTCTTCGGCGTATTTTACGGCTTTCTCAATCGTCTTTTGGCGATTTAACCAGACGGGCGCAAACTGCGCGAGTCCGACTTTTAATGTTTGTTTTTCCATAAATGCAATTTAATTGCCGGTTCGGGGCGATTTGATAACGGTCGCCGCCTGCCGAATCGCGCCGAGATGATACGCCGTGTGAGCAAGCACGCCCAAAGCTCCGCCGATGCCGTATTCGTTTTCCCAAGAATCGTAATTTTTTATCGTTTCGACTGTTCGCCCGTAGCTTTCGGCGAGCCTTTCTTTGCTCGCTTCCCACTCTTCGGGCGAAACTTCGCCGACGGTTTCCCAAATCTCGCGCCAGTTTGTTTTCACAACCGTTCGGGCGCGCATCATCTCGCCCAAAACGTCGAGATACAGCCGCGCGTGTTCGACGTGCGCCGCAATCGTCGCGCCGTTTGCGGCAGCCGTACGCGACGCTTCTTCGGCGGAAATACTGTCCAAAGTCGGCAAAAGCGAATTGCCTTTATCCAGATAAATTCCGTGATGCCGCTCGAACGTTTCTTCCAAACTGTCGAGCAATTCTTTTTTAAACAGGTCAAGCGAAATTTGTTGGTTCATAAATTTTCCTCTCGTAATGACGTTTGAAAATCACTCGGCAACGCATCGCCGCATCGCGTCCCAAGCGATTTCAATATCCGTTTCCGTCGTCCTCCAATTACATAAAGCGGCGCGGATTCCGGCTCTGTTTCGATAAACGGTCGGCGTCATAAAAACTTTGCCGTCGTCGGTCAGTCGCGCAAGAAAGTTGCCGACATCGGTCGAGGACGCTTCGCCTTTATTTGATTTGAGCGCAAAGCAGACAACATTGAAATTTGTCGGCGACAATAATTCAAAATGCTCGGACGCTTGGATTTTTTCCGCCAGCAGTTTTGCCATTGCACAATTTCTTTCGACAATTTCGCGGTAGCCGTCTTTGCCGTAAGCGTTCAGCGTGAACCAAGCGGTCAAAGCCCGCAGTCTTCTCGAAGTCTCCGGCGTGTGATTCATATAATCGGTCATTGCACCGTGGTCGCCGAGGTATGCGGCGTTGCTGTTCTGGAAAACCGATTTTTGCAAATGTTTATGTTTCGTAAATTGAATCGCCGAATCATACGGCACGTTCAGCCATTTGTGCGCGTCAACCGCGATTGAGTCAGCCACATCTATTCCCTCGACCAGATGCGCGAATTTCGGCGAGCAAGCCGCGAACAGACCGAAAGCGGCATCAACGTGTAGCCAGAAATCGTATTTCTTTTTCAAGTCACCGATTGCCGTCAAATCGTCGAACGAAGTGCTGTTCACTGTTCCGGCGTTCGCTACGACAATGCAGTTTTCGCCACTGTTTTTCCGCAACTCATTTTCGAGCGCGGCAATATCGCAAGCCTCCGTACCGGGCAGGCACGCAACCTGTATGACGCTTCCGCGTCCCATACCGAGCATAGATAATGCTTTGTAATTGCTTGAGTGCGCCGCGCCGCAAAACACTTTCATAGGCGCAAGCTGATAAAGTCCTTCGACGGCGACATCAACTCCGCGCTTGTTTGCAATCCACTGTCTCGCAACGGCGAGTCCGACGAAATTCGACATCGTTGCCCCGGAAACGAACGAGCCGAAATAAGCGTCTGAAAGTCCGAATAATTGGCGCAGCAGGTGAACCGTTTCGTCTTCCAAATGAACCGTGATGCCTTCGCCGTTATCCTGGTCAAACGCGCTCGTCAGCCAGTCTCCGACGAGCGCGGCGGGAGTCGCGCCGCCGACGACATAGCCGAAAGAACGCGCTCCGCCGCTCGCCGTTAAACCCGACGAATAACGTTCTCTGAATAGTGAAAGAGCTTCGAGTGTGCCGACGCTTTCGGTCGGAAGATTTAACAGCGGGTAAGATTCGGCATCTTGTGAAACGGGTCGCGCGTCTATGCCTTGCAGATAATCAACGGATTCGCCTAACGCCGCCTGGAGCAGCGTTTCGACGTTTGCCAAATCAGATTTTAGATGTTGATTCATAATTTATTCTTCGCTCGGTTTCAGCGCGACAAAAACTTCGCGGTCGTATAAATCAACGATTATTTTCGGCGGCTCGAAGCCGACTTTTCCGAACAGGCGCAACCAATCGGCGCGGGCGAACAAACCTTCGATATGATAATCGTGTTCGACGCTGACAACTTCACCTGTCTTGAGCAGAAAGGCGAAATGAACCGCATAGGTCGTATCTTCAACATTTGGGTCGAAGGTCCACATCAACCAGCGCAAAGAACGATTTTCTTCTTCCGTGCCGTCGCGCCCGCCGTGTTCAGTCGAAGGCTTGAAAGTTTCGCGCACGTAATCCGGCGCAATCAAAATAATCCCGCCCGGCTTGCAATGAAGATAGGCGGTCTCAATCGCCCGGCGCAAATCGTCTTCGGTTGTCAGATAGCAAATCGCGTCGTGAATAAAAACCGCGTCGAACGCGCGGTTAAGCCGCACGTCGCGCATATCGCCTGTGAAATGCTCCAATTCGGGATTGATTTTGCGGCTTTCGGCAAGCATTTCGGGCGAGAGATCAACCAAAGTCATCTCGAATTCTTTTTTCAGATAAAACGCATTGCTGCCCGCGCCGCTGCCCAGTTCGAGAATTGTGCGACAGGGCGGTTCGCAGTTCTCCTGCAGAATTTTAATGAATGACGCGGCTTCGTCGGCGTATTCACCGGCGGGCGAGAAGAGCTGCCACCAATTCGCTAATTCTCGATAAAGTTTCATTGTATTTCGATTAGAAAACCGATTAAGAATAAAATTCCTTTACCGAAAGCGGTCTGTTAAACGGACGCAAAATTGGCACTTGTCTGAAAGCCGATTCGTTCTAAAATTTAATCAGCTATAAAAATTAAAAAACAATTCGCTTTAGACTCATCGCCCGTTTCAAGCCTAGAATAATTCACGGATTTGTAACTGTCAACTAAGCGATAGACGGTTACAGCCTATTAAAGTTAGTTATACGTCAAAAACGGAGGTGGTATTGCAGAGTTCGACGGCTTCGCTTTGACGTGCGCGTGTAATACTTACGAATCGTGGAGAGTAATTTATTTATGAATGCCAAACAGGAAGATGCGAATTTAATTCTTCGGCTTTATGAACTGCGGCGCGACGAAACTATGCGGCGGGCGCGGTCTTGGTTCTTAACGGAATTCAACCCGCAAACGATGCAGGACATTTTTGCCGTGCTGACGGACGAGCATAGCGCGGACTTCCGAATGGTTGCGTCCTACTGGGATATGGCGGCGGCATTCGTTAATCACGGCGCGATTGACGAGCAGATGTTCAACGACATCAACACCGAACACATCGGCATCTACGCTAAACTTGAGCCGTTTCTCGCCGAACTTCGCGCCATTCCGGGTTTGCCGCCGTATTTTTATTTGAAAAATCTTGAACCGTTAGTGTTGAGAACGCCCGATGTCGAGAATCGAATTGCGATGATGCGCCGGTATATGAAAAACAGCACCGAATCGCCGAACCAACAGAATTAAAATGCGGCTTATTTTTACAAACGCGCTCTCGCGCCAATTCAACGGACGTGCGGACGCGGACGACTGCTTTCACCTCCGCCCATTTGAGCCAAAGCGTCCAAGACAAGCAGAGCGAAATGAAAGATAAAATGAAAGATTCGCCGACTGCGTTCGGAACATTCGACGCTTTCAAAGATGCCGCGTCTTGGGATTCGGAAACCGCGCGGATGTGGGTTGCCGCGCTCAATTTGCGCTCGGCGGCGACCGACCAAATCGCTTTACGAAAGCGGCTCGTTCAGTTGGCGAATTTGAACTCCGGCGACACGGCAATCGAAATCGGCTGCGGAACCGGCGCATTGCTGTGCGATTTAGCGCAGGCGGTCGGTAAAGACGGAAAAGCAATCGGCATCGAACCGCAGCCTGTTTTGGCGGAAGCAGCGCGGGCGCGTCTCGATGCCGAAAATCTTGCGGCAACCGTGAAAACAGAATCCGCCGAGCGGTTATCTTTGAAAAGCGAAACTGCCGACGCTTGCCTGGCGCAAACGGTTTTGATTCATTTGCCGCCGGACGTTCTGCAACAGACTTTAGCGGAAATGACGCGCGTCGTGCGCGGCGACGGCGGGCGCGTCATATCTTGCGACCAAGACGGTGACACTTGGACGATTGACCACCCGATGCGCGAATTGACCAGACGAATCGTGCGTTTCAACAGCGACCAGCGTTACGCCGACGGCTGGACGGGACGCAGGCTGAATCGTTTTTTTCGCGCGGCTGGGTTAATGAAAGTCAGAACGGAAACGCTCGTTCACGTTGACACGGAAAAATCTTCGTATCTCTTCGGAATGGCTGAAAGAATCGCAAACGCGGCGCGCGAGGCGGGAGAAATCACGGCGGAAGAATGCCGAAAATGGCTCGAACAATTAAACCAAGCGGCAAACGAAGGCAATTTTTTCTCAAGCATCAATTATTATATTTGCGTCGGAATTCGCAGTTCGTAAGAGCGGAGTTTTATGTTTTATAAATTAACGAAAATACACGCAGAAAATTCCGTATAATACAAAAGTTCGGCGGGTTATCGGCATCACGAAACTCGGAGGAAATTATGAAAAATACGCAAACCTTGATAGCCGCTTTAGAGGGCGCGCCTGATATTATTATCAGCCTCGTGCGCGAAGTGCCGCCGCAGATTCTGAAGCGTCGCCCCAGCCCCGGCAAATGGTCAATCCACGAAAATGCTTGCCACATATCTACCGGCGATGCCGCTTTCCTCTCACGCTTGGAGTTGATGCTCTCCGAACCTGCACCTTACATAAGGTCTATGGTTCAAACGCCGGAGGAGGAAGCCGGCTCGCTGCTAGACATTGATTTAGACGAAGCATTTGAGGAATATGTGCGAGAACGAGCGCGCCTCGTCGAGCGTTTGAAACAGCTATCTGTAGAAGATTGGCAGCGGACGGCGGAACACGAAGCGTTCAGCCATTACTCGGTATTGATAATGTTCAGGCATCTTCTGCTGCACGAGATGCTTCACGCCTTCAGAATAGAAGAGTTGATGCTGAAGAAAGACTGGGAGCAAATCTCCATCTGAACAGGTCGCCGCCTAACTGACCGGCGAGTATTATCAAATAAGGGTGAAGACGTATGAACTATAAATCAATTAACTTTCAGGAAAAGTTCGGACTTTTCAACGAACAGTGGCTGCCGAAAGTGGTTGCGGAAATGAACGATTACCAATTCAAAGTCGTTAAATTGCAGGGCGATTTCGTCTGGCACGACCACCAGGAAACCGACGAAACTTTCATCGTCATCGAAGGCGAGCTGCGAATAGATTTCCGCGACGGCGGGGCAGTGACGGTTGCGAGCGGAGAAATGTTTGTCGTCCCGAAAGGTGTCGAGCATAAACCTTATGCCGAGCGTGAAGTTAAATTGCTCTTGATTGAACCGCGCGGCGTGCCGAATACCGGAGGCGAAGGCGGCGAGCGAACCGCGCCGAATGATGTTTGGATTTGAAGTGCGGCGGTTTCACTTTGGTTTGATGAGTAATTGAATTAACGTCAGATCGAATTAAGAAAAGCTGAACCGCCAAGATGCGGAGAATTGGAAAGCAAAAAAGGAAAATGAAAAACCTTTAAAAACTACGATAAAAATGAAACAACGAATACATATTCTAACGCTCGGAGTGAACGACCTAAACGATTCTTTGAAATTTTACCGAGACGCTTTTAGCTGGCAAACACAGGTCATTGTGGGAACTGAATTTGAAAAAGGCGCGATAGTGCTTTTTGACCTTGACAACGGAATGAGAATCTCGCTTTACGAAAGAAAAAACTTAGCGTGGGACAGCGGGCTGAAGCAACAGCCGGAAAGCACGACTGAATTTTCAATCGGACATTTTGTAAATAGCGAGAAGGAAGTTGACCTGATACTGAAACAAGCGGAAAAAGCGGGAGCGAAAATTATTAAACCCGCGCAAAAAAGTTTTTGGGGAGGTTACGGCGGTTACTTCCGAGACCCTGACGGACATCTTTGGGAAATCGGTTACAATCCGGCGTGGAAGGTTGATGAATAATATTAGAAAACAGAACGCGAATAAAAGCGGAAGTATTCGCGCGGCGAATATAATTTGAGTATGAAATCAATTTTACTTTATCTGGTCACGTTTTCAGCTTTAACCGTCGTTGGCATTCAAACCTCAAACGCTCAAAACAAAAACAACTCCTCGAATCGAAAAGTCGTCGCCAAGCAGAGC
>CAXTMQ010000001.1:79546-109129 GCA_964245305.1 uncultured Pyrinomonadaceae bacterium
AGCAAATCAAAAATGAAACCGAAAGTGCGATTCCTCAATCCGGCTAATCTTGCAAAACCGCCCGGTTATACGCACGTCGTCGAAGTCGCGGGCGGGCGAACGGTTTATATCGCCGGACAAATTGCGCTTGATTCTTCGGGCAACATCGTCGGGCGCGGCGATTTCCGCGCTCAAACCGAACAGGTTTTTGCGAACTTAAAAATCGCGCTCGAATCCGTTGGAGCGAGTTTCGATAATGTCGTTAAATTGAATATGTATGTAACCGACATCTCGCAACTGGCGGCTCTACGCGAAGTGCGCGATAAATATGTGAATACAAAAACGCCGCCGGCAAGCACTCTGGTAGAAGTGCGAAAGCTCGCCAGAGAAGAACTGATGATAGAAATCGAAGCCGTCGCCGCTTTGCCGGAATAAAAATGCCGACCAAAGAAAACCTTTAAACTTACGGAGACGTTTCCCTATCTGTATTCTTCAAACATTTCATTTTACTCTTCCGGCAGCGGCGCGGCGCGCGGCGGAACGGGCGATGATTGAATAAGCGAAGTCGTCGTATTACCGAACTGGAGAAAAAGGTCGAGAACGCGGTCGAGCTGTTCGAGACTCGGCAAATAAACTTTCAAGATAAAACAATCTTCGCCCGTTACGCGATGACACTCCGCCACTTCGGGAATGCTCGCCGCGAGTTCCGCGATTTTATATAGTTGCTGTCCGGCTGCGGGGCGAATCCGCACGAACGCGGCAATCGGCAATCCGAGCGCGACCGGATTAATGTCGAGACGATAGCCGCGAATCACTCCGGTTTCCTCAAGCCGCCGCACGCGCTCCGTTACCGCCGGAGACGAAAGCCCGACGCGGCGGGCAAGTTCAGTCATTGGCAGCTTCGGTTCACTCTGCAACTCTTCCAAAATCCGCACATTCATCTCATCCGAAAGCGATTCTTCAGGCTTATAAGTAAACAGTCGTTTTTTCTTTAATTCTTTAGTCATAAATCTGATTTTTCCTAAAATTTGCTATGTAAAAGCCTCATTCTGGATTGTTATCATAATACATCTCGAACGAAAAGGAGAATAATTTTGGAAAAGCGACAATTAGGACGAAGCGGACTTCTCGTTTCGGCAATCGGATTGGGCTGTATGAGCATTTCACACGGCTACGGCGTGCGCGACGATGCGGAATCCACGCGCACGCTTGAACGCGCCGTCGAACTCGGCATCAATTTTTTCGACACCGCCGATATGTATGGAGCGGGACATAATGAGGAAATGATCGGGCAGGCAATCGCCGGTCGCAGAAAAGAAATGATTCTCGCTACCAAATGCGGTTTCGTCTGGGGCGAAGACGGTAAAGTTACCGGGCTAGACGGCACGCCGCAGCACATTTACGAAGCCTGCGAAGCGAGTCTGCGCCGTCTGAAAACGGACGTGATTGACCTTTATTATCTGCACCGCGTTGACCCGCGTGTGCCGGTTGAAGAAAGCGTCGGCGCGATGTGCAATCTAGTTTCGCAAGGCAAGGTGCGTTTCTTGGGTCTTTCCGAAACTACCGCCGACGAGCTGCGCCGCGCGTCCGCCGTTCATCCGATTGCCGCTCTGCAAAGCGAATACAGTTTATGGGCGCGTGATATTGAAACGGAAATTCTTCCCGTCTGTCGTGAGCTGGGAATCGGATTTGTTCCTTATTCGCCGCTCGGCTCAGGCTTTCTCACCGGACAAATCAAAAGCCCGGATGATTTTCCCGAAAACGATTTACGGCGGCGCATACCGCGTTTTCAGGGAGAAAATTTTGTCAAAAATCTCAAACTGGTTGAAATTATCAGGCGCATCGCTGGTGAAAAAAACTGCACTTCCGCACAGTTGGCTCTTGCTTGGGTGTTGGCGCAGGGCGAGGACGTGATACCGATTCCGGGGACGAAACGGCGGAAATATCTTGAGGAAAACTTCGGAGCTTTGAACGTAATGCTCGACACGGACGAGCTGGATATGATTAACAAAGTGTTTCCGCCGGACGCGGCAATCGGCTCGCTTCGCAGCGAAAAAATGGCGCGAATGATGGGGCGTGAACGATGAAACCAAACACTGCCGAAAGCGCGCGAATTATCAAAACGTCCGTCGAAGAAACATCTCTAACAAATTGTATTCCGCCGCACGTTTTCTTTTTCGTCAGCGCCGTCTTTCATTATCTCGGACCGGCGTTCGCCGTGCTTTTATTCGCCGAAGTTTCCGTCGGCGGAGTGGCTTGGCTGCGGATAGCGAGCGCGGCAATCGTTTTCTCGCTGTGGCGGCGACCTTGGAAAATTCTCGCCGCGCAAACGCGGGCGCAGATTCGTATTTTATTTGCTTTAGGATTAGTTTTGGGATTGATGAACGTCTGTTTTTATGAGGCTATCGCCAGACTTCCGCTCAGCACGGTCGGCGCAATCGAATTCATCGTTCCGATTACGCTTGCCGCCTTCGGCGCGAGAACCCGTTGCAACATCGCCGCGCTGGTTTTCGCCGCGCTCGGCGGTTGGCTTTTGACCGGCGTTCGATTCGGCGGCGAACCGTTGGGGCTTTTGTTCGCTTTCGCCAACTGCTCCCTGTTTATGTTGTATATCGTGTTAGGACACCGAATCGCGCGAGACGGCGGCGCGGAAGGGATTGATCGTCTCGGAATGGCGATGCTGATTGCTCTCCTAACAGTCTTTCCGATTGGCATCGGCGGCGCGATGCCCGCTTTCAGTCAACCGTATTTACTATTGGCGGGAATCGGTGTCGGCGTTTGCTCGTCGGTCATTCCATACGTCTGCGACCAGATGGCGATGGCGCGATTGCCGCGTTCGACATTTTCGCTTCTTCTGGCATTGTTGCCCGCGTCCGCCGCAATCATCGGCATTATAATTCTGCGCCAAATACCGACCGCTTTCGAGGCGTGCGGCATCTTGCTGGTGGCGTGCGGCATCGCGCTGCACAGAGAAAATGCGTGAGGTATTCTTATAAATTCCAAAGGCGAAATTTTGTATTATTTTGTTTTCGCTTTTCCTATTCTTTACCTGCGGAGATACTGAATAAAATCGGTCGAAGGCGGCGCGTCACCGGCGAGGCGAATCGCCTGCGCCGCTTGCCCGCGATGATACATCGAATGCAGAAAAACGTGCGTCAAGGCTTCGCGCGGCGTGTTCTCGAATGCCGTGCCTCGACTGTTTTTATAAGCGAAGCTCGCGTCGAGTTTTTCTTCGGTTAAATCCGCGAAAAATTCGTCGAAAACCAACCGATTTTCTGCAAATAGAGCGGCGCATTGTTCGCGCGTCTCGCCCGCCCAAAAGTTTGCTCCCGTGTTGTCCGAATTTTCATTTAAGATTCGCGCGAGCCAGGTTTTTTCGGCGACGAGCAGATGCGCGAAAACACGAATCGCCTTTTCGTTCGGCTGCGGCGCGCGCCCGAAATACTCCGTAAATTCGCGGTTCGCCCAAAGGTTGTAATCGTAAAGTTGTCTTATTGTTTCCAACGTCTGCATAAAAGTTTTACCGTTTCAAACGCGGTCGGTCTTCAGATAAGCCGCGACGAATAAAATGCTCCATAAAAAATCAATCATTCCCACTCCCAACATCGAAGCGGAAACTTGGTTTTGCAAATAAAGAATCAAAACCGGAACGCCCCACGCCAGCTTTTCCAAAATCGAAGGCAGCATCAGCAGGCGATATTTCGCCGAGTCGCGGGAAATTATCAAAAACACGAATTGCCACGCGAGAGCTACGCCGACGAAACCGTAAAAAAATTCTGGATGCGTTATCGTGGGCGGGTTTTCCTGTCCGACGTAATCTTTCAAAAAATACATCGGCACGAGCGCGAACAAGCCGTAAATTCCGGCGATTAAAAATGTGTATTTGGCGAATTTCATAAAACTATTTTTGTGTAAACCACTTGTCTTTCAGAAATAACTCACGTCAAAACCCGAAACGGTTTCGGTGCGAGCGATGATTCTGTCGCGCAAATCGGCTAATTTCCCTCTTTCCGAATCTGCGAGATAATCCGCAAACTTGTTTTCGTTCGGAAAACTGACGACGTGAATCTCAAACGGCGCGTCCTTTTCGTCCGTTTGTTTTCGGACGCGAACGACGCGCTCGATGCGCCCGCCGTATTTTTCGAGAAGCTGCACCGCGCGTCGTTCGTATGCCTCGAAAGCCGAAACATCATCGCTTTTGAGCCACAGACTGACGATTAAGATAAATCGCTGTTCGGTTTCGCGCATTTTTCTAAAATTTCCCCGTCTGTAATAATAACTTGGAACGCGGGCATTAAAAGTGCCATTTTTGTTATGTCGGGCTAGACCACAATGAACAAGCAAACTTACAACTGGAATGCGGAAGAGTATCTCAAAGCCTCGTCCGAACAAGCGAAATGGGCGACGGAATTAATCGGAAAGCTCGCTTTGAACGGAGATGAAAACGCGCTTGACATCGGCTGCGGAGACGGACGAATGACTGCCGAAATCGCCCGGCGATTGCCTGAAGGCTTCGCGCTCGGCGTTGACAGTTCGGAAAATATGATTCGTTTCGCGCGGCAGAGATACGAAAAGGAAAAACACCCGAATCTAAAATTTCAAATCGCCGACGCTCGCAATTTGCCCTTTCAAAATGAATTCGACGTTGTGTTTTCAAACGCGGCTCTGCACTGGGTGCGCGAGCATTCGCCGGTTCTCAAAGGAATCGCTAAAAGTCTCAAATCGGGCGGCAAAGCGTTGCTGCAAATGGGCGGCGCGGGCAATGCCGCGTTCGTTTTGGAAATTCTCGACCGAATGATTGAATCGGAAAAGTGGCGCGAGTTTTTTCTCGATTTCAAATTTCCTTTCGGCTTTTACGAGGCAGCGGAATATCGAAAACTGCTCGAACAATCGGGGCTGAAACCGCTTCGCGTCGAGCTGATTCCGAAAGATATGACGCACGACCGCAAAACCGGATTAGCTAAATGGATTTCCATAACGTGGCTTCCATACGTCGAGCCAGTGCCGGAAGAAAAAGGCGAGCAATTCGTCGCGGAATTTGTCGAACGATACATTGAAAAGCATCCGCCCGACGAGCAGAACTTAGTTCACGTCCCGATGGTGCGGCTCGAAGTCGAAGCCGTCAAGCCTTAGTTTATTCGCTTTGGCTATATCAGTCGTTGCGGTGCGAATTTATTCTCAACTACGGCAAAAGGAAAATTTAACCGGCGCAGATTGTCATTCTAAAGTTATGAAGCCGAACGCGCAAGCGTTTTGACGAATCGTTTGGGCTGCTCGATGTATCCTTCACGGTTATAAAATTTGTGCGCCGCCTCGCGTTTCGCGCCGCTCGTGACTTCGACACGCTCACAGCCCCATTCGCGGAAAACGGCTTCCGCCGCTGCAACGAGACGCGCCCCGATTCCAAAACCGCGAAACTCTTCAAACACAACCAGCGTCGAAATGCGTCCGTCCGGCGGGCGATGCAGAAATCCGGTGCGGTGCAGCACAATCATTCCGACGACTTTTGAGTTAAAGGCGGCGACGAGAACCGCATCGCCGGCGCGGTTGATGTCAATTAATCTCGTCCGCGCTTGCGAGGCTTCGGTCGGATAACCGAGTTCCGCCGCGAGCAAGGCGAGCGCGTCTGCGTCGGATTCGTTTGCCCGCCGTATCTGCATTTCTTCGGGTGTAAAACTTGATATTTCGTCGGTCATACTCAGATTTTCCGCCGAAATTGTCGTTCCGGCAAGAGCCGCTTTTCTTTCGTTCAACCAGACCGACAGCCAAACACAGCCCGCTTAATCCTATTTTTGGCGGCGGCAAAACATTTCCTGAACTTTGCGCTTGGTCGTCCAATCATCATTTGATTCCACCGAACGCCAGCGAAACGAATCTTTCGTGATTTCCGAAAAAATCCACTTCATCTGAGTTCCGGTTTCGAGTCTGCCTTCCAAAACTATTTCGTCGTCAATTTGACGCGCAATAAACGGAATTACGAAACCTTTAACTAGTCCAATCCAAGTCGAATGCCAAGCGTCAATCTTCGCATCGTAAAATCTAAGCGTCGCGCCGTAATCGCCGAGCGCGTTCGGCATCAAAGGACGCAAAGCGCGTTTCGGCGCAATCCAAACGTCTTGAATCGCGCGACCTTCCAAAACCCAGCCGAAATGCCATTCGGCTTCGACGGTTTGCAATGTTCCGTCCGGTTTGTAGTTGATGACTTTCGCATCCCAACTGCCGACGAACTGCCCGAAAAGTTGCAACTTTTCAGCCAATTCGGGTAGCGGTTCGTTCACTTGCAAAACTTCAATCATTGCCGATTGACTCATTTCCCTTTTCTCCTTTTATCGCTTCGGCTTAAAATTCCTATGATTTAAATTTGAAACTTTCAACAATACCAGCAGTAAAATTTTTAGCGATATTACCGTTCGCGTCCATATCAGGGTCGAAAATTCCGACGTGCATCCCGACTGCTTTTTTGGAAGCGAGAAGAATTTTTAACACTTCAACAAATTCTTCATAATTCAAACCGTCCGGCTGTCTCGAATCAACGGCGGGCATCACGCGGTCATCCAGAACGTCCGCGTCAATGTGAATCCAAAATCCGTCGAGATTTTCGTTTTGCAGGTTACGCAGAGCTTCTCGGACGGCTTTCGCAGTTCCGATTTTTCTGATTTTCGGTAAGCTGTATGACGTTATTTCGGTCTCCGCCAATTTCGGCATTCCAAGTCGCGCGGATTCTTCGGCATCGCGGAAACCGAACGCGACGACATCGCAATCGCGCACGAGCGGTTTTTTACCGTCAATGTCGCTCAAAAGCTGATCACCTCTGCCGGTCGCAAAAGCCAAATCCATTCCGGCAACGCCGCCGGTTTCCGATTGCTCCGGCAAGTAAAAATCGGCGTGTCCGTCGAGAAAAAACAAGCCGTAACGCCCCACACGCTTTAACGCCAGCATATTTCCCAATAAAATGCTGCAATCGCCGCCCAAAACCAGCGGAAAAAGATTACTCCTGATTGCTGTTTCCACCTCTTTAGCCAATCGCAGAGAAAACTCTCGAATTTGGTGCGGGTTGAGAATGGATGTCCGTTCGTCTTTTTGCGAATCGTAGATTGGCACGGCAATTTCGGCTTGAAACTCGGCATTCAATTTATCCAGCAACCCGTTTTTTAATAAAACTCCGGGCAGTTTATTAACGCCGGAGAGTTTCCCGCCGACTTGCGGTTTTAAGCCTAAATTCGACGGCGCACTGATGACCGAAATTCCTTTCATATAAACTTTTCGTTTCGCCTTTAATCCAAAACTTCATAATGTCGAACATTCGGTTCGAGTTCGAGCAAAAACTTTTCATCTTCCGGGTAATATCGCGCTCGCTCGATTTCATCGCCCGCGAAATCCTTTATCGCTTCGACGAATTCCCAGAGCGTTAAAAGCAGAAAATGCGCTTCATCATTTTCAATGCGGCGCAAAATAAATACACCGCGGTTTCCTTTTGTCGCGCGGTAATCGGGAACACCTGTTTTGTTCAAATAATCAAAGTATTCGTCCACTTTGCCAGTTTCGGTTGCGCCGTGCCATATTCTTGCAATCATTTTTGTAACCCTCAATAATGAATTTGTAAGTTACATACTAAATCTTAATTTTGTAACCCGTCAAATATATTTTGAGAGTTACAGGTGAAAGTTTATAATGGACAGCGGACAGTGAAAATTATACGACTCTTAAATTAGACACGAAAAATTTTAAACTCGTCGTCGGAGAGGTGCGCCTTGATTTCGCCAACACGGTGTCGGGCAGACGCAACAATCCGACCGCGCCGACCGTTATCGGATCTTCATCTTTAGAGAGTATCCTTAGGTTACTATGGAAGATGTAATTTCAGGACGACAATTCCTGCAAAATTTATACGACGCATTTAACCGGCGCGAAACGGAAACGATTCTCTCGCTAATGAAACCGGACGTGAAATGGGCGAACGGAATGGAAGGCGGCTTCATCTACGGGCGCGATAACGTGCGCGAGTATTGGCGGCGGCAGTTCGAGACGCTCCAGCCGCAGCTTGAGCCGCTTGAATTTGAACGCGACGACGCTAATCGAAGCGTCGTGACCGTTCATCAGATTGTTCGAGATTTAGCGGGAAAGCTCGTGCTTGAGAAAACGGTTCGGCAGATTTTTACGTTTGAAGACGGCTTGATAAGCGTTTTTGAAATTGACGATAAAGACTGATTAGGAAAACGCATTTTTCTTTGACGGAGAATGGTTTTCGACTTCACTCTCCGAAACGGCTATTTCTTCAAAGGAACTAAAATATAAGAAAACAATCGTTCCTCGCCTTCAAACGTCATTTCGGTCTGCGCGTTTGCGCTTCCAAACTTCCAGATAATTCTTCCGTCTTTTCCCGACGGGTGCAGCGAGAAAAAATCTGTCAGGTATTTTGTGTTGAAGGCGATTTTCAAGGTGTCGCCCGTGTTCGCAGTTTCGCTTGCCGCATCTACGTCCGCAATTCTTTGAAAGGCGCAACTAACCTCTTCGGTTGAATTTCCGGTTTCGGGCGATTCGGTTTTAAGAATCACGCGGTCGGCGAAAAATTCAAATTCGACGCGGCGGTTTTTGTCATCCGCCATCACGCCGACGCGCGTTAAGGCTTCGCGTAATTCTCTGTGGTTGATTTCAGCAAAAGCCGTGAAATTTTTAGGCAGAACCATTTCCCAATTCGGAAATGTGCCGGTCAGTTCGCGCGCCGTCATCGTTTTGCCGCCGATTGAAAATTCTAATTGACTTCCCTTTTTGATTTTGACTTCGGCTTGACTACTCGCGCGGATTTCGCCTAACAGCAAGCCTTTGAGTTCGTCGGCGGCTTTCTTCGGAATCAGGCAGCGCAAATTGTTTCCCGCGCCGGCACTCGTCGCCATTCGGAAATAGCAGAGCCGATGCCCGTCTGTGCTGACCATTTTCAATCCAGAGTCCTCAACAATGAGTAAAACCGCGCTTAAAGTAAAACGCTGATTATCTTCAGTCAAAGCGAAAGCCGTGCGCCGCAAGCCTTCGTAGAAAATGCTCGCTGACAGTTTGACGGCTTCGCCCGCGACGCGCGGAACTTCAGGGAACTGCTCGCTTTCCGTTCCGGCGAGTTTGCTGACGAAACGCCCGGCGCGAAATTCGACTTTTTCGCCTTTGTCGTCAAGCCTGAGATGAATCGGCTCGTTAGGAAACGTCGCGGTGATGTCGCCGAGCTTTTTGCCGCTCAGACAAATCGAGCCGGGACGCAAGATGTCGGTTTCTTCTTCGATAATCAAAGAAACATCTAAATCCGTCGCCGTCATCACCAAATCGCCGCTCGTGAGCGCGTCAATTTTGATTTTGCTTAAAGCCGGAATCGTATTTTTTCGCGCTAAAATTCCCTGCAACGCTCCGACCTGCTCTTTTAGTTTTTTCGAGTTAATAATCGCTTCCATAATTTTTGTGTTCTTCGCGCTTTTGAAGTTTCGCGCTTCTTCTCAAATCAACCGAGTTCGAGTGCGACGCTTTTGAAATTGTGCGGACAAACGCCGTCCGGCTCGACGACGCAACCGTTCGGGCATTTGGTCGGCGACCAGCCTTCATCGAGATACTCAGCCATAAAGTGATTGAACTCTGCTTCAGACTGTTTTCGTTTTTCATCGTCGCCTGCCTTTAAATTCGTTTTGCCGTCGTTCATTTTTAGTCTCGTAATCGGATGAAAAATCAATCTTTGATTGCTTGAGCCGCGGTATTCTCCGGCGTTTTTCGACAGGTTGCGGTCAAACGCGCCGTCAATCAGCAAATCAATATTTGCTAAAATTCGGTTCACATTTTCACTTTCCCGCGCCAGCAAGTTGTCGAGCGTGTAGCCCGTATAAACGGTAACGTGATAGTTTTTCGCTTTGAGCTTCTCGACCAAAGTTTCCAAACTCGCAGCTTGGTCGAACGGCTCGCCGCCCAAAACGGTTACGCCGTCGTGCCGCTCGCGCTCGGCGTCAATCGCCCGGACGATTTCATCAATCGAAGTTATTTGCCCGTTCTCGCGCTCGTGAGTTTCAGGAACGTAACATCCGATGCACCGGATAGAACATCCGGCAAATTGCACGACGCTTCTGCGCCCGAAACCGTCAACAATCGAATCGTGATAAAGACGAAAAAGATACAGATGTTGATTATCTGCATCCGGCATCGCTTTGCCCGAAATACCTGCCGCCGATTTTTCATCTCTTGAAATCGGTCGAGCGCAATTTACGACACTTCCCTGCCCCAAATCGCGCTCGATTTCTTTTGCCAGGTTTGCCGAAGCGCGCGACGTTTCGACTGTTACGCGACCCGCGTCCGGTTCGAGAATAAGAACTATTTCCGCTTCGTTCATTTGCCTTTGACCTGCCGCTTGATTTCCGGCTTGGCAAAATAATCTTTTGTTTTTTGGTCAACCGTCGGATTGCCCAACAGTTGCTTTAATTGTTGCGCAGTTTTCTCACACGCCGCGCCTTGCACGCCTTTAATTTCCGTCTGGCACTCGCCCGTTTCGGTGTTGATGTTAAATTCGATTTCCGGCATTTCTCGTTTCTTTCGCCTCCTTAAAATTTGACTCTGATTTTGACGGTGTTTCCGATGCGCTCTTTGATGAGCGTGCCGTTTAATTTCTTCGCCATTTTCCGCGCCGTCGCTTCGTGATACTGCGTTTGCAGACGGCGAATAAAATCGCGCCCCAGATGATAATCCAAATCCATATCGTCCAGAATGGCGACATAGCCTTTCGCCGTTTTCTGAAAACCGATGTCGCCGTAAAGACGATGCGTTTTCACATCGCCGCGGCGAATGACGACATCAGCCACGCGGTTGTCGCGTTTATCCCAACCCTGCAGCGGCAAGTCTGTGCCGACTGTGATTTCCTCGAAGCCCATTTCTTTGAGGGCTTCAGTCAAAAGATCGCGGTTAGCAAATGCCTCCGCGTCGAAAGCCATATATTTACTCATTTTTTCTCCGTTTTTTCTCGCCCGAATCGCGGCGAAATATGTAGTTTTGACTCCACGCTCACCAGCTTAAAAACGATTTGCGCCGAAGTTCAAAATGTCTTGATTAAATCTCGATGGCGCGGGCAGCACTCGCTGGAAGCTGAAGCGCGCCTTTGTTTTCTTTCGCGCCGAAGCCTTTGATATTTTTCCGCGCCCAGTTGCGGATTTCTTCGATTTTCTCGCTCATCATTTGCGCCGTCGGCGTGATGTTGTCAATCGCTTTTATAATGTCGCGCGTTTCCGCCGCGCGGTCGCCGTCAATGAACGCTTCGAGAACGCCGTCTTTGACCGCGCCTTCGATTTCCGCGCCTGAAAAATCTTTTGATTTATCAACTAGTTTGTCCAAATCGAACTGTTCGGGAGAAAGCGCGCGTTTGTTGAGATGAACTTTGAAAATCTCCTTTCGATCTTCGGCTTGCGGCAAATCAACAAAATGAATGTAAGAAAATCTGCCGATGCGAAATTGCTCGCTTTCTAACTCGCGCACCTCGTTGGCGGTGGCGAAAACCAGCACGTCTTTGTTGTCCTGCATCCAGTTCAGCAAATATGAAATCGTCCGCGCCGTTTCGCCGCCGTCGGTTTTATTCGACGACTTCATTCCAGACACGGCTTTTTCAAACTCGGAAATTCCCAAGATGCCTTTAATCGTTCCGGCGATATTCAAAGCGCGTTTGATTGACATCGCCGATGATCCGATCACGCCGCCGCCTTCGCCCATAATCGAGCCAAAATCCAAATCGAGCAGCGCACGGTTCGTAATCGAAGACGCGACGCGCTTGCACAAATCTTTGCCGCAGCCCGGAAGCCCGACGAGCAAAATTCCTTTACACGGCTCGACGTGCCTGGCTTTGGCTTGCGGGCTGAAGGTGTAGGCGGCGCGTTCTAAAATCGCCCGCAGTTCTTTGTAGCCGCCCAAAGAGTTCGCCGGTTCTGGATGAACATAGGTGAGCGAGCCGCTGCCGCGAATGACGTTCTTTTTTTCTTCGAGAATGACGTTTATCGAATCCTTGTTTAAGCCTTTGCAGCTAATCACCGCCTTGGCGATAACGTTGCTGATTTCGCCGGCGGTCAAACCGAGAAGTGCCTGCTGCAATCCGTTTCGCAAATCATCGGTCAAATCAATGCTGAGGCGCGGGTCTTCTTTGAAACGGTCGAGCTGCAATTCGATTGAGTCCTCAATTTCGCTCTCCTGCGGCAGTTCGAGTTCGATATTCGTGATTTCCTTTTCGAGCGTTTTCAAATCGGGAAACTGCGGTCCGACAAAAAGAATCGTTGACTTTACCGCTTTTAATTTCCAAGCTATCTCGCGCAGGCGGCGCACTAAGCCAGCGTCTTCCTGACCGTAAGGCGTGATATACGGCGCGTAATCGCAGAGCAGAAAAATTCCGATTTCCTGACTCGCAATAAAATTCAAAACGCTTTCCGGATCGTCGGTGTCGCCGACTGGCTGCGGATGAAGCAAAACGCCTTCCTTCTCGTCAACAGTTTTTTGCAAACCGCTCGTGCGACTCCAAAAATAAAGCGGTTTGCCTTTGTGCTTTTCCCGGAAAACCAAATCTTTGAGACATTCTCTGACGCGCTCTTCTTCATAAGTCGTAACGCTGATGAGCGGATAACGGGCGCGAATTCGTAAATCGAGTTCGGTTAAAAATTTTTCGACACTTTTAGCTGTTTGTTGATTTTCCGGCATTATTTTTCTACGGGAGTTAATTTTCGGTGTTGATTTTTTCCAATATTCCGATTGCTGATATTAGCAACCGCTTTTTTTGTTTTTCTAAATTTCCAGTGAATCGAACTGCTCCTGATTGATGATTCCCGTGAGTTTCGGTTTTGAGCGCGGCGTTTCTTTTTTAGCGACGGGAAACGCGATGACGTTCGCTTTTGTCGCTGTCGCGCTCCTCGTCGCCGTCGTCGGTTGAGCCGTCTGGTTTGAATCTAATGCGTCATCTTCCGTCCGTCTGCTGTAACCATATTCTCTGACGAGTCCGCTGTAATTGAAGCCGAAAGGCTCGTCGGTGTAAGGCGTTTCGCGGTGATTGCGCTTGGCTGTTAGTTTTTGGCGCAGTTTACTATCGGCGAAATCTCGCGTCGCTCTGGTGCAAAGCGTGTCGCGGATGAGAAGGTTTCCGCGTCTGCCGTGTTCGCTGACGGCGCGAAACGTGCCGTCGTCTTCGATCACAAAGACGTTGAATAATTTGTCGCTGTTGCGGCGTGCATTGTAATAACTCAAAAATTCGGCGCGGACGATTCTGGGCATAAACGAAAATCGGCGAAAGGTTAAAAATTTATAATTCAAGTGCGGAAAGACGGTCTTCGTCGAGCAGGCGTTTCGTATTTAAAGTCGTCGCGCGCAGAACGTTGTTTAATGCTGATTGCATTTCGGCTGGCGAGCGCAATTTTGCATCTCTTTCGGCGGCATCTTGAAGACGCTGCAAAACTTCTTCGAGCGAATTATCCTGCGTGAAATTCATCAGCTCATACCATTCGCACATCTGTCTGGCGCGTTTCGCCAGCGAGCCGGGAACAAAATCGGCAGACTGCATTTTCGCCGCCATTTCTTTCGCCGCTTCGTAGATTTTCGCCGTGATTTGATTCAAGCCTTCGCGGATCGGCGACACGGCTTCGGCGGCTGCCTCGCGCGCGGCTTCGATTTTCATTTGCCGGATTCGCTCTTTGACTTCTTGTTCGCGCCTTTGCTCGCGTTCAAATTCGACGAGCTTCAGTTGCTCGATGCGCGTTTTCGTGTCCGACTCGGCACGAACAGCTTGCGTCTCGGCTTCGATTTTCGCCGTTTCCAAATTCAATTCACGGCTTCGTTTTTGCTCGGCGAGCATTTCCGAACCCAAAACGATGACTTTCGGCTTCATCGTAATCGTCATTCCGTCCCGTATCATCTCGCACGTCGGAATCATTCCCATTGCGCGGGCGACGACGGTTGCGACGAATTCGGCGCGGTTGATCGGTTCGGTGTTTGTCGCTTCGAGACGCTGCGCGGAATCCTCGGCGAGTTTGGTAAAGCTCGCTCGCAAAGAAATCAAAATCTCTTCGTAGTTCGCCAACACTTCCGCCTTCGCGCGGCTCAAAGTTTCGCACGCCTGTTTGTATTCCGACTCGAAAGATTCAAAGGCGTTCCACGGAATCCATTTATATTCGTTCGTTCCCCAAACGGTCTCGCACAAGGTAAATCGAAAGCTGAATTTATTAAGCGCGTTGTGCGCCTGCGCCGCGCCGCGCAGCAGTTTTTTGCGGTAGATGTCGGGCAGGAGACCGGCACGCGGCGCGCTGAGGCTGACGCTGGTTTGTTCGGGCAATTCAACGCCGAGCGATTTCCAATCGAGTTGCTTTTGCAATGCGCCGAAGCCTCTCGTATCAATATTCAGAAAAATGCCTTCGGTTTCGAGCTGCGACAAATCGAACGGCATCGTTTCGACTTCTTCCGCGCCGATGCCGAGATTCACTGCGGCTCGCTCTTTTTTGTTTTCGAGGCGCGTTAAAATCTGGGCGACCGCGTTTGCTTCTTCGCTTCCCTGCTCTGCCGCATTCTCGCTGACATTTTCGGAAATTTTCTCGTCGTTCATTGTCGGCTTTTTGCTAAAGAAATTTTTGAGAAGCGCAGACGCGAGCGGATTCGCTCCGCCGTTCAGCGCGGATTCCGCCGAAACTTGTTCGGATATTTGATTGGCGTTCATAATTTTTTTGACCAAACAGAACTCAAATTTTGCGCCGATTGCCGACCGCTTTCTTTTTCGTTTTACGAACAAATAATGGTTGAAAGGTATGTGTTGACAGCGAATCAAAAATTTCCGTCGGACGCGCTGCGTTCGCTTTTCCATTGCGATAAACAAACGCTCATTTTTTCCGGCTTGAAAAATAAATCGCGCTCGACCGTCAAATGATAAACATTGATTTCTTTAAGCTCGCGCAAGCTGAAATATCCCCATTCGCGCGTCATACCGATGACGTAACCGAAAAAGGTAAAGTCTTCGCCTTCCGGTTGTCCTTCAGTGACGAACCACGTCCAATCGGCGGCTGGAAAGAAAAATTTAAGGTGAACGACGGGATCGTCAATTCCCTCTTGCGCGTAGAGTTTCGGCAAATTTTCGCGCACTTCCGGCGGCAGTAATTCCATCGCTTTTGTTTCTTGATTTTTGAATTGAAAGGCGAGCTATTAAAACAAACTCGGTTGTTCCTGTTCCGATGATTGCTCTAAAAGTTTTTCTGAAGTTTTGCCGAGCGTTTTCTCAAAAATGCTTTTCGCAAAATCCGATTGCCATTTTTCTTTATCGGCAGATGCGGCAACGGACTTGCCGGTTTTCGGCGGCGAAAGCCTTGTCGCTCGCTTCCGCGCGTCATCTTCGGCGATGACTCTTTCGGTTTCTTCGCGGTAAATTAAACAAGTCTGCACCGAAAGAATCGCTTTCAGCCAGGATTTCAATTTCCCGCGCTCGCCGATAATCTCACCCGGCGCGAAGGTGATTTTTTCGATTTCATCGGCGAGTTCGCCGCACATCTTTCTGACGCGCTCGTTCGTTTCGGTCGTGTTGATCCATTCCGGCATCCGCATCGCGAAATCAACGAGGTAAGCGAAACAAGTGCTAAGCGCGTCATCTTGCCTCAAGAAAGCATCCGGCTCGTAATCGCTGCCAGCCCGCCAAAGTTCTTCGTCGAGTTGCGACGCGCACCAGCCCGCAGGCGGAAGCGGCTCTTTATGCTCAAGCGCCGCGATGAGTTTTTGGTAGATTTCATCTCGCGTAAAAATCCGTCGGTTGTGTTCTTCCACTTGATTTTTTGCGTCTTTTCAATTTTGCGGGCGGCACGTTTTGCGCCGCCGCGATGAAGGCTTTTTCGATTTGTTCGGGCGTCGAGTAAAGCGAACGGCTCGTTCCCGATTCCAAGTCGAAATATGTGGCGAATCGTTTTAATGAATTCGTCAATAAAAGCGCGGTCAGCATCTCGCCGATTTCGACCGCAACGCGGCTGTTGACGTTCAAACTTTGTTCGCCAAGCCGAACAAGCTCCGGGCAAGATGCGGCGCGGGCTGCTGATTCGCGCGGCGGCGGGCTTGCCGTTTCCGGTTCGAGCAGTTCCGGGTGAAAAATTGACGGCGCAGGCAAAGCGCGGCAAATGCTCGGTGTCGCAAAATAATTTTCCGCCGCTTCGATTTTAACGGTTGAGCCGATTAAAACCTGACCGGAAAATTTCCCGTTGCCGCCGTCAACCCACCAAGCGTTCGGAGCTTCGTTTGAAAAATACGGCTCGCTTTTCTGTAAAGCGCGGTGGATTTCCCGGCGCGCGAGATGATTGTCAACACAGCCGACGAAAATCGTCATCTGCTTTGATCCGCTGCCCGTCGAGCGCGGCTTGATGTGTTTTTCGTAATCGAATCGCTCGCAAGCGTATCCCGTTTCCAAACCCCAAGCCTGACTGATTCGCTCGGCGAGCGTTTGCGCTTTGAATCTGCCGATTTCTGCCGCGCAAAAGTTGTTGCGCGGAATGTTGTTTGTTTCCACGCGGTCGGGGTCAATGATTGTCAGTTCGACTGCTTTGCCGCGCTCGCGCATTTCAAAACAAAGCCGCGCGACATTCAAAGCCGCAAATGAACCTGTGCCTCCCGCGCCGATGACGTAGAAACACGCTTTGCTAAACTCTTTGGACAAAACGAGCGCGGCGCGGGCATAACTTGTATCAATCGTCATTGCAGAATCTTCCTCAAACGCGTGTCACGCGTGTTCAAATCAATTATTTCCTGCGGCATTTCAGAAACCTCAAGGGCTGGAATCGGCGCGAAAAAATCGTAGATGCCGCAGCGAAAACGGATTTTCGGCACGTCGCTATGAACGTCAATCAAAATGCCAAAAATGCGAAACTTGCCGCGCTCGTCGCGGTCGTCCGCCGCGCTGAAATGAATCGCGCCCAGCGGATGCGTGTGCAGCTCGATGCATGCTTCTCCGTATTCCGCGTGGGCGTCGTCGGCGAGCGTTGATGCCAAGCTGCGCTCGCGCGAGACCGGCTTCCAAGCCCAGTCATGGAAATTTTCGTTCCAATAAACGACGTAAACATCTTCTCGAAAATTTCCGCTGTCGCCGCTGTTCGCCCGCGCGTGTTCCAAAATGTGCTGCCACAGCAGCCTGCTGATTTTCGGCTTGTGCCAAACGATGCCGCTTTTGACTTCCGGCAAGCCATTGATTTTCTTTTCGCAAAACGGGAGACACGCGGTAAACTCGCGGCGTTTGGCGCGAATGAAAACGCCGCTTGCCGCCATCAAATATTCATACATCGCCGCCGTTACGCTTTCAGTTTCACTTGATGCAATTTTGTGTTCGACGAATTTCGGCAAAGTGATTAAACGGTTAAATTCTTCGTTCATAAATTGAGATAGGATTGATTGGCGCGGTCTAAAAATAACGGTAAGAATTGTCGCCGACAGCTTTCGCCCAGATTTGCTCGATTGAAGTATTCGACTCCAAAAGCTCCTTTGCGGGAAAGTTCCGGGCTTTTCGTTTCGCCAAATCGAGCAAAAGTCGTCGCACGTCCTGCGTTTCCGAACGACATCTGCCGCTCGCGTGATCGGCGTTAAACGGCGCGTCGAAAATCAAATTCCAAACCGCGTCAACCGTGTCGGCGCGGCATTCGGGAACTTCGTTTTTGCCGAAGCAAATCTTGCCCAGAAGAAGGTCGCTTCCGCCGCCGAGATTCGGCAAGGGCGCGTGCGACAAAAGCGTTTTCGGCGTGATTAGCTTGCCTTTCGCCGCCCAAAGATAAAACTCGCGTCCTTTACCAAACAAAACGAGCGTCGGAAGCGGCACATTGATTTCCCGCACTTCGCCTTTTCCGGTTTCGACGAAAATCGTCCTTACCTGCGCCGGTTCATACGAAAGCAAGTAATTCCCTTCCGGCTGTTCGCGGTAGCGCAAAATCCGCCGCTCGATCCAGCCCGTATCGGTCCGGTATTCGCGGAAGGCGCGGGCGATTTGCTCGCTTGAAAGAGCTTTGGCGACTTCCCGCCCGTCTTCGATTCGTTTGAAAAGGTATTGACCGGGCAGAAAATACAACGCGCCGGCGGTGTCGGGTGGCGCGACGAGTAGCGGCGAATCTTTCATAAGTTTGCTTTACTCAACTTGCAGATTTTTCGCGCTTTGTCCGCCGCTTTTTATCTTGTTTCGGCAATCGCCCGTCGTTCCAAAGCAAAATCAAATCGAGCAAAACGGTTTTCGGCGAGGCTTCGATCAATCCGTCGAGCAGCACAGTTTGTTCAAGGATCTGTTGCGATTCTTTATAACTTTCCGCGAGATAAAGAATCGTGTCCTCGTCCCACGCGAAACACTCGCCGCCGCGACAGTTCATCGTGTCGAGCCACGGATTGTTTGTCGAATGGTCAATCACCTCAAACAGATTGACGTAGAGCGCGACTTTTCCATTTCTTTCGCCGTCCCAGAGATTTTCGTGCGGACGATCATTGATTTCGGGAAAACCTTCTCGACAAATTTTGTAGTTTTCGTGGAGAAATTCCCAAATCTGCTCGTCGTCCTGAAAGAAAAAAATCAGTGCAAAAACATAAGAAATCCGCAGGTGTTCGTATTCGATTTCCTCGCAGCACAAATCTATGTTGAACGAGAAAATGAAAAAGTTTTCAAGCTCCGCCTCGGGGTCTTCGTTCCAGCCGGAAAGGACGGGAAACAATTTTTCGTGGACGAGCCGGAAAAACTCGCCTGTGCGCTCGCTGAAATTTTCGTAATAGCCGGTTCGGAAAAAGCTCGTACGCGAGTTCTTCCACTCGTCGGGAAAAAACTTTTGAAAAAGATGGTATTTCCGTTGCTCGGCGACGATTTTTTCGACCGTTTCGCAAGCGGTAATCGCATTGCAGTTTCTCTTCCGAAAGCCCAGATACTCGATTGATTGAAACAGTTTCTCGCCGAAAAACGGCGGACTTTTGTTCCAGTCAATTTCAAAGACGTTTTTCGATTTTGCCGCAAGAGTCGCCGACATAGATTTTCTTTCGCGCTAAAAACCGACGGGAATTTGTTCGCCGGCAAAGGCTGGCGTTCTGACGAGAGCGGCGAACTGTGAGCCGACGCGCTCGATTTCCTTGCGGCTCGCGTTGATGGTTTCTTCGGCTTCGCGGAGGTCTTCGTAATCAAACGCCGAGCCCAAATTTTTCCGCATCAGTTTTTCAGCCAGAATTATCGCCGGGTTGATTTGTTCAGGCTCATCGCACAAAACCTCAAACGGAGATTCTTTAGCCTCCTGCAAAGGCAAAACCTTTTTACGCGCCTTTGTGCTGCGCCCGTTTGACGATTGTGACGGTAAGTTTTCCATCTTTGATTTCGCGCGTGATGTTAGCGTTTTCAATCGAAGAATAAAGAGGTTGCAAAACGGTTTTCAGCATTTTGTCGTCCTGCGCGAGCGCGGCTTCGAGTTCAAATTCCTGACCTTCAATCTTGATCATCGCCTGCGGGTCGGTAACGATTTGCGTTTCTTCATTTTCGCCGTCGGCAACCGGAATTTCAGCGTGAATTTCGGCAGTTTGGTCGCTGAAGATTTTCGTCGCGATGTTTTCGCCTTGTTCTACCGGAGCGTTCGTTTTGGGTAATTGTTCGTTCTGTTCCATAGTCTTTAATTTTCAGATTCGCGCTTTCGATTTAGAAATCGAAAAGGCTTCCTTGCATCTTGTCTTCAGCCTTACTAGTTTTCGCGCTCGGTTTAGCCGTATTTGTGCTTACAGCCTGCGATGCGGCGGACGTTGTTGCAGTCACGGCGGAAGCGGCGGAGTTGCCGACGTTGTTCGCCGGTTTCGGGACGCTTTTTTCAGCAGCTTTCACAGCATTTTGCGTCGGCTTTTCGACGGGCGGTTTGGCGGTCGGCGGAATCGTTTTCGTTTCGACGTTTGATTTACTACTGCTCGCCTGTTTTTTGCCCGTCGTCTTTTCTCGTTTCATTTTGTTCATCACTTTGACGGGCAAATCGGTTTTGTATCGCTCGAACGCCGCGAAAAGCGCGGGCGCGAGTTTCTCCGGCGTCGTCGCGCCTTCGAGTTCGACGACTGAAATTTGCGGCGCGAAATCGTGCGTTCTGACGCTGACAACCGCGCGTCTTTTTCCATCGCCGGTCGGAAGCAGTTGAACCATCGCCGTCACCGTGCAGTCGTCGAAGCGGTAAGGTTCTTTTTCCGCGAGCGTGATTGCCGCGATTGCCGGTTTTTCGTTTTTTGCGGTTTGAGAAGCGTTGGGAATTTTGTTTTCAGGCTCTTGCTTCGCCTCAACGGATTCGACGATTTCCGGTTGGGCAATTTCGATTTCCGGCGTTTCCGCAATCGAATTTTCAGCCGATGGTTCGGCGGTCAAAATTTCAGCCGAATGATTTGTTTCCGGCTCGACGGTTTCTTCGTGAAACTCCGCCGCAGTTTCAGTATTCGGCGGCAAATGTTCATCGGAGTTTGACGCTTCGACATTTACCGGAATTTCGTCGGTGTCGCCGACTTCCAGACTTTCGTTTTCCGTTGTTACGAAGCCTAAAAACTCGTCCTTCGATTCGTCTGTTTCAATCGATGAAATTTCCGTCGTCACAGTTTTTAATGATTCGTTTGTCGCCGCCACAACCGGCGCGATTTCGCGCAAACGGTGGAGAAAATTGCCCACGAAAATGTTTTGCACGCGCGCCCGCTCGTGTTCGCGCGTCATATAGTCCGCGCCCTGCCAGATTTCGAGCGCGAGGCGTTTGTTGTTTTCTTCGTCGCTTTGAAAGCCGTCGGTTTCGGTTGCCGAATCAGCAATCGCTTTTGCCGTGAAAATTAGCTGGTCAATTTTTTCCTGATTGTCGAGATTGACGAATGAACCGCTCGTTAGAATTTGCATTTTGTTCTCTCCAAACTTTTGCCTTCCGCTTTTTTTCTTTTTGAGGTTTAAATAAGCTGCGTCATAAAAAATGGTGTCCAAAAACATTAATTTTTTGGACACCAATCAGCACTTGTTTGGGTAAGTTCCCACAATCAGGGAAAAGTCCTATAGGGGTTTATCTCCACAACCCTTCAAATCTGTGGGCTGATGTTTGTATGCAGCGAACGGTAACGGTTTGCGTCAATGATTGTTTGTTTTAATTTTTATAGAAATCAGAACGGATAATAAAAATCGGTTTAGTTTTTTGGTCTTTCAAGCTCTTGGATGACAATTTTCGCCATTTCTTTTGAGCTGAACGGGTTTTGTCCGGTGATTAAATTTTCGTCAATAACCACATTTGATGTCATCGGGATAAACGCTTTTTTGTAATCAACGCCTCGTTCTTTGAGCGCGGCTTCGAGATTGAAAGGCACTTCCTTTTTTCGTCGGGCGATGGTTTCTTCAAACCAATCGAAGCCGGTGATCTTTTTGCCTTTGAGTAAATGCTCGCCGCTCGACAATTTGACGTTCAATAATCCGCCGACACCGTGGCAGATGGCGGCGACCATTCTGCCGCTTTCATATTGTTCTTTGACGATATTTTCCAGCGCAGCGTCGTTTGGAAAGTCATACATCGTACCGTGTCCGCCCGCTAGATAAACGCAGTCGAAATCTTCTCCCGCAACTTCTTTGAGGCTTTTGGTATTTTCCAGCAGCTTCATAAATTCGGGGTTTTCAAGATGCTCTTTTGAAAGTTTATCAAGCACGAGCGGCGTTAGGCTTTCAGGGTCAAGCGGTATCTTGCCGCCTTTCGGACTGGCAATCGTGATTTCAAAATTATGTTCTTTGGCAACATCATAAATATGCGTCAGCTCGCTCAACCACAAGCCCGTCGGCAAGTTGCCGCTCGCATACATCTCCGTGTTAGTGACAATCAATAAAATTTTCATAATCAAAATCCCTAAGAGTTTATCAACCAAATTTTTATCATTCTTTGGTAATCAATTCGGGAGTATATAATGCCGCTTGAAAATACGGCTGGTAGTCGTAACTGACCATTTTCCCCAAATCCATCGTTTTAAGAAACTTAGACAAAGTGCCATCCGTCAGCGTTAAATTGAAATCTTCCTCGTTTCTGCTGCTGGCTTTCTCGATGGCGCGAACATCTGTGTAGCCGTGTGTCAGCTCGCCTTGTTTGTTGAGATTAACGAAATTTGTCCGCGAAACTTCCGCGTCTTTTTCTTCGTGAGTAACTTCTAGTTTTTTGCCTTCCATCGAGAAATCCAGTTTTCCCGCTTCGTCATAAATATCAAACTTTACGGTTTCGTCCGAATCTTTGTAATCAATCCGAATCAACCATTTCGGCAGATTATAACCGACCACACCGCGCACTCGCGCCAGTTCCGTATTGACCGGAAGTTTCAGCACATAACCCCACAAATTTTTGGAAAACTGCTCTCCCAGCAAAGAAAAAATGCCCCAGTTGCCCGATTCGGGTTTGGTGGTCACGATGGAAATTGATAACTCATTGTAAGAATCGTTGTCGCAATAATGATAAGCATACGCCGTGATTGCTATCAATCCGCGTCCTGGAACGACGGTAATCGGTTTGACGATTTCCAAAATTTCGGGCGGTATCAATTCTTTCAATCGGTCTGCATCGGCGGTAAAGACGGCAGTAACGCTGCTGTTTTTGTAATAAAAATTCGGCGAATAAGTTTCAAAGCCGACATCCTTTTTCTCTTTTTTAATAGTTTCAAACCAGCTTAAATCAACCTCCGGTGCTTCCTCGGCAATCACGGAAAGCGGCGGATTGGAACGGAAGCGGTCGTATAAACCGCCTTTAGCGACAGGAACCTGATGACCGGCAAGGTCAATAATTGTTTCTTCAGATTTCATAGAATTTACCTCTTTTTGAAAATTATTTTGTCAGCCCCAAACAATCAAGGAAATCGACGCACCAAGAAAAGTGCTGCCGCATCGATTTCCTTGAGGTTATTGCCGGAAACTGTTTTAGCCGCGCCGCAGAAATTCAAGCAAATCGGCGGTAACCCGATCTTTGTGCGACGCCAGAAGTCCGTGCGGCGCGCCGTCGTATTCGATTAATCTGGAATTGGCAATGCCTTTCGCTGCCTCGTGCGCCGAGTCAATCGGCACGATTGTGTCGCCCGTGCCGTGAATGATTAAGGTCGGCACTTTGAACGCCGCTAAGTCGGAGCGAAAATCCGTCGCCGCAAACGCTTTCACGCATTCGAGGTCCGCCCGCAAGCTCGACTGCATCGCCACCACCCACGACGCTTCGAGTACCTCGTCGCTGACCGGCTGCGTGACAAAGCCGACACCGTAAAAGTTTTTGAAAAATGAAGCGAAGAAATTAGCGCGGTCTGTTCGTAATTTTTCGAGCATATCGTCGAACACCGATTGATCCACGCCGTTCGGATTGTCGGCGGTTTTGAGCAGAAACGGCAAAATCGAAGAAACGAGAGCCGCTTGCGAAATGTTTTGCCCGCCGTGCCGCGACATGTAGCGAGCGACTTCGCCGCCGCCCATCGAAAAGCCGACGATTGCCGCATCCTGCGCGCTCGTTTCTTTGATGACCGCCGCCAAATCGTCAGCAAAAGTATCGTAATCATACCCGCTCCACGGCTGCTCCGAACGCCCCCAGCCGCGCCGGTCGTAAGCGATCACGCGAAAGCCCGCTTCGGCAATCGCCACCGCCTGATCGTCCCAACTGTCGGCTGAAAGCGGAAAGCCGTGGATCAGAATCACGGGGCGACCGCCGCCGTCATAGTCTTTGACATAAAGTTTCGTGTTGTCGTTTGTCGTGATAAAAGTCATTTGTTCCTCCTTGTCCAATTCACCGGGCGATTGGAAATAATTTTGATTGTTTAAGAATTATAAATCGTGGCTGCCGCTCTCTAAAACCTCATTCGATTAAGATTCGCTCAATTCCTTGTTTGTAAGTCGTGACTGTAAAATCAGGAAATCTATGTTTGAATTTACTTGAATCAAACAAATTATCGTGTTCATAACGCGGAAGAAGCTCCTGTATTTCCTTCAATTCTTTTTTGAAAAGACTTCCGATTTTTAGTTTCCATTTGCCGACGATTTCATAGTCCAGCGGCTTTCCGCAGACGCTGGATGCCAGCGCGATAAATTGTTTATAAGTCAGACGGTTATCATCGCACGGCAAATGCCACGTTTGATTAAAAGCGTCCGGCGTGTTTCCGATCCAAGCCGTCGCACGGCTCGCATCAGGTGTCCAGATTAAAGACCGCAAAACATCATCTCTGAGCAGAACTTGCAGCTTTTCCCCTTGTTTGATCTTGTCGAAAATCAGTGCGTTGGTAACCCCTTGCGTTTTTCCCGGTCCGTAAAATTCGGGAGCGCGGCAAATCACCGCTTCGATGGTTTTCGTTCCGATTTCCCTGAGCAGCATTCGGGCGATTTCAGCCCGCACTTCGCCTTTTCTTCCGACCGGCGCAAATCTTGTTTCTTCCGTCAAAACCTCGTCGTTTTGCGGATACATATAGGTGTTATCAAAGAAGACTAATTTCGCGTTATTATTTTGGCAGGCGGCGATGGCATTTTTCATCATTACCGGAAACATCTTCTCCCACATCTCCGTATTCGGCGGCAAACCGACCGTCAGATATGCGATTTCACTGCCTTTGACTGCTTCATTTGTTTGAGCCGCGTCCATCAAATCCGCCGCAAAAAGTGAATCCGTATCATTGACTCGTTTCGGATTTCGGCTGACCTGTCTGATGTCGGAAGTGTATTTACGCTTCAATTCTCTGGCTACTTCATCCCCGATTTGACCGTTTGCTCCAAGAATCGTTTGCATATCAATAACTCTCTTGTTTATTTCAGAAAAACATTTTCTTCTTAAACCACGCCTTGCAGTAAATAAAAATCAATAATTTGCTACAATAGGGTAATAGCCCTAAACTTTTAATTAGGGTAATCCCCCTAAAGTTAAAAGTCAAGCACGATATGAAAGCGAAAGAGAAAAAATCGAAAAGTTCCGTTTCAACAAAAGATAAAATCTTGAATACAGCTCTTAAATTATTCAATGAGAAAGGCGAAGCGAGTGTTACGACGGCAAACATCGCCGAAGCTCTCGGCATCAGCGAAGGCAATCTCTGGTATCATTTCCGCACCAAACGCGAAATCGTTCTTGAATTGAACCGGCGGCTCGAACAGGAAGTTGAACGGAATTTATCCAGACTGTCGGATAAGAATTTTGACCTGATTGATTTTATGAGCTACGCAGGACGCGCTTTTGAATATTTGTGGGAATACCGCTTTTTGTTTCGTGACCATTCATACGGTTCTAACGACGTAGATGCAATGATCCGGCTTCAGGAAATAACGCTACGCGGTCAGAAAAACATCGAACGCATCATCGAAAACATGCGGCGGCGCAAACTGCTTTCCGTTTCAAAGGACGGCGCAAACGCGCTCGCCGTCAACGCCTGGATCGTTCATTCCAACTGGCTGCGTTTTTTGCAGGCGCGAGAAAACATCTTGGAAATAACGGAAAAGCATATCAAGGAAGGTTTCCTTCAACTTTTCTGGCTTTTCAATCCGTATTTGGGCGAGGAAGGAAAACGTGAAGCTACTGCTTTTATTAAGCGATTTTCTCTGAGCCAATCCGACGACGGGGTAAACAAAGACGATCAAGAAAAGATCAAATAATAAAGCATCCAAAAACTATTTGCGGAAAACATTTAATTTTGGCGAGAGAATATCGTGGAATGACTGTCCAAACTGTTGTACTGAAGGAAAATGCAAGCGGAAAGCATATTTGTATCTACTTTTGTCAAAAAAGGTAGGTTTTGACATTTAACAAACTAATTTGTTAGTGCCTTTATTTCTCTAACCACAATTCGCGCAATTTTTTCTGCACGCGCGCGAAAGCTTTTTTCGACGCGGCGGTCTGGCAATATGCATCAACGTAATCGCCGTCGCCGTAACCGTTCATAAAGCATTTGAAAAGCTCGCCCGTCTCAAACGCGGTCAAAGCTAAAACTTTTTTCTTCGGATCAATCGCCGGATGCGCCAAAGCGGAAGCCGCGCGGTCGCACGCATCGAACTGCGCGTCGCTGATTCCCAGATTTCGCGGCAAATCCGCCGTTACCCGATTGCAAGCGTCCTGTGCCGCGTGCGCTTCCCTTTTCGTTAAGGCGTATAAAAATCTCTTTTCGTTTCTCATAAAAAGCGAAAAGCCGAACGAAAATTTCATTCGGCTTTTAAAATATTCTGATTTTAATCGTTTAAAAAAGGTTTCTAAAACAACTGGTCTTCTTCCTCCGCTTCGACGCTTTCTAATTCGTGAGCGGCGAAGCGGTTTAAATCTTCTTTCATCAAGATCGTGCCGGTCAATTTCTCGGTGCTGATTGTTTTCTCCAGAAGCTCGTCCATCTCGTTGGAGAGTTTTGCCCAACGCGCGTCGTCTTCCGCTTCATCGAACTGGAGAATCGCCCACTCCTCATTTCGGGCGTCGGTTCGCTTTGTTTTTTCGTTTTCGCTCATAAAATTTTCTGCCGTAAATAATTTTCCGTCGCCCCGGTTGCGGTTGTCAACAAAAGCTCCGATTCAGTAAAACTCAAGCAGCGGCGGCGGTCGCGGCGTGTTTCGTCTGCGTTTTCCGGCGCGAGTGAAACTCTTGTCGGTTGTAGCTTTGATTGAATTTGCTCAGGATGCGGGAAAGCGTCGAGTGATTCGCGCCGAACGCGTTCGCCGCTTGCCGGAAACTGCCGTCGTTTTCGGACAAAACGTGCTGTATAACCGAACCGGCGGCTTTTAGATAAATGCTGTCGAGGTCGTCTGATTTCGGGTCGAGCGTGACGATTATTCGCTCATCCGCCAGTAGTGAAAAATCGTTGATGGCTTTCCCGAAAAACGTTCCGCTCGGCGATGAATTATTCCACACGGAAACGTCATTTTTTCTCTCTTCCAAAATTCGGCTGACGCTTTCCGCCGAAACAACCGCGTCGTCGAGACATTCGACGGCGAGGCGCGTGGCGAAATTTATCAGTTCCCGAAAATTGCCGCGCCATTCGTAATCTTCCAACATGGTGACAGCTTCCGGCGAAATTTCAAACGGCGTTTCGCGCCCCGTCGCGGATAATTCGGCATCGAGCTGCGTTTCCAGCAGATTTTTAATTTTATCTTTTTGAAATCTCAGCGGAACGGTTTCGAGATTTAAGATGTTAAGACGGTCATAAAGGTCCGCTCGAAAACGTCCCGTGGCGACCATCAAGCGCAGATTCTGCGAAGTGGCGGCGATGATTCTGGCATCCATGGCGCGTTCGCTGTTTCCACCGACGCGGCGAATGCGTTTTTCCTCGACCGCTTTCAAAAGTTTCGCCTGCAAGTTCAGCGGCAGCTCGCCGATTTCGTCGAGGAAAACCGTGCCGCCCGAAGCGATTTCAAACAAGCCCATTTTCGGCGCGGTCGCGCCCGTGAACGCTCCCTTCTCGTAGCCGAACAATTCGGATTCGAGCAGTTCGGGCGTGAGGCTCGCGCAGTTCAAATTAACGAATTCCTTTTTCGCTCGCGCGCCCTGCTCGTGCAATTTTTTTGCAATCGTCGTCTTGCCCGTGCCGCGCTCGCCCGTGATCAAAACGTAATGCGAGACGCGGGCGTATCGCTCGATTTTTTCGTCCAATTCGGTTATTAAAGTTTTGCCGCATAGTCCGGCATCGCCGTTTTTTATTTCTTTCATCGTCATTGTTTTTCCAGTTTGAAACAAAGGTTGGTGCTGCTCTTTATTTCAATCCGCGTGCCGCAAAATCCGATTTGCGGTTAAGCGTTAAAAAACGATGGTTTAGAGGATTTAACTGGTTTTGGTTACCGCACAAAACACGAAGATATTGTTCACGCCGGTGACATTAGTTGTTCACGGCGTGAACAGTTTGAGTGTTTTTATCGCCGTGTGATTCAACGGCAATCTCGAAATAATTTTCGACGATCTCAAACGCCGCTCGATGCCAGCACGGAAAGCCTTCCCAAAAAGCGTGGCACAGATAATTTCCCGGCTCGATCAGGCGACATTCTTCGGCGGACGTTTCGTAAAACTTGGCTTCGCCTGCTTCGGTTTTCGATTCCGACAAAAGCAGCATTTTTCCGTTTTCGTAATGAATAAAAGGATTCCTTTGCAGCAATTCGTAGGCTTTGTTGATCGCATTGTGCCGACGTTGGCACATTTTCACGCCTGCGTTCGGCGGCGTGCGCTTTTTCGTGATTTGGTAAGCTCTTTCGAGCAGAGACGAATTGAAAATCATATTTTCGTAAATTGAAATTGAAATCTTTTATCCGGCGAAAACGATTCTGTTTACTTCCGCTGCGGGCGGTTCAATCAGCCACGCCGGAAGGTGAACAACTCCGTTTTCGACTTTTTCAAACTCCGGCGAAGATTTAATTAAAGGCGCGCTCGCCGTTTCGTTTTCGACGAGGTGCAGCGGCGGATACATTTTTAAGACTTGCTCCAGGCTTTCGCGTGCGGCAGTTTCATCTTCGGACACGAAAAATCTCTGTTTCGAGTTTTGAATGATGTTGATGAGCGCGGTTTCGCGTAAGTGTCGGATTTGGTCGTAAGCTGCCGGACAAACTTCAACGACGCTTGAACCTTGAAAACGGGTTTTGCGAATTTTAATGCCGCCGAGAAGCTCGACGATTTCATTTTCTTCCCTCGCGCTGCGGAGAATTTCTTCGGCATTTTGCGCCGCGTTTTTCCAAAGCCCGAACGTGCGCCTGATTTCGCTAATAGAATCGGGCGAAATATTCACGCCGACGAGCCGCGTGCCGTCGTCGGTCGTCGTGCGGACGATGTTCAAGCCTTGCTGTTGTAAATTTTTGAGATATTTCCAAACAGGAAGTAGCGCGCCGCTCAAAAGATGAACCGTTTTTTGTTCGACGGGCGGGATTTTTGATTCCTCCGTTTTCCACCAATTCCGGGCGCGGCTTTTCGTGACGATTTTGTATTTGGCGGCGAGTTCGCTTTCCTTGACGTAGAAAAGGTTGTAGCCTGCCGGACGGCTCACCGAAAACATCTGGTAACGGTCGCCCGTTTCCGGGTCGGTGTGAGCGAGGCTTGCGCGAACGGCGACGAACGCGCCGGTCTGCCGATGCTCGTAAAAATAAACGCCGTCGTAGAGCGAGATTTCGTCGAACAGCGCGGGGCGCGTCGGAAAAATCGTGTCGAGCTTGTAATAAACGGTCTGCGCTCCGGTCTGCGCGTCGCGGTGCAGAATCTGCGGCGAATCGCTAATCTTCACCGAGACGGCTTTCAAATCTTCCATTCCGTCGTCAATCTTGCCCTTCGCTTTCAAGTGTTCGACCGTTTCCAAAAATGTTTGATAAAAATAATCGAACAGCGCGTTTTGCCTTTCGGCTTCGAGCGACAATAGCCGATTCAGAAATCGCGGAATATTTGTTTTCTCGCTTTCCTTTATTTCGTCGCCGTCGGCTGATTTATTGAGCAGCCCCATATCACCGAGCGTAGCTTTCGCGTCGTCCAAACCGACAATTTGCTCGCCGTTTAGAATTCGGTTATAAACGACGTTGAGAGCGGCTCTGCCTTCTTTTGATTCGAGATTGTATTTGTCCAAATTCCCCGCTTTTTCCGCACGCCGGTCGCCTTTGGTTAATGCGCCCATATTCGCTAATCTCCGGGCAATCGTCGCCGAAAATCTTTTCTCGCCGCCGAGTTCCGTAAAGAC
>CAXTMQ010000002.1:0-18056 GCA_964245305.1 uncultured Pyrinomonadaceae bacterium
ATATTTAAAAGTAATATCAGATTTACTGCTGGATAATCTTGCTTCAGTACGCGACCAGTGGAAAACCAATGGCGCATACAGAACCGAGTTCGTTAATACAGACACCAATAAAATTTTGGATCGCATTTCCAAATTTGTAGAGAAAAACGAAAATGGACGCATTGGAATTTTTGAGTTAAAAACGGTTATTTATAATTTAAAGGAATTAGCTTTCTCATCACACATTTTTGTGGAACCGCATCTTGCTCGCGGTTTAAGTTACTACACGGGAACAATTATGGAAATTGTTCTGACCAATTCCGACTTTAAAGGAAGTATCGGCGGCGGCGGGCGTTATGACGGGTTGATCGGGATGTTCGGCAAGGAACAGATTCCGGCGTGCGGTTTTTCCCTGGGACTCGAACGCATTCTCGTCGTGATGGAAGAACGCGGAATGTTTCCAAAAGAATTGACCGAAAGTTCGGCTGATGCGATGGTGACGATCTGGAACGAAGACGCAATCGGCGAATCGCTCAAACTCGCAGCGGAATTGCGCTCGCAAAATTTGCGCGTTCTCGTTTATCCCGAAGCGGACAAGCTCGGCAAACAATTCAAATACGCCGACGCGCTGAAAATCCCGTTCGTCTGTGTCCTGGGCGAAAACGAATTAGCCGAAAACAAAGTTACGCTCAAAAATCTGAGAACGGGCGAACAGGAAACGATTTCAAGAGAAAAAATTGCACATTCGATAAGACCGAAATAAAAATATGCCGAAGTTAAACCGAGAAATAATTCTTTACAATATCAAAGAAGCGCGTGAGCAGTTGGAAGAAATTGAAAATGATATTGCTCAAAAAAAAGTTTTGTCTGAAATCGAATTACAAATAAAACTCGAACACGCTTATCATCATTTGAATTTTGCGTGGAACATCAGAAACGAATCATCAAAGAAATATACACATCTTACGAGTAGCGATTTTAATAAATGGAGCAAGTTTCCGAAAGAAATGAAACCCTCTAAACTCGGAAAGAATATTAAACTCGGTAAAGATAAAAAATGATGAGCGAACAGATTTTACAAAATGTTTTAGATGAAGCAAAACAATCGTTCGACGGTTACAAAAAACTCGCCGAACGCGCCGTTGAGCAGGTTTCCGGCGAAGAATTTTTCGCGCTGATTGATGCCGAATCGAATTCAATCGCGGCGATTGCCAAACACGTCGGCGGAAATCTGCGCTCGCGCTGGACTGATTTTTTGACGAGCGACGGCGAAAAAGCCGACCGAAATCGTGATGCGGAGTTTGTCGCCGAAACGGATTCGCGCGATTCGATAATGCAGATTTGGGAAACGGGTTGGAAAGTTTTATTTGAAACGCTCGACGCTTTGAAGACGGAAGATTTAGGAAAAATCGTGCAGATTCGCGGCGAAGATTTTACGGTCGTTCGCGCTCTGAATCGGTCGCTCGCGCACACGGCTTATCACGTCGGGCAAATCGTGTTTTTGGCGAAACATCTGCGCGCGGCGGATTGGAAAAATTTAAGCGTTCCGAAAAATCAGTCGGCGGAATTTACGGCTTGGCTGAAAGAAAAGGAAGATAAGGGAAATTATCTGGAAGCGACGCGGGAATTTGCGGAAAAGGATTTAAAATAGAAAAGAGCGGGAGAAGAGAGTAGATTCCCGCTCGAATTTGTTTGTTTGAAATTTTTTAGTAGCGTCTGATGACGACGCGGTTGATTAATTTGGTGTTGACTCTGCCGTTGGCGGAATACGTCGTGCGATAAGTTTCGCGGACTAAATTGCGACCGCGACGAACGGTGCGCGTCGTCGTCGTTACGCGCGCGCGGCGTTGAAAGCGTCGGTTCGGGGTTCGGATGGTAATCTGCGGTTCGGCGACAGTCGCCGCATTGCCGGTTTTCGCTTCAATCGAAGGCACGAACGCTAACGAAGATATTGAAAGTATGGCTAAAGTTAAAAGTTTTTTCATTGTAATCTCTCCTTAAAAATCAGTTTTTTTGAGCGGTCTCGAAACATTTCCGAACTGCCGTTCGCAAAGTATGACGCGCCCGAATTTCAGATGGTTGGAAAAAAACCGCCTTTCCTCTGCAAAGAAATGTAAAGCGTTTTCAGCGATTTAGCTCGCGCCAATCAATAAAAACCGCGATTGTATGATAATCTGTGGCGGGCGTATTTTATGAAATCAATTGCAGTTTTAGGCTCGACCGGCTCAATCGGCTGTAACACGCTGAAGGTCGTCGAACATCTCAAAAACGAGTTTCGCGTCGTCGCGCTCGGCGCGGGCAAAAACATCGAAAAACTCGCCGAACAAATCGAAAGATTTCAACCCGAATTAGTTTCCGTCGAAAGCGAAACTTGCGCGGAAGAATTGCTGCGGCGAATTTCAAATCTCAAATTCCAAATTCCAAAAATCGAAATCGGCGAAAGCGGATTAATCGCCGTTGCCACACACGAAAAGGCGGAAACCGTCGTTTCGGCGACGGTCGGCGCGGTCGGTTTCGTGCCGACTTTGCGGGCTTTGGAAGCGGGCAAGCGAGTCGCGCTCGCCAATAAGGAAACTTTCGTGATGGCGGGCGAATTAATGCGGAAAGCGGCGCGTGAAAATAAAGCCGAGATTCTGCCCGTTGATTCGGAACACAACGCGATTCATCAATGTCTTCGAGGCGAAACAAAGCGCGAAGTTAAACGCCTGATCTTGACCGCCTCGGGCGGACCGTTTCGCGCGAAATCGAAACAGGAAATCGAACGCGCGACCGTCGCCGAAGCCTTAAATCATCCGAACTGGAAAATGGGCAGAAAAAATACGATTGACAGCGCGACCTTGATGAACAAAGGTCTGGAAGTCATCGAAGCGAGCCGTCTGTTCGATTTTTCGGCTGATGAAATCGCCGTCGTCGTGCATCCGCAGTCAATCGTGCATTCGTTCGTCGAACTGATTGACGGCTCGATCATCGCGCAGTTCGGTGTAACCGATATGAAACATGCGATTCAATACGCTTTGACTTATCCGACGAGGAAAGCGAATTGCCTGCCGCCGCTCGATTTTGCGACGCTTTCGCAGCTTACTTTTGAAGAACCGAATTTGGAAAAATTTCCCTGTCTCGCGCTCGCTTACAAGGCTTTGAAAACCGGCGGCACAATGACGACCGCGCTCAACGCCGCCAACGAAATCGCCGTCGAAGCGTTTTTAGACAATAAAATTCGCCTCAGCGACGTTTCCAAAATCATCGAAGCGGTAATGAATGAACACGAATCGCAGCCGGCGGCGAGTTTGGATGTTATTCTGGAAACCGACGCTTGGGCGCGAAAACAGGCTATAATGAGGTCGGAAACTTTGGGGAAAACCGCTTCGGCAAATTAAAGGTAAAAATTTATGGACGCAGTTTTAGAGCGAACAAAAATACAAACGATTATCAAGCCTGTCGCGACAAAAACTAATGGCGAGCCGAAAACTATTCGTTGGACGCGAGACCAATATTATCGAATGGCGGAACTCGGTTTTTTTGAAGGCAGACGAGTCGAATTAATTAAAGGAGAAATTATCGAAATGTCGCCGATGAAAAGTGCGCACACCACCGCGATAAGTTTAGCAATCGCAATTTTTGGAGGAATCTTTAGTAAAAATTTTGTTGTTCGCTCGCAACTGCCGCTGAGTTTCGGTAAAGCCGACGAACCTGAACCGGACGTTGCCGTCGTCAAAGGCACGGCGCGCGATTATGCTCAAGCGCATCCGAAAAACGCCGAGTTAATAATCGAAGTTTCCCAAACGACGCTCAATTATGACCGCACGAAAAAGGCGAGTTTGTATGCGGAAAACGAAATCGCCGATTATTGGATTTTGAACTTAAAAGACCGCTGTCTGGAAATTTATCGGCAACCGAAAAGAGATAAAAAACTTGGCTTTATTTACGGCGAAATAAAGATTTTCACCGAAAACGAATCAGTTTCGCCGCTCGCCGCTCCGAAATCGAAAATCAAAATCGCCGACGTTTTGCCTTAGTTGCCAAAGTTTCCGGCGCGTTTTACACTTTTAATGACAACTTGCCCGCCGGAAATTGTTTCTAAGCAGACAAGATTTTTACAAAGGAAATTATATAATGCCCGATATTTTAATAGTTATTTTAGCCGTCATTTTCGTTCTCGGTATCGCCATTAACATCCACGAATTCGGACACTTCGCCGTTGCCAAATTGTTGGGAATGCGCGTTGACGCTTATTCGTTTTTCGGTCTCGGCCCGCGCATCTGGGGTTTCAAATACGGTCATACCGATTATCGTATTTCGGCGATTCCATTAGGAGCGTATGTCAAACTTTACGGCGACGAAGCCAATTCCGGCTTGGAAGGCAAGGACGATCAGAGCGAGCCGGTTGCCGATTCGGAATTATACGAATTGCGTCCGCGCTGGCAAAAGTTTTTGGTGATGATCGGCGGACCGTTTATGAATATTATGCTTGCGCTGGCGATTCCGTTTTTCGGTGCGTGGTATATGGGTTTGCCTTCGATGCCCGCGCCGATTGTCGGCACGGTCAAAACGGCGGGCGCGGCGGAACAAGCCGGCATTAAGGTCGGCGACCGCGTGGTGCAATTTGACGGCGTGGAAAATCCGACTTGGGAGCGCGTCCGTAACGATTCGCTGATCGCGCCGGAAAAGGAAATCCCGCTGACGGTCGAGCGGCGCGGACAAAAATTGCCTTTGACGATCAAACCGACGCGCGTCGAAAAAGACGGCAACAGCATCGGCTCGCTCGATTTCGAGCCGGAAATCGGTGTTGAGCCGGTCGTCGCTACGACGATTGTCGAAGGAAAACCGGCGGCGAACGCGGGCTTACAGCTTGGCGATAGAATTATTTCAATTAACGGTGAGCCGGTTCGCAACCACAATGAAATCATCAATCAAATTCGCGGCAGCCAAGACGCAGCAATCAAAATGCTCGTCGAGCGCAGCGGCGAGCGTAAGGAAATTCCGATCCAAGCCGAACAAGCCGACGGCGTTTACAAAGTCGGCGCGATTTTCGAGCCGGACGAGAAAGCGATGCCGCGCGAGCCGGTTTCGATGAAACGAGCAGCGAGTTTTGCCGTCAACACGAATCTCGAAATCATACGCTTGACGGGCAAAGTTTTCGGACAGCTTTTCGCCGGTCAGCGTTCGGTCAAAGATGCCGGATTAGCCGGACCAATCGGCATCGTGCAGATCATTTCCAAAGTCGTCCATGAACAAGGTTTCATCGGACTCGTCTCGATTCTGGCGTTGATTAGTTTGAACTTGGGCGTGTTCAATCTGCTGCCGATTCCGATGCTCGACGGCGGACAAATTGCAGTTTTAGCAATCGAAGGTTTTCTCGGCTTGTTCGGAATGACGCTTTCAATGAATATCAAAGAGAAAATTCAACTCGTCGGTCTCGCCATTATTTTGCTGTTGATGGTAACGACGATTTTCTTCGATGTTTCGCGCCTGTTTGGAAAGTAAATTAGCCACGAATTACACGAATGAACACAAATAATAAGAAAAAATAATTCGTGTTTATTCGTGTAATTTGTGGCAAAAATCTTTACGCCGATTCATTTAATAATGAGAAGAAAAACAAAAGCGGTAATGGTCAAAAATGTGCAGATCGGCGGCGACGCGCCGATTGCCGTGCAGTCTATGACGAAAACCGACACGACCGACGTTGACGGAACGATCAAACAAATCGAAGAAATGGTCGCCGCCGGTTGCGAAATCGTCCGCATTGCCGTTCCCGATAACGACGCGGCAGTCGCGCTCAAAGAAATCCGCAAACGAACGAACGCACCGCTCGTCGCCGACATTCATTTTCATTACAAACTCGCGCTGATGGCTCTCGAAGCCGGAATTGATAAACTGCGCCTTAATCCCGGAAATATCGGTTCGATTGACCGCATCAGAGAAGTCGTCCGCGCCGCCGAAGCGCAACGGGTCCCAATCAGAATCGGTGTCAACGGCGGTTCGCTCGAAAAAGATTTATTAAAAAAATACGGCACGGCAACGCCCGAAGCGATTGTCGAATCGGGAATGCGCCACATCAGAATTTTGGAAGATTTGGGTTTCTCCGACACGATTATTTCTCTCAAAGCGTCGGACGTAAATCGAATGGTCGAAGCGTATCGCTTGATGTCAACGATGGTTGATTACCCGTTTCATCTCGGCGTGACCGAAGCGGGAACGGCGTTCGGCGGCACGATCAAATCGGCAATCGGCTTGGGAATTTTGATGCACGAAGGCATCGGCGACACGATTCGCGTTTCCCTCGCCGCCGAACCGCACGAAGAAGTGCGTGTCGGTTGGGAAATTTTGAAATCGCTCGAACTCAGGAAGCGCGGCGTAACGGTTGTCGCCTGTCCGACGTGCGGCAGATTGGACGTTGACAATTTCGTCGAGATTGTTACCGAAGTCGAAAGGAGATTGGCGCACGTCGAAGAACCGCTGCATCTTTCGATTATGGGTTGCGCCGTCAACGGTCCGGGCGAAGCGCACGATTCGCAATTAGGAATTACCTTCGGTCGCAACGTCGGAATGATTTTTAAAGACGGCGTGCCGATGCGTAGAGTTTCCGGCGCGGATATTGTCGAAGAATTCGTCAAAGAAGTCGAAATCTTACGCAAGGAAGGAAAAAACGCGAAGCCTTTGAACGCCGAAAAGCCTTTAGTTCAAATTTCATAAAGAATTAGCCAAGAATTATTTTAAAATAATTCGCGGCTAATTCTTGTAATTCACGGCTAAAAATCTTTACGGCGCGAGCAATGTAAAAGGATAAAACGGCATATTTCGCAGAACGAAGAACGCCGCCGTCAGAACGAAAAATCCATAAAGCGCGGCAGGCGGAAAAATCTTCCACGAAAGTCCGCGACCTCGCAAAACAACTAAAATCATCGAAACGAAAAAGTATAAAAAAATAAACGAATAAACCGGCAGCATCGCGTTAAAATGCAGAGCCGTCAAAACGTCGCCGTGCAAAAGCGCGTGAAACCCGCGCGTCAAACCACAGCCCGGACAATTTATTCCCGTTAGCGCGTAAAGCGGACAAATTGGAAAAAATCCGGCGGTCGTCGGATTAAAATAACCAACCACAAACGCGCCCGCGCCGATTGCCAAAATTCCCGCGCCAGCTAAAAGTCGTTCAGTCGAAGATTTCGATTCGCTCATTTTCCTTTTTTATTTTATCGCAGATTGATTTTATCAAGTATTTGCCATTTGCATAAACAGCGCGTCGGTGGCGATTTTGCGGTTGAGATTGACGGCGAGATTTTCGCGTAAAGTTTCGATTTCCGCGAGCCACACCGATAATTGTTTGCTCTCGATGCGCTCGGCGAAGCGTCTTAAATCCGCGATTAAATCAATATTTATTAGAACTTTTTCGCCCGCGCCGTTGCGAATCGCCCAAACGTCGTGAAGCAAGATTTGCAAAATGTCGAGTGACATTTCGTAATCGTCTTTGTTTTTCGCGTCGTTCATTTCTTCGGCGACGCGGAAAAGTTCGGCGCGGTTTTTATTGATCGAGACGCTTTCGATAACTTTGAGCATCGCGGCGCGGCGACCGCGAAATTTATCCAAATCCGCGTTTCTGGCGTAACCGATTCTGCCGCCGGAAAGCCTTGAGAGCAAGGCGGCATCTTCAGCAGAAAATTCTTTGCTTTTTGACAGATATTTTTCAATTTCCGACGCTTCGACCGGCGCGAAGCGCAGCGTTTGACAGCGCGAGCGAATCGTCGGCAAAAGAGCGTCGGGACGCGAAGTAATAAGGAAAATATACGAAGTCGCGGGCGGTTCTTCGAGCGTTTTCAAAAGTGCGTTGGAAGCCGAATCGTTCATTTTATCGGCATCGTCAATCAGAAAAAATCTGTTTGACGCTTCAAACGGTCGAAAATTAGCTTCCGTTTCCAAATCGCGCACCGCGTCAACCAGAATGTTTTTGTTATACGGCAGAATAAAGCCGATGTCGGGATGTTCGGTGAAACTGACTCTTTTAAAAGCGTCGCGGTCGTCCGCTTTCGGAGCATTAAAATTATCGGCGCGGCGGCACGAAGCGCAAACGTCGCAGGCTTCGCCCACTTTCGGATTCGGGCAGACGATTGATTTGGCAAGTTCGAGCGCGAATCGCCGCTTGCCAACGCCGCCCGCGCCCGCGAAAAGCAGCGAATGCGGAACGCGCCCCGATTTCAGAAGCCGTCGCAAAATCAATTTAACCGGATCGTTGCCGATGAGTTTATCGAACATAAAATCGGTGAAAGCGTGAAAATTTGTTGCCGAAAATCTTTAACGTCAAATCGCTTCGCCTGCCGATTTTTCATTTTGCAGAAACGCCGAAACTATTTTCAAAACACGCGCTTTGACTTCTTCGGTCGAGCCGTTCGCTTCGACGACGCGAAAACGCGCCGGTTCGATGGCGGCGATTTTTAGGTAGGCGTTTCTAACCTGCGTGTAAAAATCCGCCGTTTCCGAATCCATACGGTTTTTTCGCTCGCCCGCCGCGTTGCGCGAATTTTTGCGCTCGAACGCCGTTTCAATCGGCAGATCGAAGAAAAGCGTTAAATCGGGTTTGAGTCCGCCGGTGGCGAGTTCGATGACCTGTTTAATCGTTTCAACGGAAAAACCGCGCCCCGCGCCCTGATAAGCGGCGGTCGCGTCGGCAAAACGGTCGGAGATGACGATTTTTCCCTGTTCGATAGCGGGTTTGACGAGAAATTCGACGTGTTGGGCGCGGTCGGCGGCAAACAATAAAAGTTCGGCGAGCGGCGCGACCGTTTCTTCGGTTTCGAGGAAAGCCTCGCGCAGACGGCGACCGAGCGGCGTTCCGCCCGGTTCCATCGTCGTCAAAACGTCGAATCCCAAAAGGCGCAGTTCGCTCGCCAGCATTCGCAACTGCGTCGTTTTGCCGCTTCCGTCAATTCCTTCAAAAGTGATAAACTTTCCGCGCAAATTTATTGTTCCGAAACAGGTCTTTTCCTTTCCTGCGAAATTGTGGAAATGGAATGTTTGAACACTAAAACATCTTGCCCGCCCACATCCAGCATCACCGAAAATTTATCGAAGCTCTTGATTCTTCCCGAAAGCGTCGCGCCGTGCATCAAATGTATGACTATATTGAACTTCTCGCGCCGCGCCGTGTTTAGAAACGCATCCTGTATGTTTTGGGCAACCGTTTTTTCCATAACATTCTCTCTCGTCGTCAAATTGTGGGATTAACTGCGTCAAGTTTATAACAAATTTGCCGATTCGCACAAGAAAATTTTCACAAGTGTTTATAAATCAAGTATTTTCCACAATTTTTTCTGCGTTTCAGCCGTCTCGCCAAAGCCTTCGAGCCATTCGACGTTTTTTTCGCGCCGAAACCACGACATCTGCCGCTTGGCGTAATTGCGAACATCCTGTTTAGTCTGTTCAATCGCGCTTTCGAGTGTTCGTTCGCCGCGCAAAAATTCGCAGACTCTTCGATAACCGTGTGCGCCGAGCGCGTTCGTGTCATCGCGCAAACCGTTTTCCCGTAACACTTTCACTTCTTCAATTAAACCGTCGGCGAAATGCATTTCGGCGCGGCGATTGATTCTTTCATATAACAAATCGCGCGGCGGAACGAGCGTGAAAATTCTGATTCGCGCGGCAAATTCCGGCTGCGGCAAACGGTTCGGTTGAATTTCGGTGATTGATTTTCCGGTTTGAAAAAAGACTTCGAGCGCGCGCGAGACGCGCACATAATCGCGCGGAAAAAGTTTCGCGGCGGAAATTTTATCAATTCTTTCGAGAATTTTATGCAGATGTTCCGCGCCTTTTTTTTCTTTGATTCGTTTGATTTTCGTCCGCAGTTTTTCGTCGGTTTGCGGACTCGCAAAAAAAGGTTCGAGCAGCGCGCGGAGATAAAATCCGGTTCCGCCGACGAGAACCGGAATTTTGCCGCGACGTTCGATTTCCATAATTTTTTCCGCCGCGTCCGCCGCCCAATCCGCCGCCGTATAATTCGTTTCGGGCGCGATATAATCGAGCAAATGATGCGGCACGCCGCGCATTTCTTCACCTGAAACTTTCGCCGTCGCAATTTGGATTTCCCTGTAAATCTGCACCGAATCGCAGTTGATTATTTCGCCGCCGGTTTTCAGCGCGAGTTCGATGCCAAGCTCGCTTTTGCCCGCAGCGGTCGGACCGACGATGGCGTAAATTTCACGAATTTTATTATTTTTTTCCAAACTGATTTTAGATGAGCGTGTAAGTTATCAAACTGCAAACTATAACCATTAAAGACAAGCCGACGACGAAAAATATATCGGCGACGCGCTCGAGTTTCCGCTTGCGCTCTTTGTAGCGCGTTCGCAGACTAATATAAGCGAGAATGCAGGAAACCAAAAAAATCAGCGCGTCGAGCGCGAGAATATTGTCGCCAAGCGTGTCAAAATTTTTCAGTGCCGTAATCGCTCTGAAAATACCGATAACCGTCAAACAAACGCCGACCAGCGTCGCCGAAACGCTGAAAATATGAATGCTGATGCTGTTGTCAATTTCTTCCTCTTGCCTTTTTTCTTCCTTTTCTTCCCGTTCACCCGAATTTTCCATTTTGCCCTGCTTGTTTTGGTCGTCTGTTTGAGAAATTTTATCGCTGCAAACAAATTATACGAACGCGCATCAATTTGTGTTTAGAAACAAACGCGCCAGCGCGATGACCAAAATGATTGCCAGCAGAAAAATCGCGCCGATAATTTGATTGCGTGAAAATTTCATCTCTAAACGCTCGAATCAGATTGCTTGTCCGGCGGCGAAGCCCGACGACCAAGCCCATTGAAAATTATAACCGCCGAGCCAGCCCGTTACGTCAACGACTTCGCCGATAAAAAAAAGCTCCGGAATTTTTCGCGCTTCCATCGTTTGCGACGAAAGTTCGCCGGTCGAAACGCCGCCCGACGTTACTTCGGCTCTGTCATATCCTTCAGTACCGCTGAATTTAATTTGCCAATCGTTCAATTTTCCGGCGATTTGCTCGATTTCCGCGCGGCTGAATTGATTGATCGTTTTGTTCTGAAAATTTCGCGCGGTGAAATTTTCGGCGAACCGCGACGGCAGAAAACGGCTCAGAAAATTGTCGAGTTTTTGCTTGTTTGCGCGGTTTTCTTCCAGCAAATTCGCCGCGTCAACGGTCGGCAGCAGATCAATCGAAACCGCTTTTCCCTTTTGCCAGTAATTCGAGATTTGCAAAATCGCCGGACCGGAAAGCCCACGATGCGTGAACAAAATGTTTTCCCGAAACGAATTTTTCCCGTATGAAACCGCCGCGTCTATCGAAACGCCCGCGAGCCTTTTAAAATCCGGATCGAGATTTTCAGCGGCGAGCGCGACGAGCGCGGGTTTTGTCGGAACGATTTTTAAATTGAATTGCCTGGCAATGCGATAACCGAAATCGCTCGCGCCGATTTTCGGAAACGAAAGTCCGCCCGAAGCGACAACTAATTTTTCGCAAATAAAACTTCCCTGATTAGTTTCGACTTTGAATAAATCATTTTTCTCGACGTTTTTCACCGAACAATTCAGACGGATTTCGACTCGCGCCGCGCGGCATTCCGCGAGCAGCATTTCGACGATTTGGCTCGAAGATTGACGGCAGAAAAGCTGTCCGAGCTTTTTTTCGTAAAATTCGATGCGGTGTTTTTTGACGAGTTCGACGAAATTTTGCGGCGCGTATTTGGCTAACGCCGATTTTGCGAAATGCGGATTTTCGGAGACGAAATTCTCGGCTCGCGCGCTTGTATTCGTAAAATTACAGCGACCGCCGCCGGAAATTAAAATCTTGCGCCCGACCTGCGCGTTGTGTTCCAAAACGAGAACTTTCCGCCCGCGTTTTCCAACTTCTATCGCGCAAAAAAGCCCCGCCGCGCCCGCGCCGATGATAATCGCGTCGAATTTCATCGTTAATTCAAATATCTTTCGCGCAAAATTTTCGCGTGATGGCGAACGTGTCCGACCATTATAAATGCAAGTGCGCGAACCGAAATGTTCGCGCTGCTCGCCGTGCCTTTGCGAAGCCACATTTCATCAGTTAAATTTTTGAACATCAAGACATTTGATTGACGAAGCAATGCGAATTCTTCGAGCAAATCGGCAAATTTCGATCCGCTGAAATTACTTTCGGCGACATATTCGTTTTCGTCAAAAGTCGCCAGCGGCGTTTCGTCGCCGCGCGAAATTCTGAGCGCGCGATAAGCAAAAACCCGCTCGCCGTCAACGATATGTCCGAGCAATTCCTTGACGCTCCATTTTCCTTCGGCATAGCGAAAATCTTCTTTATCGGGCGCGATGCTCGCCAGTAAATTTCGCAAATCGTTCGGTTGATTTTCCAACGCCGCAACGATGTCCGCGTCTTCGACAAGCGAAACATAGTTGGCGTAAAACTCGGCGTATTCGTCTTTTTCCGGTCTTTTCATCATTGACTTATCTTAGCAAAACAAATATAAATTTGGTCAAAAACGAAATTTATGCGAATGAAATTAATTGTTTTTATAGGCGTTTTCCTAATATGCGCGGCAGCTATTTTCGCGCAAAACGGCGGCAAAGCCGAACCGAACCGCATCGAATTTGCAAAGGGAAAATCGAACGCGACTTTGAGCGGAACTTTATCCAATAATGAGGAAATGGAATACGTTTTCGGCGCGAAAGCCGGACAAAAAATCGCTCTGAAAGTTACATCGCCGCGCAGAAAACTTTTTTCGTTTCGTGTCGCCGGCGCGGACGGCATCAACCTCGAAACCGAATACGACAGCTATGCCGACTATAGTTTTACCGCACTGCAAACCGGCGATTATTTAATCGTCGTCAGGAAAAATCCGACCGGGCGCGTACCGAAGGCGAAATTCGTTTTAACCGTCGTCATCAAATAAAATTTTACTTGGCTTTGCAGGCGACCGTGTGCGCCGCTCTTAAATCGGTTTCGATTTGCAGACGAATTTTTTCGTTCGGTTCGGGCAAAATACTGACGACGTTTGCCGCGTGTTTTTTGACGCAGCCGCCTTTGCGGTGTTTTTTGATTTCAGCGGAAATCGAATCGGTTTGCCCGATGCAGACGAGCGCGTGATGAGCGCGTTTGCGTTGATCGGTTTTGCGTTTGGAAATAATATAAACCGCCGGAATCGGCTCGAATTTTTCATCCAACTCGAAAACCTTGAAATCGTAACGCTCTTTTTTTCCGCGAAAAACCGCCGAACCAATCGGCTTTCCTCTTTTCGGTTTCGGCAGACGCGGTTTAACCTCCTCGACACCCGCGATTGGCTCGACAATTATTAATTTTTTGGGCTTCCGTTTCGCCTTGAGCATTTTCGCCAAAGAAATCGCCGGTTTGAACTTTAATCGTTTCCAAACGATATTTTCCGTCGGCGCGACCGGCTTGAATTTCGGAGTTTTCGCTTGCGGTTTTTTCGTTTCGGCGGCAATTTTTGTCTTTGCGGATTTCACCGCCGCTTTTTTCCCAACGGTTTTTTTCGGCTCGCCGATTGGCTTTGCCGCATTCAGTTTTTTGCCCGTTTTCTTCGGAGCGGCGATTATTTTTTTGTGCGGTTTTTGTTTGATAATTTTTGCTTTAATCGTCGGCGCGACATTTTTTTTCGACCTCATTTTTTTTGCCGCCGTCAATTTTGTTTTTTCAACTTTCGGAGCTTTCTTTGCCTTTAAAGTTGTCTTTGCCGACAGCGAAACGATTTTCTTTTTCGCCTTTGAAATTGTTTTCGCTTTCGGCAAAATCGTTTTTTTCGCCTTTTGAATCGCCGGTTTGATTGTTTTCAATTTAGCTTTTCGAGCCGCAGTTTTGACGATTTTTTGATTAGCCTTTTTCGCGCTCGTCAGTTTCGATGTCGGCTTTTGCCGCGCCGTCAATTTAAGATTTTTTTTCGCGGCTGCTACTTTTTTCGCCTTCAAAATCGGCTTCGTTTCCGGCGCGGTCGATTTGATTTTTTTGCTCGACGCTTTTACCGCTTTCGGCGAAATTTTTACAGCGGATTTTTTCGTCTCCGGCGTTTCAATTTGTTTGATAACGGGTTTAATTTTTCTCGTCGAAACCGTTTTCAGCGCGTTCAAAGTTTGCGCCGACAGTTTCGGCGCGTTTTTTTGAAGCGAGGTTTTCGCCGGTGCTTTCACCGTCTGCGGCGCGGTTTTAGCTGCGGTTTTCCGAACCGGCAATTTATTTTTCGCAACGGCTTTGACGGGCGCGAGAGATTTTGTTTTCGGTTTGACAGACGACTTTCTCTGTTTTACGGCGTGTTTCATATAATATATTGTATTACAGATGAAACGTCAGAACAAAATCAAACGCGAATTTTTTGATTATTTTTCGGAAACTTTTTTGATGTGGTTTAAGACACGCAAATGGATTCGGTGAATAATTTCTTCGGAAAACAGATTCCAATAAAAATCCGGCGCGATGTCGTGCGTGTAAAAGGTCGTTCCTTCGACAATCGTTTTTCCGTCTTTGTCGTAAAGCCGAAATTGTCCGCGCTCGGATTTAATATATTCGAGATGCGCGGTGTGCAAATTTTCGTAAAAGCTCATCTCGGTCATCGGCGCGGGCTGTTCTTTTACATCAAACGCCAGCAGATTCGGCTCTTGCCAATCGGTGACGGGTTCGACGAACGCTCCCGTATTGAAATTGCAAAAACGAATCGCGCCCGCGCCGCGACCTTCGATTTTCGCATTGATCGGATACGCGAAACCGAGTTTTAAAATTCCTTCGGGCGCGTCTTCGATTTGCGGAAACGCGACGACGTTTTGCCAGACCTTTTCAATCGGCGCGTTGATTTCGACCGTCGAAACGACTTTATGAACCGTCGGCGCGGATTTATGCGAAGATTCAAAACCGAGCAGAAACGGCGATATAACAAGAAAAATTACCGGCACGAATTTTCCGATATTTTTGCCGCTGTTCCATGTTCCCATTCCCAAAAGCGCGCCGATCAGCGCGAGGAAATATGCCAACGGAAAAGCCATTATCAAACAAATTAAACCTTCGACGGCGAAAACGATGAGCGGCAAACACATAAAAAGCAAAACTAAAAAAGTGTTGCCGAAAACTCTCGCTTTAGTGCTTCGCCCGTAAAGCATCGTAACGCTGAATCCGAGATAAACGGGAAGCAGAACAAAAACGTAAAAACCGTATTCCTTGAAATAAATCGTCGCCATTCCGACCGCCGCCATTCCTGTGGCGACGGAAACGCCCATTGCTAAGGAAAATTTTTTTAACTCGTAATTGCCTTCCATTATTTTGTTTTCCGAATCGTTTTTCGCGCGACGAATAAAAATCTCTGTTCGGACAGCGGTAAAAGTTTCGATTCAAATTTTACCCTGTTTTTTTCGAGTTCGACGCGCAGGCTTTCGCCTCCGAAAAACAAGAGATCGCAATCGGCACACCACTTCAAAATTTGCGGAAGTTTTTTGGTGAATTTATCAATCGCGCGGCATAAAACAAAGGAAACACGCGGTTTTTCCAGCTCTTCAAACTGGCGATTGATGATTTCGGCGCGATTCTCTAATTTGCATTCTGCCAAAACTTCGCGCAAAAAATTCGCCTTTTTCAATTTCGATTCGATGAGAACCCCGCGCAAATCCTGTCTGGCGATTAAAAGCGGCACGGCAGGCAAACCCGCGCCCGTTCCGAGATCGGCGAACGTCGTGTTTTTCGGCAGAAATTGTTCCGCGTAGATTGATTCGAGAATGTGGCGAACGACAAAATTTTCCGCACTCGTTGGCGCGACTAGATGCAAAAGCGGATTATGCGTTTCGACGAGTTCAAAATATTTTGCGAGACGAAAAATCTTTTCGGTCGAAACGGAAACGCCGAACGCTTCGCAATTCGTTTCAAACGCGCGGATAAATTGTCTCTGTAAATCGTTCATCGAAAAATTTTCCGCGAAAGAAAAGCGGCTTTGAATTTATTTTATCAAAGCCGCTCGATTTTATGATTTGAAGTTTTCCGAAAAACCTTTTTACTGTTTTTCGCGCACGTCGGGTTTGCGCTGATACAGTCCGACGATTTCGCCTTTGGCGACGACGTGATTTTTCATCTGGTCGAGCAACGCCTGACGGTTAAAACCGCTCGGCAGTTTCAGCGTCGTGTCGAGCGCGAAGATTTGAAAATGATAATTGTGCGGCTTGTCGGCGGGCGGCGGTTTCGGTCCGTAGTAGCCGATTTTTCCAGTGATGTTCGCGCCCTGCATCGCGCCGTTCGCCATCTCGGTTTTCATCACGTTTTCCGGCAAACTCGTCGTGCCGACGGGAATATTCGCCATCAGCCAATGCGTTACCGGTTTAAGATTCGCGTCCGGGTCTTCCATCATCAACACCAGAGATTTGGCGTTTGACGGAACTCCCGACCACGAAATCTGCGGCGAGATGCCGTCAAAATAATCCGAAAATTTATCGGCGAGCGTCTGCATATTTGTAAAAGACGACGATGTAACCTGAATCGTCGTTTTCGCCTTCACCGTTTCGGGCAGATTAAACGAAATATCTTCGCGCGACATAATCGGCGGCATCGCTTTCTGATTGTATGAAACGCGATAAATGATGTTGTTCGTGTCGTCGGTCAGAAGCATCGAGCCGTCTTTCAACATCGCCGTTCCGACCGGACGCGCGAAATGCGCGTCTTTGCCGTCGGGCGCGCCGCCTTTGACTAAAAATCCGGTTAAAAACGGTTCAATCTTTTGGGGATTTCCCGATTTGTCGAAACGAATTCTGACCATTTCATAACCGCTCGGCGGATTGCGATTCCAACTGCCGCGCATCGCCACGAAAGCGTCGTTTTTATATTCGACGGGAAACTGCGTTCCCGTATAAAAAGTCATCTGCATCGGCGCGGAATGCGGCGTATAAAGCAGCACGGGATTGACCGATTGTTTCGCCCAGTCCGCGTTCGTCAATCCCAATTCTTTCGGCACGACGTTGTGCGGATTTAATTTCGCGTTCGCGTAAACGTAAGCCCAGCCGTATTTCGCGCCTTCGACGATTTCGTTCAGTTCTTCTTCCTGATCGTTGTCGCCCAAAAGATCGATGCCGTGATCCATTCCGAAAAGTTTTTTGGAAACCGGATGCCAGCCGAAACCGATGGTATTCCGCAAGCCCGAAGCGTAAATTTTGCGATTCTGACCGTTCAGATCGGTCGTCAAAATCGTCGCGTTTTCCGGCGTGGATTCGTCGCAGGCGTTACAGGTCGAGCCGACCGTAATCCAAAGTTTATTATCTTTGACCGCAATCGTTCGATTCGGATGCTGTCCCGCTTCGGGCAGATCGCTGATGATCATTTTCGGCTCGCCGAGCGTTCCGTCCGCATTGATGTCGGCGACGAAAACTTCCTTGACGGTCGTGAAATACAACTTTCCGCCGTCAATATAAACACCGTGCAACTGCTTTTTCTCCGCGACGACTTTCTGCACGTCAGCTACGCCGTCGCCGTTCGTATCTTTGAGCATCGTCAAAGTTCCGGGCGTACGCTGCGAAACGTAAACCGTGCCGTCGGGCGCGACCGCCAAAATGCGCGGATTTTCGATTTCCGCAAACTTCGCAATCGAAAAACCTGACGGCAGTTTCAAAGATTTAATCCGCTCGTTCGTCGGCGCAATCGTCGCCGTGTCATAATAATTGCCCTCGATAGTTCTCAACTCGCGCGTCTTCTGCGCCGCAACAAAAATCGCGCCCAAAGCAAAGAAGATGAACGCGAAACCAGATAAACGAAAAATTATTTTCATACTTAAACCCCTTGATAATTAAAATTAGAAACCCTTTCTTAGAAATTATAGCATTTTGGAAATTCGCCGGAAATTGCTTTTTGGTTTCAACTTTATCTTTGTTGATGCGCTTGGTTACGCTCTGGTCAAACTGCGATATTTAATGCGATGCGGCTGGTCGGCATCAACGCCGAGACGACGTTTTTTATCTTCCTCGTATTCGGAATAATTACCGTCGAAAAATTCGACTTTGGAATCGCCTTCAAAGGCTAAAATGTGCGTGGCGATGCGGTCTAAAAACCAGCGGTCGTGGCTGATGACGACGGCGCAGCCGGCGAAGTTTTCCAGAGCTTCTTCGAG
>CAXTMQ010000002.1:18156-46131 GCA_964245305.1 uncultured Pyrinomonadaceae bacterium
GTTCGTCGGTTCGTCGAGCAACAAAACGTCGGGCTTTTGCAGTAAAAGGCGACACAGCGCGACGCGGCGTTTTTCGCCGCCCGACAAATTTTTAACCGGCGCGTCCGGCGGCGGACAGCGCAGCGCGTCCATCGCCATCTCTAAACGGCTGTCCAAATCCCAGGCGTTTGCAGCGTCGAGTTTTTCCTGCACTTCGCCCTGCCGCGCAAGTAGCTCGTCCATTTCCGTATCCGACATCGGCTCGGCGAATTTATTGTTGATTTCATCGAATTCCTGTAAAAGATTGACGGTTTCCTGTACGGCTTCTTCGACAATCTGCCGCACGGTTTTCGTTTCATCCAATTTCGGTTCTTGCTCCAAATATCCGACCGTGTAGCCTTTTGAAAAAACGACTTCGCCGTTAAATTCCTTGTCCGCGCCCGCGATAATTTTCAAAAGCGAAGATTTCCCCGACCCGTTCAGTCCGAGAACGCCGATTTTCGCGCCGTAAAAAAACGATAAATAAATATCCTTCAAGACCGGCTTTTTATCATAAAACTTGCTGACCTTGACCATCGAAAAAATGATTTTGTTCGGTTCGTTATTATTGCTCATAAATATTTTTGTTTTTGAAAACGACTATTTTATCATTTCGTTTCTCTATTAAAAACCGCGCGTCTTTGAAACCTTTCGCCGCGCAATCTATACTGTTAGTTTTGGAAAAATGGACAACCAATTAATCCTAACCTTCGTCATTCTCGTCGTCGCCCTCATACTTTTTTTGACCGACAAATTGCCCGCTGACTTGGTCGCTCTGCTCGTTGTCGTCGCGCTCGGCGTGAGCGGAATTCTTACGCCGCAGGAAGCGTTTTCCGGTTTTTCGCGTTCCGCCGTGATTACGATTATGGCGATTTTTATTTTGGCGGAAGCCCTGCAAAAAACGGGCGTAACCGAACAGGTCGGCAATATTTTGCTCAAAGTCGGCGGCAAAAGCGAGTTGCGCCTTGTCGTCGTCGTGATGCTGGCGAGCGCATTTTTGTCTTTGTTTATGAATAACATTGCGGCGGCGGCGGTTTTATTGCCGGCGACTTCGGGCGCGGCTAAAAAGGCTTCGGTCAATACTTCAAAACTTTTGATGCCGCTCGCGTTCGGGACGATTTTGGGCGGAATGGCGACGCTTCTGACGACCTCGAACATCGTCGTCAATTCGATTCTGCACGACAACAACATCGAAGGTTTCAGCCTTTACGATTTCGCGCCGGTCGGCATTCCACTGGTTATCGCCGGCATTTTGTATATTGCTTTCGTCGGACGAAAATTTCTGCCCGGCGAATCGGTGATCGAACGAACGCTCGCGCCGAACAAGGAAGACCAGAGCGATTTAATCGCGGCTTATCATTTGGGGGAAAATCTTTTTCGCGCCCGCGTTCCCGAAAATTCCGTCTTGATTAATAAACAGCTTTCGGAAAGCCATCTGCGCGAAGATTTCGGCGTGAGCGTCGTTGCCATCGAGCGCAAAAACAAAAAGCTGTTCGCGCTTTCGCCCGAAACGGAAATCAAGCGCGGCGACACGCTGATTTTGGAGGGCAATGAAGACGATTTTAAAAAACGCGATGTCGAGCCGTTTATGGAATTTTTGCCCGCTTCGGAATGGCACGAAAGCGATTTGCAGTCGCGCGCCGTCGAGGTCGTCGAGGTGATGCTCGCGCCGCGCTCGCGCTTGATCGGTGAAACATTACGCTCGGCGCATTTTCGAGAAAAATACGGAATGTCGGTGCTGGCAATCTGGCGCGGCGATCAGGAAATCGTTCACGATTTGGCGGAAGTTCCGCTCGTTTTCGGCGACGCGCTTCTTTTGCAGGGAACACGCGACAAGCTCGGCGTTTTGGCGAACGATCCCGACTTGATTTTGCTGATGTCGAAGGAAGAAGCCGAAATCACCGTTCCCGACAAAGGTCGCGCCGCGCTGATGATTTTCGTCGCCACGCTCGCGTTCGCCGCCGTCGTGCCGGATTTGACCGGCGCGATTATGCTCGGCGGCGCGCTGGCGATGATGCTGACCAGAATTTTGACGACCGAACAAGCGTATTCGTCAATCAGTTGGAGCAGCGTTTTTCTCGTCGCCGGAATGCTGCCGATGGGCATCGCCTTAACGAAAACGAATGCCGCCGGTTTAATCGCCAACGAAGTCGTCGGCGTTCTCGGCGGCTACGGCTCGCTCGCGCTGCTCGCCGCGCTTTTTATCGTTACGACTCTGCTCGTCCAAGCCGTCAACGGCGCGGTCGTCGCCGCCGTTCTCACGCCCGTCGCCATCAGCGTCGCCCAGCAGACGAATATCAATCCGCGCTCGCTCGTGATGGGCGTTGCGCTCGCCACCTCGATGGCTTTCATCACTCCGCTCGGTCATCCGGTCAATGTTTTGGTAATGAGTCCGGGCGGTTATAATTTCCGCGATTACGTCAAAATCGGCTTGCCGCTCGTCGTAATTTTATTCGTCGTCGTGATGATTTTTCTGCCGCTGTTTTGGAGTTTGTAATTTTTCAATAAAATTTTTAACGGCAATGAGGAGGGAAAATGGAAAACCAATCTGAATCTAAAGTCGGCAAAACGTATCTGTATTCGGTTCTTGCGTTTATGCTGATTCTGCCGCTGTTGTCCGTTTTAATAGATTATCGTTTTAATAATTCGGCATCGTTCTGGATGTTAATCGGTAAATGGTTTTTATTCTGGGCGGTCGGAGTGCGTCTTTTTATCGCCGGACTCAGACAGATTTTTAATCCGGCGTTCACCGCCAAAGAGATTTTTCACCTAAACGGCGATGAAAGTTTTGTGATAATTCGGGAATTGGGATTTGCGACGCTTTGCTTCGGAACGATTTCAATCGTGTCGCTGTTCGTTCCGCAGTGGCGAATTGTCGCCGCCATTCAGGGCGGAATGTTTTACGGGCTTGCTGGAGCGATTCACGTTATCAAGAAACCTGCCGGCGCAAACGAATTTGTGGCGATGGTTTCGGACATTTTTATCGCGCTCGTAATGTTCGGCTATGCGGCTTTTTACCTGCTCGCCCGATAACGACAAATTTCGAGCGCGTTTCAACTGGCAGACTTGTCTATCAACCAACCGTATCCATTGCCAAATCCTTACTCTAAGAAGAGAGTTTCCCTGACTTGATAGTGAAGAGCGAATGGTGAATAACGAACAGTTTGAAACGGATCGGAACAGTATTTTATCAAATGCCTGCGAAATGCCGATTGACGAAGATTATTCGATAATTTTTCTGTTGACCGCTAATTTATCAATTCTGTCTCTTTTGATTTCAAATCCGATTCCAGCTTTTTCGGGCGCGGTGATTGTTCCGTTTGCCGAAACTTCAACCGCCGGTTCGATGATGTCTTCCGCCCAATAGCGTTTTGACGCGGAAACGTCGCCGGGAAGCGTGTAACCTTTCAAGGTCGAAATCGCAATGTTATGAGCGCGTCCGATGCCCGACTCGAGCATTCCGCCGCACCAGACGGGAATTTGGTTTTCGCGGCAGATTTGTTCGATGCGCTTCGATTCGGAATGTCCGCCGACGCGACCGTTTTTGAGGTTGATGATTTTGCCGGATTTTAATTCAATCGCTTTTCTGGCATCGTCGGGCGAGCGAATCGGTTCGTCGAGGCAAATCGGCGTTTTCAATTCCCCTTGTAATTTCGCGTGGTCAACGATGTCGTCATATGCAAGCGGCTGTTCGAGCATCATCAAATCGAACTCGTCGAGGCTTTTCAGTTTTTCAATATCGGCGAGCGTGTAAGCCGAATTCGCGTCGCCCATCAGCAAAATGTCGCCGAATCGTTCGCGCACTTGTTTGATAATTTCGTAATCCCAATGCGGCGCGATTTTGATTTTGATGCGCTTATAACCGGCATTCAGTTCTGTTTCGATTTTCTCGAAAAGCTGTTCGATTGAATCCTGAATTCCGATGGAAACGCCGCACGCGATTTCGGATTTCACGCCGTCGAGATGTTTCCAAAGCGGAACATTCAATTTCTTCGCTTCCAAATCCCAACACGCCGTTTCAATCGCCGCCTTCGCCATCCGATTGCCGCGAATCGGTTTCATCAAATCCCAAATTTTTGCCGCCGATTCAATTTCTTTGCCGACGACGCGCGGCGCGAGAATTTTTTCCAAAACCGACCGCGCCCCGCCCGTCCATTCTTCGCAATACGAAGGCGTTTCGCCGCACGTCGCTTCGCCCCAACCTTCGCTTCCGTCTGCATCTTCGACGCGCGTTAAAATAATATTTCGTTTGTAAGTTCGCCCGAAACTCGTTTCAAAAAAATGCACGAGCGGCATTTTTATTTCGATCAATTCGATTTTGGAAATTTTCATACAGAAATTTAACCACGAAAAAACACGAAAGAACACGAAACAAAGCCAGAAATAATCTTCGCGAAGTTTCGTGTTCTTTTGTGGTTAATCTATTTGCCTAAATTTTCAAAAGCCCGGTCGGTAAACTTAAAGTGTCTTTCTTCTTCGTCCATCGCCGCGCCGAGTTTTTTGTAGAATCGGATTGCCGTTTCGTTCCAGTCAAGCACGAGGAAATCAATGCGTTTGAAATTTCTCGACGCGGCGATTTGAGCGAGTTTTTTCAGAAACGCCTCGCCGATGCCGCGCCCGCGATATCCGGGTCTGACGTATAAATCTTCGAGATAAAATCCGCGCTGCCCGCGAAAACTCGAAAAATTTTCGTAAAACAAAGCGTAGCCGATTGCTTCATTTTCGTTGAAAGCCATCAAGCCTTCGACGCAAGCGTTTGCTCCGAACATCGCTTCCCTCAAATTTTCTTCGGTTATTTTGCAAAATTCCGAAAGATTTTCAAACGCGGCAAATTCACGAATCATTGCGACGATATTTGAAATGTTTTTCTCAATGGCGATTTTGATTTCAAAGTCCATTTATTGATTCCAAACGATCTGACCTTTTAATCTCCTGATAGATTTTTCTTTGCCCAGACTTTCAAAAACCGCGAGCATCGAAGGTCCGACGGCTAATCCGGTCAGAAGCGTTCGCGCACCGTTCATAATTACGCCGAGCTTCGCGCCTTTTGATTCGGTGAATTCTTTGACAACCGTTTCGATTTCGTCGTGCGTGAAAGTTTCCATTGATTCAAAACGGTCGGCGAGTTCGGGCAGCCACAATTGCAAGTCGGGGAATTTCGTCAAGTTTTTGGCAATAGCGGCAGCGTCGAAATCGAAATCTTCCGAGAAATAGGCGCGTCCCTGACCGGAAAAGTCCTTGAGCGTGAAAAATCTTTGGCGGATTAAATCAACTGTGCTTTCAAACCACGCTTTGTCATCGTCTTCGTATTCGTCGCGCCAGAGTTTGTTGTTTTTCAACTCGTTTTTTACAAACGGTAAAAGTTTTTCAAGCGACATCTTGCGAATATATTCGGCATTCATCCAAATCGCCTTGTCGTCTGTCCAGTGCTTCGGATTATTTTCCTGAAAATTAAAAGTTGCCGGATGCCGGTGAACGCGCTCGAGCGAGAAGTTCTCAATCAATTCGCCCAGCGACATTATCTCGCCGACGTATGGATTGGCTTTGACTTCTTCATCGTCATATATCAAATCTGCGGCATATTCATTGCTGTCCGGCGACCATCCTAAAAGCGCGAGAAAATTGCGGAACGCTTCGGGCAAAAACCCCGCGTCGCGGTAAGTCGTCATCGAAACGATTTCGCCGTGAATTCTTTTGCTCAATTTTTTGCCGCCCGGCGCGAGAATCAAAGGCAGATGCGCGAAACGCGGCGGCGTTTTGTCCAACGCTTCGTAAATCAGAATCTGTTTGTGCGTATTCGTCAGATGATCCTGCCCGCGAATGACATCGGTGATTTTCATTTCGATGTCGTCGCACACGACCGCCAGATTGTAAAGCGGATGACTGTCAGAGCGCAGCAGAACCAAGTCTTCAATCTCGGAATAATCGCGTTCCTGCCGCCCGTAAACAGCGTCTTCAAACGTCGTTTTTCCGGTTTCGGGAACTTTTAGGCGAATCGCAAACGGCTCGCCGTTCGCCGCGCGTCTATCGGATTCTTCCTTTGACAAGTAGCGGTATTCGTTATCGCGCATTGATTTTACGCCTTGATTTTCGCGGGCGCGATTAGCGATGACTTGTTTAATATTTTTGTCATTCGATTCGGCTTTCGGCGTAAAATCTCGATACGCTTTGCCCGCCGCCAAAATTTCGAGCGCGGCACGGCGATGCTTGTCGGCATTGGCGGATTGAAAAACGATTTCCTCGTCGGGCGCGAGTCCGAGCCATTCCAAACCTTCTAAAATCGAGCGCGTCGATTCGTCGGTCGAACGCTGCAAATCCGTGTCTTCGATGCGAAGCAAAAATTTTCCGCCGATTTTGCGAGCGTAAAAATAGTTGTAAAGCGCGGAGCGTGTCGCGCCGATGTGTAAATATCCCGTCGGGCTTGGGGCAAATCTTACTCTTATTTCCATAAAAATTATTGTAAATTTTGTTTCAAAAAATTATTTAAATGCAAGCTTCGTCTATGTTTTGGCGTTTTTAAGTTCAGCTATCCGGCGGCTCAATTCTTCGATTTTTTTCAGCAGTTCAAGATGATTTTTATCTTCGCGTGAAGGCTTTTTCGGTTCGACGAAAAATTTTCCGTTCGATTCCATCACGCAGTTGGCGATGTCTTTGGTGCTGTCGAAACCTTTATCGTGAATGATCGATTCTAGTTCGAGCCGCGTAATGCTTTCGCGTTCGAGAATTTTATCCTGAATCTCGCCGTCTTTTATCAAAACGGTCGGCTTGCCGTCGAGAATATCGTCATTTTTGTTCCACGAATATTTGAAAAAAAGCCGCACGACGACGTTGCTGATAAAAATCAAAAAAATCGCGCCGATTAAACCGCCCGGCAAAGTCGTTTCGTTGCCGATGATCGCGTTCTGGACGGTGTTTGAAAGCAGCAGCAGAACGACAAAATCGAACGGATTAAGCTGCGTCAGCTTGCGTTTACCGAAGGTTTTCAACACTAAAACCAAAACGAAATAAACGACAATCGTGCGAACGAGCTTTTCAAAAATCGAAGGCATCTCGCCGAACATATTGGCAAAATCTTTTTCCGTCCATAGCGGCGGCAGATATTGAAAAAAATCTATGAACATAAACGCCTCACAAAAAATAAAAAACGGAGCGATTTGAAATTGATTTCAAACAGTCCGTTTTCTGTTAAAAAATTCTGGCGGAGATGACAGGATTCGAACCTGTGGAAGACTTTTGATCCTCAACAATTTAGCAAACTGCCGCTTTCAGCCACTCAGCCACATCTCCGGCTCGCTTTCGCTTCAAAAAGCATTTTTAATTTTAGCCGTCCAACCAACTTTGTCAAGCCGCGTCGCATCTGACTTAGACAAACGGGTCGTGTCGGTCTTGACACATTTTAACAAAGAGCAGAAAATACAAGACGCGCAGGAATTTTTCCGGGCTTCCCGTAGAAGATAAGTTTCAACGCTCCGACCGAAATAGGTTCTCCCAAAAACTTTTTTCAAATTTGGAGGTTGCTTGTTTTAAATGGTTTCTTCTGTTTTTCCAATCGAACAACTTTCTAAACGCGCTTTGCTGTTAATCGCCGCTTTCTTTGCGCTGTCTCTTGCCGCGTCCGAAGCGCAGGCGAAAACCGTCGTCGTTGAAAAAACGAATCTCGGAGTAATCAAAGGAGTCGTGCGCGACGAAGCGGGCAATGCCATCAGCGACGCGACCGTTGCCATTTTCCGGCTCGGCACTTCCAATTTATTAAAACAAACGCGCTCAGAGGCGGACGGCAGTTTTCTGACGAAAATTTTGCCCGGAACTTATACGGTTTTAGCTGTCGCGCAAGGGTTTAATCCAATCACTCTCTCCGCGGTCGAAGTCGGTCGCTCGGCAGAACTCGTCTACGGCTTCAAATTAGAGCGTTCGGGCGGCGGCAATACTCTGCCCGAAAAACGTGCCGACCGCAACAGCCCGAAATGGATTATTCGTTCCGCGCAATCGCGCCGTTCGATTTACCAAAATCAGACAGGCGACGCGCCCGTTAACGAATCGAAAATCGCGCAGACCGCAGACGCGAAAGAAACGCCGGACGAAGAAATCGATTCAAATCGCCGCAGTCAATCAATTGCCGAAACTTATTTCGCCAATTCCGGCGGTGAAAATTACACGGGTTTGAATTTCGCTACGCTGCAACCGATTAACGACGACGCGGAAATTATTTTCCTCGGTCAAACCGGCACGAAATCCGCGCCGCAGCGATTGGAAACTCGGATTAAATTCCGTCCGAACGAAAAGCATCAGATTCAAGTCAGCGGCACGGCGGCGCGGCTTGGCAGAATTAATTTAAAAAATGAAGAACAGACGCTCGGGCAAGTTTCGTTTCAGGCTCTCGACGAATGGAAAACGCGCGGCGGCGTGATTTTGGTGTTCGGTTTCGATTACGCCAAATTTGTCGGCGGCAGCGATGATTCTTCGCTGCGTCCGCGCTTCGGAGTTCAGTTCGACATCAATTCCAAAACTCGCTTTCGTTCGTCATACACGACCGCGACCGAAGATCGAACGTGGCAATCGGTCGCCGAACTTGAAGATACGCCGGTTCTTTTCCGCGAACCTGTGGCGATGCAGGAATTCGTCGTCGAAAATGAAAAGCCGCGAATGGTGAAAAATTCACGTCTCGAATTCGGCATCGAGCGGGTCTTAGACAATAAATCGAGCGTCGAAGCGAATGTTTTTTTAGATACGACGAGCAATCGCGGCATCGGTTTGACGAGCGTTCCGTTTAATTCAATCAACGGCGACGATCTCGCCGATTTCGTCGCCAATCAACAGGGCAAAGCCGCCGGTTTGCGCCTCGTTTATACGCGCCGTCTGAACAGCCGTTTCAGTACTTCCGCCGGTTACGCCGTCGGAAACGGTCAGAAATTATCGAGCGAAGCGATTTCCAATCCGGCGAATGTTTTTGAAAACGACTTGTTTCAAACCTTTTACGGGCAGTTCGATGCCGATTTCAAAACCGGCACGGAAGTAAAAACGATTTTCCGTCTTTCGCCGCAAGCGACGGTTTTTGCGATTGATCCGTTTCAGGGCAGAATGGCGATTTACGATCCGAGTTTGAGCGTAATCGTGACGCAGGCTTTGCCGAATCTCGGCTTGCCGTTTCGCGCCAAAGCGATTATTGACGCGCGTAATTTGTTCGATTACCAAGCCGGAGTCAACGGCGAAGAAGGAACTTTAACGCTGAATTCGCAAAGACGCGCTTTACGCGGCGGCATTTTGGTCAGATTTTAATTTGATAAGAAATTTGAATAATCTAAAAATCCGAAGTCGTTTGTCTTCGGATTTTTTCGCGTCCGAAATCTCGGATTGCCAAGCGAAAATTTGAATTAACTTTTTAACGATTCGGTTGTTTGCGGAAACAAAAAACTTTTGTTTCGCGTAATTTAGCGCAAAGCATAGATATAAAAACAGTTGGAACGAATCTTGCTACCAAAATCTTTCGGGAAAGTTTGCCTTGACCGATGAAAGATAAAATCATCACAAGTTGGAGTTTGATTTGGCTTTTGGCGACGGTTTTGTTTGTCGCCGGCGGCGCACTCAATCTTTCGCAGCGCGCTTATCACGATTTGCCGCCGACCGACGGCGTGATCTGGACGCAGAAGGCTGACGGAATTTATGCCGAAAAAGTCGCGCCGAACTTAGCGGCTTCACGCGCCGGAATCGCGGTCGGCGATAAACTCATCGGCATCTCGCTCGACGATAAGCAATTCGACGAAATCGTCGCGCCGTCCGACGTTCAGCTTTATCTCGAAACGGCGGGCGTGAAAGGCAATCTGACTTATTTTTACCAAAGACCTTCCTATACTTTCAGCAACAATTTTTATTACGCCGATTTAAAAAACATTGACTCTTTTCCGCGCTGGACGGCTTCGCTGATTTTTCTCGCCATCGTCGGTTTGGTCTGGCTCGGCGTAGGAATTTTCGTGCTTTTCAAGCAAGGCAGCAGTTCGCCCTTCGTCATTCATTTCGCGCTCGTTTGTCTTGCGGCATTCGTTTTTCACGTTTACAGTCCGATTGGTTTGGGCGAAGATTTCGACGATGCGATTCGCTTGCTCGATGACGCGGCATTCGCCTTTTTCGCGCCGCTTTTTCTGCATTTCTGTCTGCGCTATCCGGTCAGAAGCGAGATTTTCGACCGTTCGCGCTGGAAAACCATCGCGCTTTACGTTCCGGCGATAATTTTTACCGTCGCCAATTTTTTCTTTTCGCTCGTTCCGCTTTTTCCAATCGGCGAAAAAAATATAGTGTCGTTGGTCGGCTTGATTGATAAGACAAGCTTTTTTCCGAATCTCAATCTGGCTTTGAATCTTCATTTTGTCATCGGCGTTTCGGCAGGCGCGAGCGTTTTGCTGTGGCGTTTTTTCAAAAACAAACAGCATCCGTTCGTGCGCCAGCGCATCAAATGGGCGGTTTCGGGAACGATTGCGGCGATTGCCCCGATCATTTTGTTTCAAATCGCCAAGCGTTTCGCGCCGTCTTTGAGCGAGGATTCGCTGACGGCGGCTTTGACGACCTTGCCGCTCGCCTTGATTCCTTTGAGCTTCGGTCATTCGGTCGTGCGTTATCGTCTGATGGATGTTGATGTCGTCGTGCGCCGCGCTCTCGTCTACGCGATGACGACCGTGGCGATTGCGATGATGATCGGCGCGGTCGCGCTCGGACTCGTATTTCTCGCCGTCGGCAACGATTTGTCGGTGACGGAAATCTCTCTGCGCGCTTTGATTGCGATTATCGCAATGGCTGGAATTGTGCTTTTATCCGAGCCTTTGAAGAAATTTTTGCAGGAACGCGCCGAACGATTTTTCTACGGCGAGCGTTACGATTTGCGAAACGGCTTGCTCGATTTCGGCAGAACGCTTTCGGCGACGACCGCGCTCGAACCGCTTCTTAATGCTTTAACCGAGCGTTTGCGGCAGGTTTTGGATGTCGAAAAAGTCGCGGTTTTTATCGAAGACGAAACGCTGCCCGAACATTACAAAATCGCCAAATCAATCGGCATCAGCGAAACGTATAAAACGCCGAACGATTTTCGGCAGATGATTCGCCAAAAATCAGCCGCTAAGGGAATTGTCCGCGCCGACGAACTTGAAATAAACGAAGACGAAACGCTGATCGAAATTCCGTTCGAGGAAAATCAGGCAAAAGGCTTAAAGGAAAAACTCGAAAATCTCGGCAAAAATCGCCGACAGGTTCAGCGTCAGGAACTTCACTATTTCGTGCCGTGTGTCGCGCGCGGCAAAATGGTCGCCGTTCTCGGTTTGGGACGCGCTTCGGACGGTTCGCTTTTATCGTCGGAAGATTTGGAAATTCTGCAAACTGTTTCAGGTTACATCGCGGTCGCGGTCGAAAACAGTTTACTTTATCAGGAACAGGAAAAACGCGCCGAAGAACTCGAACTGCTGAAAGAATTTAACGAATCAATCGTCGAATCGGTCAATGTCGGCTTAATCGCGGTTGACGAAAACGGTCAAATCACGCGCTGTAATTCAACATTTGAAGCACTGCTCGACATCAGCCGCGAGGAAACCATCGGCAAATTCGTCGAAGAAATTTTCGATGAAAGTTTCGCTCTCAATCTGGAAAATATTCTCGGAAAATCCCGCTGGCATCTAACGGAAATCCGCAACGCCTATAAAATGTTGACGACGAACCGGCACGGAAAAACTTTGATTCTAAACGTCGCCGTCGCGCCGTTGCGTTCGATTTCAAACAGTCAAACGGGCGCGATTATCGTTTTGGAAAACGTCACTTCGCGTATCAAACTCGAAGAAACTCTTCAGCAAAGCGAAAAACTTTCGAGCATCGGCTTGCTCGCCGCCGGTGTCGCACACGAAGTCAACACGCCTCTGACCGGCGTTTCGAGTTATACACAGATGCTTCTCGGAATGATTCCCGAAACCGACCCGAAACACGCGTTGCTGCAAAAAGTGCAGAAACAAACCGACCGCGCCTCGAATATCGTCGGCAATCTTTTGAATTTTTCGCGCACCGGCAATGCTTCGGATTTCGCCGAAATCAACGTCAATAAATTGCTCGACGACACGCTGCAACTGCTCGAACCGCAGCTTCGCAAAACGCAAATCGAAATCGTCAAAAATTACGCCGATGAACCGCCGCTTATCATCGGCAACGCCGGGAAATTACAACAGGTTTTCACGAATTTAATTATCAACGCCCGCGACGCGATGATCGGCGAAGGCGAGATAAAATTAACGACTAGCGTCGAAGAGGACGAAATTGTTATCACCGTCGCCGACACGGGAAGCGGCATCGAACCGGAAAATTTGAATAAAATTTACGATCCGTTTTTCACCACCAAAGGCATTGGCAGCGGCACGGGTTTGGGCTTGGCGGTTTCCTACGGAATCGTTCAGGAACACGCCGGAACTATTGTCGCGTCGAGCGAAGTAGGCTTTGGCACGACGTTCCGCCTCGTCTTTCCCGCCGCTCAACAACCGCAACTGCAACGCGCCGACAGTTAAAAAACTTTCCCTTCGCTGATGCATCCGTTCGTTTTTTACAATCAAAAAATCATCGTTTTTGAAGAAGCTAATCTTTCGCCGGTTTCCAACGCCGCGCTTTACGGCAAAGGCGTTTTCACGACTGTTGCGATTTATAACCGAAAGCCTTTTTTGTGGGAAAAACATTGGCGGAGATTATTTAAAAATGCCCGAAAAATCGGCATAAAGTCGTCGGAAATAAACGAAGAAACGATCAAAAACGCGCTGTTTGAAATTATAAAAACAAATAATCTCAGAAACGGACGAGCTCGAATCACGATTTTCGATTCGTCGGCGAGTTCGATTTGGCAGACAAATTCCGTCGCCGAAACAAATCTTTCGATTCAAACGGCTGATTTTCGCCCGCTCAAAAAAAATTTCAAACTAATCGTTTCGCCTTTCCAAATCAATTCGACCTCGCCGCTTACGGGCGTAAAATGTTGCAATTATCTCGAAAACATTCTGGCTTTGGAAAACGCGCGAGCCGCAAATTTTGACGAAGCGATTCGCCTAAACGAACGCGGCGAAATCGCTTCGGCGTGTATGGCAAATGTTTTCTGGAAAAAAGGCGGAAAGATGTTCACGCCGCGATTTGAAACAGGTTGTCTCGAAGGCACGACACGCGAATTCATTTCGGAAAACTTCACGGTCGAAGAAGTCGCGGCGAAGCTAAATGATTTGAAAAACGCCGACGAGATTTTTTTAACTTCCGCCGGACTCGGCATCGTAAGAGCGAATTTTTTCGACGTTTAATTTTGCGAATAATTTCGCGGAAAACAAAAATCGTGAATCGTTTTCAGATAAAGACGATTCACGATTCATAATTAACGATTCACGATTTACTTTTCAGTTTTCGCAAAATAACCGTTGCGGTGCGTGAGCGTTACTTTTTGCTTCGACAATTCGGAATTGACGACCTGGATTTCGATTTTGCGATATGAACCGTCGCGTTTTTGATTGGAAGGCTCGTAAGCAATCAGATATTGCGAGCGCATTTCGATTTGAATTTGCGTGAACGCTTTGCGAAGTTCCGATTCGTCGCGCGGGAAAAACGCGCGTCCGCCGGTTCGTTCGGAGATTTTATTCAGAACGCCTTTGTCCACGCCGTCGTAAAAATTATCGCCGATGCCGACCGCGTAGACGACCGCTTCGCTTCTCAAAGCCGCCTGCACCGCATCGTCCAGTTTCTTGCTGCCGTAAGTATTTACGCCGTCGGTTAAAAGAATAATAGCGCGGCGCGTTTTGTCGGGCGAAGATTTTAAAACTTCTTCACTCGTTACCCAAATCGCGTCCCAAATCGCGGTCGAGCCTTGCGTCATTTGATTCGTGCCGGAAATCGGCGGCGTTCCGCCCGCGACTACGCCGCCGCCGATATAACCCGAAGGCGGAACGAATTCAACGCGGTCAACGGCGCGATTCAAACGTCCGAGATTGTTCGTCATTCCCTGTTCGAGCGTCGTTTCGCCGGTGAATGAAACGACCGAAACTTCATCTTTTTCCGGTCTGATGACCGCTTGTATAAAAGATTTGGCGGCGGATTTTTCTTCGGGCAGAGTGCGTTCCTGCGACGCGCTCGTGTCAATCAAAATCGCTAAACTGAGCGGCAAATCAACTTGCTTGGCAAACGCCGTAATTTCCTGCGGCTGTCCGTCTTCGACTAATTTAATGTCGCTTTGTTTCAAATCGGTCAAAAGCCGCCGGTTGTGATCCTGCGCGGTGAACAGCACATTGACGACATCGGTATCAACTTTGATAACTTCGTCTTCTTCGTTCGGTGTCGGCGTGACGGTCGGTGTCGGCGACACGCTTTTTTGCGTCGTCGAATCAGACCTCTGCGCGTTCGAGTGATTTGAGCTGACAAATAACAATGCGCCGATAAACAGCGAAACAACCGACATCAAGATAAAATTTTTACAGCGCATAATTTTTTTTCTAAACCTTATTTTCTTCTTTTCTCTTTTAATTTCTTTAGCCTTTTAAGTTTTTTTTACCCTTTTTCAAATTAGCGGCGTAAAATTTCCGGTTTGTTTTTTTCGATATATTCATCGAAGTCGGCGCGGTCAAGCTGTCGCGCACCGAACGGTAGCTTTTCTTGGTTCTGATTCGATAATCGTCATCTTTGCTTTTGTCGGTGAAACGCACTTCGATTTTGCGTTCCCTGCCGTCGTAAGTTTGATTCGCGGGGCGATAAGTGATGATGTATTGCGAGCGCAGTTCTTCAGAAATTTTCGTAAAGGAGCGTTCGAGCGCGAGCATATCGCCGGTGAAAAACGCTTCGCCGCCGGTTTGTTCGCACAAATCGGTCAGATATTTGTCGCCTTTGTCTTTGACCGTTCCCGCTTCAACGCCCGGCACGGTTCCCAAAAAACCGCCTTTCGTCGAAATGCCGAAAATCGTCGTTTCCGTTCGTTGAGCGATGTCAATCGCGTCCTGCAAATCGGCGCGGCTGAAAGTGTCGTCGCCGTCGGTAATTAAAACGATCACTCGTCTGCCCGGGGCGTTACGCAGTTTTTCGTCGGAAAATTCCCAGATCGCGTCATACAAAGCGGTTTGCGAACCGGCTTTTATTATTTTATCAACCGACTTGTCCAATAAGTCTAATTTATCGGTAAAATCCTGCCGCAGAGTGATTTCGTTGTCGAACGTCATAAACGCCGCTTTGTCTTTGCGAAGCCGCGTGACGGTATAAATAAAATTTTTCGCCGCTTCTTTGGAAAATTTCAGCTTGCCCGAAGTCGAAGCCGACGTGTCCATCAAAACGCCGACATAGACCGGCGGATTATTATTTTCGTCCGAGAAAAACGTGATTTCCTGTTGCACGCCGTCTTCAAAAACCGCGAAATCGCCGCGCTTCAAACCGGAAATCAAATCCTTTTTTTTCTTTTTATCGCTGACCGTGACTGGCAGACGCACCTCAAAAGTTTTAACCGTATCGGGATTATCGCTCGGCGGCGGAGTCGCCGCCGGTCGCGGAGTTTGCGCCGCAATCGCCAAACTGAAGGCAGAAAACAGAAATGTAAAATAAATAAAGCGAAACAAATTTTTCATACTTGAAAAGAATGATGATTTTTGAAAAGCAACTGTCGAATTCGATGCCGAACGCCAATCGTCTGTTGCCTAAAGTTAAACGAATAGTATAACGACGACCGTTAAAATAAATCGCATTTCCCAAACAATTACGCGGATTTTCGATAAGGGCAATGGCGGCAATCGTTTTTACAACAATAGCCGCGTTCGCGCAAAAAACGCGCGGTCAAAACCATCAAGCCGTCTTCAAAATAAAAATCAACGCCTTCGACGAGTTTCGGCGGTTTCGCAACATCTTTTTCGCGCTTTGTTTCCAAGATTTTTCTAAATTAATTTGTATAAAGCCAAAAATTCGAGATTGCCGTCCGCGCCGCGAATCGGCGATTCGATTAATCCGACGGTTTTTAAATTAATCGCTGCGGCGAAAGCGTTCGTTTCGGCGACGACTCGTTCGTGTTTTTCCGTTTCGCGGACAATGCCGCCCGTGCCGACTTCCGTTTTTTTGACTTCAAACTGCGGCTTGATTAAGACAATTATCGCGCCGTTTTCGCGCAGAAGCGGCACAAGCGCGGGCAGAATTTTCTGCACGGAAATAAACGAAACGTCCACGACGATTAAATCGAATTTTTCCGAAAAATCCTCCGGTTTCAAATGCCGCGCGTTCGTGTTTTCGCGCACTTCGACGCGTTCGTCAATTCTGAGTTTCCAATCAATCTGATTCGTTCCCGCGTCAACGGCGACGATGCGTTTCGCGCCGTTCTGCAAAAGGCAATCGGTAAATCCGCCGGTTGACGCGCCGACATCGAGACAAATCGCATCTTCGACGGAAATCTCGAATTCGCGCAACGCTTTTTCCAATTTCAAACCGCCGCGCGAAACGAATTTTTTTTCGATTGAATTGCCTTTGATGCGAATTTTAGCGTCAATCGGAAACGCTTCCGAAGATTTTTCGACGCGCCTTTCGTTGACCAAAACAACGCCTGCCATCACCAAAGCCTTCGCCTTATCAAATGAGTCGGCAAATCCGTTTTCAACAAGCATTTTATCAATTCGTTCGCGCTTCATCGGAAAGTCTTCGATTTTTACTGCTCGATGCTTTCGGCTCGAAAATCAATCAATTCAAAATCGTTCGCCGTGTAAAAAATTTGAATCGGACGACAGCAAACTTCGCAGTCTTCGATGTAACGTTGTTCTTCGACGGATAAATCCAAAACCATCGAAATTTCCTGCCAGCAATGCGGGCAAGTAAAAAAATGTTCGGTTTCCATTTAGATTTTCTAATACGTTCGATGCTTTCGGGTTTTGACTCGCGGATGTTATGCTGATTTCTTAAAACGTGGCTGAAAATCTGACTTTAACAAAAACGCATCCAGAATTAAAATCGAGCGGCTTCGCGCGGTTCGCGTGGTTCGTTCTCGCTTACAATCTTGTCGTGATAATTTGGGGCGTTTTCCTGCGCGCCTCAAAATCCGGCGACGGCTGCGGACAGCATTGGCTGACCTGTCACGGCGAAGTAATTCCGAGCGCGCCGGAACTGAAAACCGTCATCGAATTTTCGCATCGCTTGACGAGCGGTTTGGCGTTTTTCGCGGTTTTGATTTTGTTGATTTGGGCGTTTCGCAAATTTCCTAAACATTCGCCGGTTCGCAAAACCGCGCTCGTTTCGTTTGTCTTTATCATCACCGAAGCACTCGTCGGCGCGGGACTCGTTTTGACCGGCAATACGGCGGAAACTTTGACGGCGGCGCGTCCGTTCTGGATGGCGGGACATCTTATCAACACCTTTATTTTGCTCGCTTTTCTGAGTCTGACGGCGTGGTTTGCGAGCGGCGGAAAACTTTTTAACTTCAAAACGCAGCCGAAAATTTTACTGCTTTTACTGCTTGCCGTTATCGGCATTCTTTTCGTCGGAATGAGCGGTTCGGTTGCGGCTTTAAGCTCGATGCTTTTTCCGTCGGAAACTCTGGCGCAAGGCATCGCCGACGATTTTTCGACGACCTCGAATATTCTCGTTCGCCTGCGCGTCAGTCATCCGATTTTATCGGGCGCGTTCGCCGTTTACCTGATTTTTCTGGCGGGCTGGCTGAAAATGAAATTCGCTAATTTGCCGAATGTTGTGCGCTGGTCGAACATTCTTTCGATTTTAATAATTATCCAAATCGCTTTCGGCTCTCTAACGCTTTTAACGCTCGCGCCGATTGTGATGCAAATCGGTCATCTTCTGCTGGCTGATTTGATTTGGATCGCCTTTGTCCTGATGAGCGCGAACGTATTGGCGGAAGATTTCAGATAAAATTTGATATTGGATTTTTTGAAACGAGACGGTGAAAAATTAAAAGGCGATTCATAAAACGAATCGCCTTTAGTTTATTTACCAGTTTTCAGCCGATTTATTTAAGCAGACGAACCGAAGTTTTTCGGTCGGCTTCGCGTTCTTTGTCGGTGGCGGTTTCAGGAACGGCGGCAAATTCTTCGCCGTAGCCTTCGGCTTCGGGAACTTGCGTTCCGACACCGGCTTTGTCGAGTGCCGCTTTGACGGCTTTCGCTCGCTCGTCGGACAATTTCTTGTTGGCGGCATCGTCTCCTTTCTTGTCGGTGTAGCCGCCGATTTTGATTTTGACAGCGGGGAAAGCCTTCAGGATTGCCACGATATTATCCAATTGACGCTTTGATTCGGGAACTAACTCGGTCGTGCCGAATTTGAAGTTTAAATCGTCAAAGCTGAACCATTTGTTTTTCAAGGTATAGGTTGTTCCGTTTTTGTATTCGTCAGATTGAATGAATTTAATCAACTGATCTTCGATGCCGCCCGGATAAGCCTGCAATTTCGTGCCGTCGGGAAGCGCGACTTCCGTCAATTTTCTTTCGACATCGGCGTTTGAATTAACAGATTGAACATTTGAATTGACAGTTTGAACATTTGAATTGTTGTTGACAACAACGGCTGTTTTATTCGCGTTCGCGTTTGCATTGACGCTCGTATTCGTAGCGACCGGCGCGGATTTTCCGCAGAACCAATAGCCCAAAACGAGTAGCAAGCCGAGCAGTAAAAGCGGCAAAATCCATTTCAGAGGCGAGCCGTCATTATCATCGTCAACGCGGGTGTCAACGGCATCAACATTTCTGACCGCCGCCGCCGCATCGGTTCGGTCGGGCATCCCGCCGAGGCTCGAAGCCGCGCCGCCAAGACTTGCCGCCGCGCCGATGCCACCGAGAGCCGCGCCGCCGATGCCGGTTAAATAGCCGCCGATTCTCGAAAGCAAATCGCTTTCCTGCGGAACAACGCCGTCCGGGGTCAAAGCGTCCACGACGCGCGGAGTCATATACGCGGCTGCCGATGTCGCGGTGTCGTAATCGGTTCCCGATTTCTCGGCGATATTTTGGAGCGTGTCCTCGCCGAGTGCTGATTCGAGCTGCTCATTGGAAACAGGCGTGTTTGAACCCGCGCCGATCCAGGATGAAACCGTATCGCCCAGACCGGCAGCATTGAATTTTTCTAAAAAACCCGTAAAACCGCCGCGATTCGGATCGGTCATCAAAGCCAGTGACGCCGAAAGAAGCGTTCCGGTTTTATCACCGAGATTAAATTTCTTCCCGGCTTCGCTGATTATTGAATCAAACATAGACATAACTTATCTCCTTTGTGAATTGTTTTGAAATTGCCTGTCGTCAGACTTCCCTTTTATCTTGCGACCGAAATCGAACCGGTTGCCGAGACCGACGCAACCAGCCGGAAAACTTGAAACGCTATTTACCGCTGTTCCGCCATTGTTCGCCATTTGCGGTCAATTCGTCAAGTTGCGTTTGCAAATTCAAACGCGCTTCTTCAACCGCATTTTCGTCGGCATTTTCCACCACATAAATCGGCGGCGCGATAAAAATTCGCGCTTTAGTGAAAGGCTTCGGGATTTGCAGATTGTCCCAACTGTTAATCGTCCAAAATTTTTCGCACTCGACGACGAACGGCATCAACGGATTGCCGGTTTTTTTCGCCAGAAGGATCGCGCCGCTTTTGGCGATGTATTTCGGACCTTTCGGACCGTCAACGCTGAACGCCGTCGGCGCGCCTCGTTTCATCAAGCGAATCATTTCGACTAATGCGCCGACACCGCCGCGAGTTGAAGAACCGCGCGCCGCGCCGTAACCGAATCTTTGAATAAATCTGGCGATATATTCGCCGTCGAAGCTCTGCGAAGTGATGACGACGATGCCGCGATTGCGAAAAAAATATGTTCCGGCGAAAATGCGATTATGCCAGAACGAATAAATCGGAATTCTGCCGGCTTGTTCGATTTCTTCAAAATTTTCCCAGCCGACGGTTTCGTATCGGATGGTTTTTCCGATGAATTTGATGAACAGATAAAACGCCTGATCTGCCAAGCGAATAACGAGCCGCTGTTTGAACGAATAAGCGGACAAATCGGCAAACGTGAACGAATCGTCAATTTTGTGTTTCATCGAATAGTCAATACCGAACCGTTTGGTTTATGATATGCAACAAACAAACTTATTTTATCGTAAAATCGGATGTGAGGCTTTTGATTAAATCCGAAAATTTTTGAAAAAAGAAGCGATGCGGAAAAAAATTTTGATTGTTGACGATCACGACGATTTAAGCACGGCGTTGACAAACGAGTTCAGCCAGCTCGGACATCTGGTTGAACGATGCGAGCGGCGCGACGACGCCGTCGAACTGATCGAAGATAAGAGTTTCGATTTGGTCATTACCGATTTGGACGGCGAACATCTCGTTGAAACGGACGCGCATCACGAAGAAATCGAATGTCTGCCCGAAGCCGAAGCAAACCCGCGAAGCAATATCAAAGCCTTTAAAATCTGCGTTTCCAATTATAAAAACAACGAATTTACCGAAGACGAATTGAAAAACATCGTCGAAACCACGCTCGCTTATAAAGCGAAATTCGTTGACCGCAAAACAATCGTGCAAAATCTGCACGAAAAAATCGAATTTGAAATTCCGAGTTTAATTTCCCTGATGCACGGAATTCTCGATTATTTAATGAAACGAGTAGAAAAAACCGGCATCGTGAGCGCGGAAAACTCGAATCTTTTCGTCGCGCTCGACGAAGCGTTCGTCAACGCCGTCAAACACGGCAACAAATTCGACGCAACGAAACTCGTCCGCATTACGGCGGAAGTTTCGACCAAAGAAGCGCGCTTCACCGTCGAAGACGAAGGCGACGGCTTCAACGTCGCCGAAATACCCGACCCGACGAACGTCGAAAACCTTTTCAAAACTTCCGGTCGCGGTGTTTTAATCATTCACAACGTGATGGACGAAGTAAAATACAACGAACGCGGCAATCGCGTGGAAATGATCAAGAAAAACAAGAATTCTTGACAATTATCGGTTAGCGGCAACTGATTATTGATATGAAAATTACAATCGGACAAATCAACACGACGAACGGCGACATCGAAGGCAATGTCGCCAAAATTTTATCGGCAATCGAAAAGGCGAAAAACGACGGCGCGGAAATGATCGTTTTCCCCGAAGTTTCGACGCACGGCTACACTTCGTTCGATTGGTTTCTCGATAAAGACATTATCGAACACAGCGAGGACGCGATTCGGAAAATTATTCCCGCGACGACGAATATCACGGCGATTGTCGGCACGATTCGCCGCAATCTGGACGGCACGGGACGCAAAATTTTTAATTCGGCGGCGGTTATTCACGACGGCAAATTGATTGGTTACGCCGATAAAACTCTGCTTCCCGAATACGACGTTTTCGACGATCCGCGATTTTTTGAGCCGGCTGATGTTCGCCGAATTTTTGAAATCAACGGCATAAAAATCGGTGTCGTTGTTTGCGAAGATTTTTGGAACGACAAAACTTTTTGGAAAGAGCGTTTGTATGACGTTGATCCGACCGACGAATTGATTATGCAGGGCGCGGACATTATCGTTACGCCGAACGCTTCGCCGTTTAATAAAGGCAAAATCAAGCTGCGCTGCCAAATGGTCGCGCACCGCGCCCGACTTCAAAAGAAACCGATTATCTACGTCAATCTCGTCGGCGGCAACGACGGCATCGTTTTCGATGGTTCGAGCTTGATCGCCGACGAAGAAGGCGACATTATTTTGCAGGCGAATTCGTTTGAAGAATTCGTCGAAACCGTTGAATTAGACGTGCGCCGTCCCGATGCTCGCGGCATCACCGGCAACGAATGCGAAACGATTCGGCAGGCTTTGGTTCTGGGAATCCGAGATTACGCGCAAAAAAATCGTTTCACAAAAGCTGTTTTAGGACTTTCCGGCGGCGTTGATTCGGCTCTGGTCGCAACCTTAGCATGCGAAGCGTTGGGCGCGGAGAATGTTTTAGCCGTGATGATGCCTTCGCCGTTTTCTTCGGAAGGCAGCATCAAACATTCGGAAAAATTGGCGCGAGCGTTGGGAATGCCGACGCGCCTTGAACCGATTTCGGGCGCGTTTGAAGTTCTTTTGAAACAGATGAATCTGCACAAGCCGACGCACGGCGGCGAAAATCTGGCGGCGGAAAATATGCAGTCGAGATTGCGCGGCGTGATTTTGATGACGATCTCTAATGCCGAAGGCAGACTGGTTTTAGCGACCGGCAACAAATCCGAATTGGCAGTCGGTTACTGCACTTTGTATGGCGACACGAACGGCGGCTTGGCGGTCATCGGCGACGTTTTGAAAACCGAAGTTTATAAAATTTGCCGCCACATCAACGACGCGGCAAAACGTGAAATTATTCCGTTTGAAATCATCGAAAAAGCTCCGTCCGCCGAACTCGCGCCGAATCAATTCGATCAAGACAGCCTGCCGCCGTATGATCTGATGGACGCGGTTTTGAAACCTTATTTCGAGGAAAAACTTTCGCCCGCCGAAATAATCGCGTTCGGCAGCGACGAAAAATTGGTTTACGATCTCCTCAACAAAGTAGAATCGCCCGCCAACGAATTCAAACGCCGCCAACTGCCGCCGACTTTGATTATCTCCAAAAACGCCATTGGCATCGGTCGCCGCCGTCCGGTGACACACAAATACCGGCGCAATCCGAAATAAATAAAAGTTTGTTTGCAAGAAAAATTTCTCGCTTCGTTCATTGGAACAAATCGAAAGATTTGGAGTCTAAAAAAGGAAGGAGCGATTTTTTATGAAAAGCAAATTTACGAATCCTTTGAACAATATCAGCGTAGCAAGTCCTTGTTCGCAGGATTGGAACGAAATGATCGGGACAGAGAGAAAAAGATTTTGCGGCGAGTGTAAATTGAATGTTTATAATTTGTCGGGAATGACCAAAGACGAAGCCGAAAATTTGATTTTACGTTCGGAAGGTCGTTTGTGCGTCAGATTTTTTCGCCGCGTTGACGGCAGCATTTTGACGAAGGATTGTCCGGTCGGCTGGCAGGCATTGAAGCGGCGCGTGTCAAAAACAGTGACGGCTTTCGCTTCGCTCGTTTTCGCGGCATTGAGCGGTATCGGTTTAGCGAATTATTTTGCGAAAACGATTGAGCCAAATGTTATGGGCAAAATTTCGCCGATTTTTACGCAACCGACGACCGGCGAAATTTATATGGAAAATACAAATACAAATGTTGCCCAAGACGAGCCGATTGCGACGATGGGAAATATCGCGGTGGTCGGGCGAATGGAAACAAAAGGAAAAATCTCCAATTTCGAGCAAACGAAAAAGCGAATTTTAGACAAGCAAAATCGCTAAACTGAAAAATTTTTAGACTCAATTCAAAGAAAAACGGCGCGGAAAATGATAAATTTTCCGCGCCGTTTTTTCTTTTTTAATGCTTTGATCGTTTTTAATTTTTCACAAAATAGCCTTGTCGCGCTCTGACGCGGTAATTTTGCGGATTGTTCAGGCTGACATCGAGCTTGACGAATTTATTCGCCGGAAAATCGCCGTCCGAATAATATTGGACAAGATATTGCGCCTGCAATTCGTTGGCGAGCTGGCGAAAAATTTTCGTTAAAGTTTCCTGATTTGAGCGCACATTATATGAATTCTGCAAATTATCTTTTAAGTTAATCGGCTGAAATTTCGGTAAAAACGCCGTTCCGCCGGTTTGTCCGGCAAATTTTTGCAAATTTGATTGTCCGAAATCGCTCGCTTTGTTTAATTGATAGGAATTACCGCCCGGATTGATCGAATAAAAAACCGTGTCGGCGTTTTGCAGAGATTTCAAGACTTTTTCCTGCTCTTTGGTTTTCGCGTCTTCACGCGCTTTGACGCGGATTTCGCGCAGTTTGTCGCCGCTGACTTCGCCGCGCACGATTCGTCGTTCGGCGGCGAAAATCGCGTCGAGAATGCCGCGACTGTTCGTGTCGTCGCCATCGGAAATCACGACGATTACTTTGCGTCTGCCCTGCGGCGCGTTTTTCTGCAAATAATCGGCGGCGACTCGAACCGAATCGTAAAACGCGGTTTGCTGGCGCGTCGGTTGGATTGATTTTATCGCGTTCGCCGAATCTTCCGCCGAACCTCTCGACTGAACTATTTTCGCGTCTTCGCCAACCGTAAAAATCGTCGCGCGGTCTTCGGAACGCATTACCTGCTGTAGAAATTTCGCGGCGGTTTCCTGTTCAAATTGAAACATCGCGTCGGTGCTGGCGGAAATATCGAACAGAATGGCGATTTCGAGCGGAACTTTTTCGGCATCGCCGACCTGCGCGATTTCCTGATTTTTGTTATCTTCCAGGACGCGAAAATTCTGCGCCTTTAAGCCTTGAACGGGTTGTCCCGCGCTGTCCGTAACAGAAACCGGCACGACGACGAGACGCGATTCGACTTTGATAACGTCGCCTTCGTCTTCGGTTTTCGGCGGTGTCGGCTGTGCTGTTTGCGCGAAGGCAGAAAAAGCAAATGCTATGATTAACGTAAAAATAAAAGCGAATTGTTTTGATTTCACGATTATCTCCTCAAGAAACTCGTTTGAAAATTTATTACTTCGACCGGAAAGTTAGAGGTCGTCCAAACAAAATAAGTTGCGTCTTTCCTTAGATTTCCGCAACTTATTTCAATGTAAAATCTCGAACGAGAATTAAATTTTCAAAAGAAAAAAGAGGGCAAATCGTGAGAATCGAAATTTTATATTCTCACTTAAATTTGCCCTTCTTTTAATCTAACAATTATTGATCGGCGGTTGTCGGGTCTTTTCTGACTTCGACGTTTTGGTTCAAACCGCGACTCGCAAGAAGTTTGACTTCAACGCGACGGTTTTGCTGTCTGCCTTCAAGAGTCGTATTATCGGCAACCGCTTGAAGTTCGCCGAAACCGTATGACGTTCCGATGCGACGGAGCGGCACGTTGTGCGTTTCAACCAAATAATCAATCACCGCTTGAGCGCGTCTTTGGCTCAACGCTTTGTTTTTCTTCGCATCGCCGTCCGACGAAGCAAATCCGGTGATTTCAATCGTGTAACCTTTCATCGTCATTGCCGCCTGCGCGACTTGATCCAAATTGGCTTTCGCTTCATCGGAAAGGACTGCGCTGCTGACTTTGAAATTAACCGTTGCCGTTGACTGCACGACATAATCGTCTAACGAAGAAATTCTCTGGTTAGTCGCGTTTACGCCGGCAATCGCCGCGTCAGCCGATTCCTGCGCGGCTTTCGCGCCGCCGCGGGCGGCATTTGAAATAGCCATCAATTCATCAATTTGTCCCGAAAGACGCTGCGCGTTCTGCTCGGTCTGCGTCAAGCGTTCTTCAGCCGGTGCAACGCGGCTGTCAATTGACTGCGCGACGCGGAAATCGTCTTTGCCAAAACGAACTTTAGTTGCCGCCAACGCGCCGGAAGTATCGCCGCGTCCTTCGACTTCCAAACTTAAGCCGCGCACGATGCCGTTTGTCGCCACCGCATCGCCGCCGCCAAAGAAACCGCCTTTGGTTTTGATGCTCGTCTGCGGACTCAAAACGACGTTCGTATCAACGCCGACCGCATCACGAACAGTAAAACTGGTATCGTCTTTCGCAACGACCACGCCTTTGATTTTATATTTTTGTCCGCTCGTTAAACTGCGGGTTTGCGCGTCTTGTGCAAAAATGCTCATCGCGCCCAAAAACAAAGCCAATGATAAAACTGAAATTCTTTTTAACATACAAATTTGACTCCTCTGAATTTATTAAATTTATTTTGATCCACCGGAATTTGACGCTTATTTAACGGATAGGGGTTTGCTCGGAAAGAATTTATTACTGCGGTTAAAACTACCTTCTCAAATCTCGCTTAGAATAATCGCACAACTAGCAGCAGATTTTCAATGAAAATTTTCTTTACAATAATTGTGCCAAAATGACCGAATAAACTTTTTAACCTAAATTAGCTTGAAAAAGCGGTTTTTTGGATGAGTATTAAAAAACGGAAATAAGGATTGTTCTTATTGCGGACAGTTTACAAAAATAGACTGTCCGCAATTAATTCACAAAACTGTATCTATAAAGAAAAATGTGTCGTTTCGAGATATTCCTTCATAAACGAAAGAAACTTCTCGGCATCCGCGCCGTCAACAACGCGGTGGTCGTAAGTCAGAGCGAAATAAGCCATCGTGCGAACGGCGATGTAATCGTCACCGTCGGGCGTGGTTAAAACCTTCGGACGTTTTTCAATCGTGCCGACGCAGAGAATCGCTACTTGCGGCTGATTGATGATCGGCGTTCCGAAAAGTCCGCCGAAAACGCCCGGATTGGTAATCGTAAAAGTTCCGCCCGCAACTTCGTCCGGCATCAATTTTTTCGTTCTCGCGCGGTCGGCTAAATCGTTTGCCGTCTGCGCCAGACCGGAAAGCGAAAGCGAGTCGGCTTTTTTGATGACCGGCACGATCAAGCCCCAATCGAGCGCGACCGCCATTCCGAGATTGATGTCGCCCTTATAAATAATTTGCTCGCCCGAAACCTGCGAATTGACAACCGGAAATTTTCGCAAAGCCTGCGTAACAGCTTGGAAAATAAACGGCATATACGACAATTTCGTGCCGTAGCGCGTTTGAAATTCCGCTTTGTTTTTATCGCGGAACTTCGCCACGTTCGTCATATCGAATTCATAAACGCTCGTCACGTGCGCCGAAGTCTGCTTCGAGAACGTCATATGTTCGGCGATTTTCTTTCGCATCACCGACATCGGCTCAATTCTATCGCCGACCATCGAAGCGATCTGCGGCGCAACAAAAGTTGATTTTTGCGCGGGTTGTGTTTGCGATTGAACTTGCGGAACTGCCGGTGCGGAAAACGCTTTTGCCGTTCCGACTTTTGCCAGCAGATCCTGCGGACGCAGAGCCGCGCCGGATTCGATAAAATTCAAAATATCCTTTTTTGTCACGCGCCCGCTCATTCCAGAGCCTTCGATTCTGGAAATATCAACATTATGTTCTTTGGCAATGTTGCGAACGAGCGGCGAAGATTTTGTTTTCCGCAAATCTTCAAGCGACATTTCGCCGTTCGATTTTCCGTTTGTTGTGCCGTTGCCCGTCGCGCTCGCCGACGCTTCTTTGACTGCCGCCCGATTTTCGTAATCGTAGCTTCTGCCTTCGGTTTCGACGATTTGCGATTGTTCGATTTCCTCTTTAGCAACGGCGACAGACGAAACATCCGCGCCTGTCGCTTCGGCAGTCGCCCCAACCGCTTTTTTCTGCGCGACGGGCGAAGTTTTATTGTTGACGGCTGACGGCTGACGGCTGACTGCGGCTCCGCCTTTCGCGCCGACCACGCCGACGACCGCACCGACTTCGACGGTTTCGCCTTCTTGTGCGCGTATTTCCAAAAGCGTTCCGGCGGAAGGGCTTGGCACTTCGGCATCAACTTTGTCGGTCGAGATTTCCAAAAGCGGCTCGTCTTTTTCAATCGTGTCGCCGACTTGTTTCAGCCATTTTGAAACGGTTCCTTCGGTGATTGATTCGCCCATCTGCGGCATCACGACTTCGCTTCCGCCTTCCGCGCTCGTCGCTGTTGCGTTCGACGTATTTTCCGCGTCTTCGGCAATCGCTTCAACCGCTTCGATTTGTTCTTCGACCGGCTCGTTTTCGGTTTTTTCCAGCGTTTCCTCGACGGCTTCGGCTTCGTCAACTTTCGGCGGCGCGGATTGGATTTCCGGCGCGGCGGTCGCTCGATTTCCGTTCGCTGATGCTGTCTCGCCTTCCGCGCCTAAAATGCCGACCGCCGTTCCGACTTCGACGGTTTCGCCTTCCTGCGCGCGTATTTCAAGCAGAATTCCGGCGGACGGCGCGGGAACTTCGGCATCAACTTTGTCGGTCGAAATTTCGAGTAAAGGTTCGTCTTTCTCTATTTTATCGCCGACGGCTTTGAGCCATTTCGAGACCGTTCCCTCGGTAATTGATTCGCCCATCTGCGGCATTACAACTTCTACGCTCATAAATTCTCCAATTC
>CAXTMQ010000002.1:46231-52485 GCA_964245305.1 uncultured Pyrinomonadaceae bacterium
ATTGATTCGCCCATCTGCGGCATTACAACTTCTACGCTCATAAATTCTCCAATTCGTTTTCGGGTAAAAAATCCTTTTAATATATTCGCTTTTTCCGTCTTTCGACGCAAATTTCCCCGTTTAATCTTCGGCTTGCATTTCGGCAATTTCTTTGTTTTGCCGGCGGCTCAATAAAATCAGCGCGATAATCGAGCCGACGAAACACATAAACATATCGGTTTGCGTATCCCAAATATAACCCTGCGTTCCGAGAAATGAATCACCCGCGCTGCCGGTCAGAATCGAAATCCACCATTCGACGAATTCGTAAAAAGCCGAAAACGCGAGCGGCACGGCAACCGCCATAAAATAAATCCACCGTTTGCCGTTGACGATGTTCTTTCTGATAAAAACTTCCCTTGCGATCAAGGCGGGCGAAAATCCCTGCATAAAATGTCCGACTTTATCGTAATTATTGCGCGTCCAGCCGAAAAACGCGCCGATATAATCGAACAAAGGCACTTCCGCGTAAGTGTATTTGCCGCCGACCATCAAAACGATGCAGTGAAACCAAACTATTATGTAAACGAGATTGGAAAATCGAAAACGGTTGTAGAAAAAAGCCAGAATCCCGACCGCCAAAAGCGCGGGCAGAACTTCGAGAAACCAGGTGAAATAATCGTGCGGCTTGATCGCCGACCAGACGAGAACGCCCGCCAAACTGACGAGCAGAAAGATGTGAAAACGGATGATTATTTTTTTTTCTGACATTCGATTAGAGCCGGATTGATTTTGAAAACAAAAACTTTTGAATTATGAAGTAATCGCCGACCGTTGACAATCCGACTCGCCGTTAAACTGACGGCGTTTCGTTAATCGTTTCCAACAAATCTTTCAATTCCGGCGGCATCGGCTGATAAAACTCCAATCGTTCCGAAGTTTGCGGATGCGTAAAATGCAGCCGCTCGGCGTGAAGGAAAAAACGGTTCAAACCGGCGATTTGTTGGCGAATCGTTAAATCTTTGACGGTTTTATCGCGCCCGCTGTTGTAAGTTTCGTCGCCGACAATCGGGTGATTTATTGACATTAAATGAACGCGGATTTGATGCGTTCTGCCGGTTTTGATTTCAACATTGAGCAGCGTAAATTTCTCGAATCTTTTTCTGACCTTCCACAAACTCAAAGCATTGCGTCCGTGCGCTCTGATCGCCATTTTCGTGCGGTTGTGTTTTTCACGCGCAATCGGCTGGTCAATTTCTCCGGCGTTTGCTTCCATCGCGCCGTGAACGAGCGCGACGTAAGATTTGAAAATTTCCCTTTCGCGGAATTGTTCGCTCAATTTTTCATGAACTTCTTCGTTTTTCGCCACGACCAGTAAACCCGAAGTGTCTTTATCAAGCCGGTGAACGATGCCGATTTTCGATTTTATATTCTCGATGCGCGCCTGTTCGTCCAAATCGCTTTGAACTTTGAACTTTGAACTTTGGACTTTGAACTTATAGGCGAGCGCGTTGGCGAGCGTTCCGTTCGACACGCCCGCGCCCGGATGAACGACCATTCCGGCGGGTTTGTTAATAACGGCTAAAAACTCGTCTTCATAGACGATTTCGAGCGCAATGTCTTCAGGTTCAAAAAATTCGACGGGAATTTCCGTTAATTCGACTTCGATTTCGTCGCCGACGCGCAGTTTGTATGAAGATTTCGATTGATTTTGATTAACCGCCGCGTCGCCGTCGTCAATCAATTTTTGCAGACGAGAACGCGAGCGATTTTCGATTTTTTCAGACAAAAAAGCGTCAAGACGCTTGCCCGCGTCCGACGATTCGATTTGAAAAATAAAAGATTGATTTTCTTCCGACAAATTTTTAGATTTCCGCTTTTTCGATAACGGGCGCGGCGTTTTTTAAACGATAAATCATAAAACAAATCGCGCTGAAGGCGACAATTAAACTGATGATTTGCGAAGTCGAAAGTCCGGTCAAAGTCGTCAAACCGAAAAGATCGCCGCGCGGATCGTCGCGGAAAAATTCGATGGTGAAACGGACAATCGGATAAAGAATCATATAACCGATCAAAACCTGCCCGTTAAAGCGTTTGCGGCGGTGCAGATAAACCAGAATGCCGAACACGGCAAGCATCGCAAACGACTCGTAAAGCTGCGTCGGATGCAGATGCAGAGCGTTGCCGCCCGCGTCAAAAATCGGAACGCCCGTATTTTCGTGTCCGGCTTCGGTAAAATGAACGCCCCACGGCAAAGCGGTCGGTTTGCCCCAACAGCAGCCCGCCGAAAAACAACCTTGCCGCCCGAAAAATTGTCCGAGCGCGACTCCGGGCGCGAACGCGTCGGCGACCTTCCAGAACGGTATTTTATAAAACCGGATCAAAAAAACGAGCGCGAGAAAACCGCCGATAAATCCGCCGTAATAAACGCCGCCCGACCGTAGAAAATCCATCGAAAAAAGATTGACGTTATCTTCGGTAAAAAACATCAAAAACTTCGATCCGATCAGCCCGCCGATAATCGTCCACAATCCCAAATCATAAATCCTGTCCGCCGGCAAACCGTCGCGCGCCGCCAATTTTGAAGCGGCAAAAAGCGCGAGCATCAACCCGATTGCCAGCAAAACACCGTAAGTATTGATCGGAAACGTGCCGATACGAAAAATTTCTGGATACATTATTCTTATTAGTTGCCGATAATCTTTTTTCTGTTGGACAAATTAAACCGTGCAGCGACAGCCGCATTCCAACTCGATTTCGACCGGCGAAGTCATTTCGCGTTTTTCGCCGTTGCTGAAATATAAAACTGCATCGGTGTATGGATTAAAAACTACGATGTCTTTTACGCCGTTGGCGAGATAAAAAGGAACGCTGACTTCCAAATCTTTTTTCTCGTAGCCTTTGCTGATAATCTCGATTACGGCATCGGGAATTTCTTTGACGGCTTCGTCGGTTTCCGTCGGAGTTTTACAAAAAATTGAAACGTCGGGACGCTTCAGCGAACCGTCGGGAAACTGGATATAAATGTCGGCGACGTGCAGACATTCGCAAGGTTTATCGCTTTTTTCCGTTTTTTTAATGGATTCACGAATGCGATCAATCGCCTGTTGATGTCGCATCACAGGCGATGCCTCCCAAACGGGCAAACCGTTGACGATTTCGAGCCTGATGCCAAGTTCGTCCGCTCGTAAAAGCCGTGAATCCATTTTAATCTTCCTCAAATTCTTCTGTTTCAAACGTCAATTCCATGCGGTCGTAGATTTCGCGCAAGCTCAATTCACATTCTCTTCGGGCGTGAAAACGGCTGCGGTTTTTACTTTCGCCAAACCCATAAAATATTTATTCGCCGACCGATTTGGAAATTGCTTTGCCGACCTGCACGCGCGACGGGCGCAGAAGTTTATCGCCGAATTTGTAGCCGCGCGAAAATTCGCCGACGATTTTGCCGTCGTTTTCGGGCGAGCTTTCGACCATCTCGACCGCTTCGTGCAATTCGGGATTGAAATCCTGACCGACGGCGGCAATCGGTTCAACGCCGACGCTCATCAACGCTTGTTCAAAACTTCTCGCCGTGCCTTTTACGCCGATCAAAAGATGGTCGAACGACGAATCGGTTTCGCTCGCTTTGATTCCTAAATTCAAATTATCGAGAACCGGCAAAAGCGTCGTCAGGAAATTAAACTGTCCTTGTTTGGCGCGATCTTCCAGAGTTTTTTGCATTCTGGTTCGCATTTCCTGCGTTTCGCGCTCCATCTGCGTTTTCACTTCGTCGAATTTTTTCTGCACGCCGACTAATTTCGCTTCGGCTGATTCGCGCCGGACTCGTTCGTCTTTTAGTTCATTTTCGAGTTTGACGACTTCCGCCGATTTCGTTTTCGCGTCCGTCTTCGGCGCGGTTTCTTTGACTTGCTCGCCTTCGCGGTTAAAGCGTCGTTTGTCGGTAAAATTCACGTCTTCCGCTTCGCCTCCGATAATTTCTTCTTCGTTATTAAAATCTTGTTCGTTCATCGTTTTTTTATTAAACCAACTCATAAATTCTGATAAATAATGCGCGTCTTTCAGTTTAGCAAACCATTTATCAGTTTGAAAATTTTTCAAAGATTCGACCGCCGAAGTCACGGCGAGCGCGGTTTCGTTCAGAAACTTTCTGACTTCTTCTCTGCGCTCGTCCAGATTTTTGCGGTTCATACATTTTACGCCGTCGCGGTCGTCGCGGTTTCGGGCGTGAACTTCAGTGCGTCGCCATCTGCCGAAACTCGGACGGTTTGACCGTTGCCGATTTCGCCGTTCAAAAGCTTGACGGCGAGCGGATTTTGCACAAGCGTCTGAATCGCGCGTTTCAAAGGTCTCGCGCCGTATGTCGGATCATAGCCTTCTTTGACGAGCAACGCTTTCGCCGAATCATCCAGCCGAATAGCAACGCCGCGCTCGGCGAGATTTTTCCGCAGACGTTCGAGCTGAACATCAATAATCTGCGCGATGTTTTCCTTCGCCAGTTGTTTGAAAACGACAATATCGTCAATGCGATTCAAAAATTCCGGCTTGAAATGGTCGCGCAAAATCCCGATCACCATTTCCTTGACCGGCGTATCAACGAGCGCAGACGATTGAATTTCCCTGGAACCGAGATTCGAGGTCATAATCAAAACCGTGTTTTTGAAATCAACCGCTCTGCCCTTTGAATCGGTCAGCCGCCCGTCGTCGAGAATCTGCAAAAGCACATTGAAAACGTCGGGATGCGCTTTTTCGATTTCGTCGAACAGCACGACCGAATAAGGTCTGCGCCTGACGGCTTCGGTCAATTGTCCGCCTTCGTCGTAACCGACGTAGCCCGGAGGCGCGCCGATCATTCGAGCGACCGCGTGTTTTTCCATATACTCGGACATATCGAGCCGCACCATCGCACGTTCGTCGTCAAATAGAAATTCGGCTAACGCTTTGGCAGTCTCGGTTTTACCAACGCCGGTCGGACCTAAAAAGATAAACGAGCCGACCGGACGATTCGGGTCTTGAAGTCCGGCGCGGGCGCGGCGCACGGCGTTGGCGACGGCGATCAAGCCTTCGTCCTGACCGATGACGCGGCGGCGCAAACCCGTTTCCATCGTCACGAGTTTCTGCATTTCGCCTTCGAGCATTTTGGTAATCGGAACGCCCGTCCATTTCGCCACGACTTCGGCGACATCTTCTTCATCAACTTCTTCTTTCAACATTACGCCGTCGGTCTGAAGCTGCGAAAGCCTTGCCTGCTCGTCGGATAATTGCTTTTCGAGCGTCGGAATCGTGCCGTATTGCAGTTCGGCGGCGCGGTTCAAATCGCCGGCGTTGCGAGCCTGATCAAGCTGAAGTTTCGCTTGTTCGAGATTTTCTTTTCCAATACGCATTTTCTCGATTTCGTCTTTTTCCGACTGCCATTTCGCTTTCATTCCGCCGGATTTTTCCTGCAAATCGGCGATGCGTTTTTCGATGTCGTCTAAACGCTCTTTCGATTTCGTGTCGGTTTCGCGCCCCAAAGCCTGTTTTTCGATTTCAAGTTGTAAAATCTCGCGCTCCAGAACGTCAATTTCGACCGGCAGAGAATCAATTTCGATTCTGAGTTTCGACGCGGCTTCGTCAATTAAATCAATCGCTTTGTCGGGCAGAAATCTGTCCGTAATATAACGATTGGAAAGCGTCGCGGCGGCGACGATCGCCGAATCTTTAATCCGAACGCCGTGATGGACTTCGTATTTTTCCTTCAAACCGCGCAGAATCGCAATCGTATCTTCGACGTTCGGCTCGCCGACGTAAACCTGCTGAAAACGACGCTCCAACGCTTTGTCTTTTTCGATATATTTCTGATATTCGTTCAAAGTCGTCGCGCCGACGCAGCGCAGTTGCCCGCGCGCCAATGCCGGTTTCAGCATATTTGAAGCGTCAATCGCGCCTTCGCTTGCGCCCGCGCCGACGAGCGTGTGCAGTTCGTCAATAAACAAAACGATTTGTCCGTCCGACTTTTCGATTTCCTTCAAAACCGCCTTCAAACGGTCTTCAAACTCGCCGCGATATTTCGCGCCCGCCAGCATCGAACCCAAATCCAAGCCAACGAGCTTTTTGTTTTTCAAAGTTTCCGGCACGTCGCCCGAAACGATTCGCTGCGCCAAGCCTTCGACAATCGCCGTTTTTCCAACGCCCGGTTCGCCGATCAAAACCGGATTATTTTTCGTTCTCCTGGATAAAACCTGAATCGTGCGCCGGATTTCGTCGTCGCGCCCGATGACCGGATCGAGTTTTCCTTT
>CAXTMQ010000003.1:0-10094 GCA_964245305.1 uncultured Pyrinomonadaceae bacterium
TTATTAGATTTCTAAAGCGGTTCTTGTGTCAGTTCATCTTTGATTGTATGATGTTCTCGCTTTTCTAAATAAAACTCATTTGGGGATTTTTCACTAATGAATAGTGAAGTTGTAAATTGGATTAGTATTGTTGGCTCAATTCTCTCACTAATCGGTGTTGGAATTGCAATTTGGCAAATTAGATTAGTTAAAAAGGCGGCGGTTGCTGCGAAAGAAGCGGTAGATCAAACTCAAAAAACAATTTCTCAAAATCTCTTACTTTCAAATATTCACACATGCATTAAAAATTTAGAAGAAATTCAATCTTTTGTTCGTTATGAGAGATATGATTCGGCACAAATTCGCACCGGCGATTTAGTTTCTTACTTGTATCAAATACAACAAAGAACAAAAAGCTCACAACTAACTCTTGAAATAAAATATGAAGAAATGCTCTCCGAACTTTCGATTATCAGAGAAGAATTTGAGCGGAAAGTTAATAAATCTTCTGCTAGAATTAACAGTGTGCAAATAAACACGCGATTATCAGAAATATCCGATAGCTTGCATAAATTAGTGGGCGGAACGATAATCGCCATAGAAAAGGGTGAAGAAAATGGATGATCAAAAGTTTGAAACAATTCTTAATAGCTTGTTGCGCGGAAGTAATAATGGAAATTTGGAATGGAAGCCAACAGCTATTTCAGGCGTTTATTTGCTTGCTCTGAAAGATAGTTCAATTTCCATAATAAAATTAGTTGATGGACTTATTAGAATTGAATTCAGAAATGAAAGAGGTTCTATTGTTGAAGACCGTGAAATATATTCATCGGAGAAAGACATATATAAAAAATCTGATTCTTTGTTTGATTTAGCTCGTCGTAAAGCCACAAACGCAGATGAAACAATTGATCGTATTCTTGAACAGCTTGATAAAGGCTCAATTGCCGCTTGAATTTAATTTCTAATTATCAAGAAAGAGCGATGAGACTTACTAACCTCATCGCTCTTTCTTAGTATAGTTTTATTCATCCTTAAATTTATAACCCAATCCGTGAACCGTTTGGATAAATTGCGGATATTTCGGATTGTCTTCTAACTTTTGCCTCAGCCACGCGATGTGAACGTCAACCGTGCGCGTCGTCGGCATCGCGTCATAGCCCCAAACTTCGTCTAACAATTTATCGCGCGAATGCACCGCGCCGCGATTTTCGATTAAAAATCGCAGCAACTTAAATTCGATTGCCGAAAGTTCGATTGGCTGATTATTTTTCGTAACTTCGGCGCGTTTGAGATTGACGGCGACCGCGCCGAATGAAAAATTTTCCGCTGAATTGTTCGACGCGGGCGAACGCCGTAGAAGAGCTTCAATTCGCGCCAGCAGTTCGATAACTTCAAAAGGCTTCGTCAAATAATCGTCCGCGCCGAGCTTTAAGCCGAGAACTTTGTCAATCGTTTCGCCCTTTGCCGTCAGCATCAAAATCGGTGTCGTGATGTTTTTTTGCCGCAAATCGCGGCACACATCATAGCCGTTTTTTTTCGGCAGCATCACGTCGAGAACGATTAAATCGAAGTTTTGCGACAACGCCAAATCAAAACCGCTTGCGCCGTCCGTCGCGCTTGTAACTTCAAAATTTTCGCTTTGCAAACGGTCGGTTAATGTCAGAACTAAACCGGGTTCATCTTCGATTAATAAAACTTTCATTTTTAGGAAATTAACCGCATAGAAATGTTTAAAAAACTGTGTTTCTATGCGGTTAAAATAATCGTGAATTCGCTTCCCTTCCCGGTCTCGCTTTTGACTTCGACTTTTCCGCCGTGCGCTTCGACGGTTTGCTTGACCAGATTCAAGCCCAAGCCGTTGCCGTGAATTTGCTCGTCAACAACCGTCTTGGCGCGGTAAAACGGCTCGAAAATATGTTTCAAATCCTTCGGCGCGATACCGATGCCGCGATCTTCGATCTTGATTTTTATTTGATCGCCGCCGTTTTTCGCCGAGATTTTTAGGAGTTTTTCGCCGCTTGAATATTTCACCGCATTGACGATTAAATTTTGGATCGCCTGACTCAAAGCGGTTTTGTCGGCGGAAACCGACGGCAGATTTTCGGCGATGTTTTTTTCAACCGTGAACGATTTTTCGTCGAGCAAAGGTTGGCATTCGCAAAGGGCGTTTTCGATAAGTTCCTTCACATCCGTTTCACGAAAATCGTATTTCTTTTTGCCCGCGCGTCCGCTTGCAAAATCTAAAATCCGTTCGACCATTTTTGAAAGTTTTCTGCCTTCATTTTTTATCAAATCGCCGTAAAGCAAAATTTGCTTTTCCTCTTTCGCCACGCCGTCCGCCAAATTTTCGCCCGCCGAATAAATGACGGCGAGCGGCGTTCTGAATTCGTGCGAAACGGCGGAAACAAAATCAATCTGCCGCCGCGCGAAAAGTTTTGCTCGTTGCGCCGACCAAAAAATCAAAACGACGCTGATTCCCAGAAGTCCTAAAATTCCGAAGCTGACTGCCAGATTTTTGCGTCGCGTCACGGTGATAAACTGTTCGAGCGAACCGGCTGTGTGCCGGACATTCAGCGTCCACGCGCCCGCTCTTTCGGGCATTTGCCCGTCGAAAATTTTCACGCGCGGTATTTCGCCTCGATTGATATTCATTTCGACGCGGCGTTCGCCTGACGGCGCGTTCGATTCATTACTGCGAGTTTCGACGCGGCTGAAAACCATCGTTTGCTTTTCGGTTCGCGTTCGATCTGACGACGACAGTAAATCGCGGTTGGCGTAAAAGATAAAATTGTCGGGCGACAAACTGAAAATTTCCGCGCTCGCGTCGGTCGAGCTGACATCGCCGGTTTGAAAAATCTCCTGCGATTGATTGTCAACGACTGACAAATGAAAATTCGCGCTGTCGCTTTCGCTGAAATATTTTTTGACCAGCGCGGGGAAAATCTCGTTTTTGATAACGTCCGCGTCGAGTTCGATGATTAAAACGCCTAAGCGTTTCGGCGGATTGAAGGTCGGTTGATTTTCAGGATTTTGCGCGTCGAACGCGGGAGATTTTGTTCGGATTAAAATTTTTGTAAAATCCGGTTCGTTCTCGCGCACCGGTAAAAGCAGCGCGGGAATATCGGCGGCGATTGGCTGAAAATCACGTCCGGCGGCAAGTCGCGGTTTTAATTTTTCGAGATTTTCCGTCCAACCGGCGGCTTCAAACGATTTGGTTTCGCGGTTATAGCGCGAGATATTTTGTTCCGCGTCGTTTTTTGCGAAATAAAAATTTTTGATTAAATTCGGATAAGCACTTTTTTGCAGATAAAACTGAACCCGCTCGTCGAACGCGCTCCAATTTCGACTGCGCCAATCGTCGGCGTTTAATTGAAAATTGAAATAAGCGTTCTGCATTTCGCGGTCGAAATCTTCTGCGAAACGCTGTGTGTCCGACTGCGCGACTTTTTGCAGACGCTCGCGCTCGCCGTCGGAAATTTGTCCGAGCCAGCGATATTGCAAAGCCGCCAGCAGTCCGAGCAGTCCGAGCAAAACGACGACGAGAAAAATTGGGAAGCGCGAATTTTTCATAAACCTCGCCACGAACAAATTCGCTTCGTTCGTTCATCTAATGTTTTTAACATTTATTGTCGGCGGTTCGCCATCAAAATTTGAAGATTTTACATTCTTAACAAATTCTTTGCGTCAGCTTAACCAATGGGCGTAAAATTTCCGCGATACTCCAAAATGTCAAAAAGACAAATCAAAATTTTACGGAGGCAAAAATGAAAAAATTTATCATATCTGTTTTATGCGTCGCAGTATTTTTCGTCGGTTTAGGCGGCTTGCTCGAAACGGTCGGCGCGAAATTTAAATCCGACGAAAAGGCTTTGACCTTAATCAGACAAGCACGTGAAGCCATCGGCGGCGACGCGAATATCAACAACGTCCGCAGTTTTTCGGCGACGGGAAAAATAACGAAAACATTCGATTTTGACGGCGCGACGCGAACCGAACAAGGCGATTGGGAATTGAATTTGCAATTGCCGAATCAAATCAGCAAATCTATGAAATTGCGCCGCGAAGACGGCAGCGGAAACGGCGAGCGGCAGGAATTCGTTCAAAAAAGCGTGGTCGTCGTTACTAAAGACGACGGCGCGAACAAAACCTGGGTTTCGCCCGACAACGGAAGCGGCGAAAATAAAGTTTTTATCATTAAAAAAAGTGACGGCGAACCGGCGATTACCATCGGCGACGGCGCGAATGCGGAAGGCAAAAAAATCGTTAAAGATGCGCGCGTCGGCGTCGGCGAAGGCGGACAATTTCATCAGAACGAACTTTTCCGAGCGACGCTTTCGTTGCTTTTGACCGCGCCCGAAGGCTCGGACGTTTCCTACACATACGCGGGCGACGATTCGGTTGACGGAAGTTCGTGCGATGTCGTCGAAGCGAAAACGGGCGCGTCCGGCATCAAACTTTTTCTCGACAAATCAACGCATCTGCCGCGAATGATTTCGTTTCAAGGGGCGAAGCCGATGGTTTTCAAATTCAAAAAAGATGATGCGGCGGCGAATGGCGATAAACAGGAAAATGTTTTCGTCCGCAAAATGGGCGCGCCGGAAACGGCTGAATTTCAGGTTAAGTTTTCCGATTATCGAACTGTGAACGGTGTGCAGATGCCTTATAAATGGACGCAAACCGTCGGCGGCAGCGCGGACGAAATAATTGACGTAACGGCTTACGAAATCAATCCGGCGAACATCGCGGAAAAATTCGACAAAGAACCGCAAAGAATAATGATTAGAACGAAAAAACCTCAATAAAAATCTAACCGCATAGAAAGATAGGACACATAGATTAAGAAATTAAAAATCTATGTGTCCTATCTTTCTATGTGGTTGAAAATCTTTTTCACATCGCTGCCAGCACCGCGCGAATCTCGCCGTAGCTGAAATTTTCGCCTAGAAATTCTTTAACGGGCGCAACGGCGTAACCGGCATTCGTTCGATTAATCGCATCTTTAATTGTTTCGATTTTTCCTTGGTCAACTAAATCTTCGAGCCGCACTTCGCCGCCCGGAATAAAGCGAACGAGATGCGTTTCGATTGTGCCGACGGCGAGTTCCCTTGCTTCGGCAATTTCGTCAATCGAAAGACCGGATTTGAACATATCGAGCGTTACGTCATACGTCGTCTGACCTTTTTCGTCGCGTTTCGTTCTGGTTTTCGGTTCGCGTTTCGGCGATTTCAGATTGATGCGCGAAGTCAGATTATTTTCGGCGCAATGATCCGCGATTATCTCTAAAAAATCCGCCGCGTATTTTTGCAGTTTCAAATCGCCGACACCGGAAATTTTTCGCATTTCATCTTCGCCTAAAGGCAGAAAAGTCGCCATTTCAATCAAGGTCGCATCAGAGAAAACCACATAAGGCGGCACGTTTTCGTCGCGCGCGAAACGGCTTCGCAAAGTTCGCAATTCGTCGAACAAATCTCGTTCGTAATCGTGCGCTGTCTGCGCGACGAGCGATTTTTCCTTTTTATCTTCTTTGATCGTAACTTTGAAAAGTTCGACCGTTTCTTCTCCCTTCAAAACCGGCAAACTTTTTTCGGTCAAAACAATTGTCGGATAAGTTCCTTCGGTTTGTTTGAGATAACCTTGCTGAATTAAATCCTTAAAATAATCGAACCAGTTATTTTTAGAAACGTCCGCGCCGATGCCGTAAGTTTTCAAATTTTTATGCTCGTCACGAATCGTTTTCGCCTGCGAACCGCGCAAAAAATCAACGAGGTAACTCAAACCGAAACGCTGTTCGGTTCGATACACCGCGCTCAAGGCTTTCTGCGCGATGATCGTGCCGTCAAATTTTTCAAACGTCGTATTGCAATTGTCGCAATGCCCGCAGTTTTCAATTAATTCTTCATCGAAATAATTCAAAAGAAACTTGCGGCGGCACGTTTTCAGATCGCCGAATTCGCCCATTTTATTGAGCTTTTTCAGCATAATTTCCGTCTGCGATTGATTGCCTTCGACTTCGGCGAAGCCTTTTAGTTTATTGACATCGCCCCAACTGAAAAACAGCAACGCTTCGCTTTCGAGTCCGTCGCGTCCGGCGCGTCCGGTTTCCTGATAATAACTTTCGATATTTTTCGGCAAGTCGAAATGCACGACGAAACGCACGTTCGATTTATCAATTCCCATTCCGAAAGCAATCGTGGCGACGACGATTTTCGCTTCGTCTTTCAAAAATAATTCCTGATGTTTGTCGCGCTTTTCCTTGTCGAGTCCGGCGTGATAAGCAAGCGCGTTGAAATTTTCATCGCGCAAATCCGCCGCCAAACTTTCCGCCGAATTGCGGCTCAAGCAATATACAATTCCGCTTTCGCCGCGCTTGGTTTCGAGATATTCCAGCAGTCGGGCGTAAGAATTCCGCTTCGCCTCGACGCGGTAAAAAATATTTTTGCGGTTAAAGCTCGAAACGAAAAGTTCGTAATTTTTTAAATTCAGCCGCTCGATAATATCTTTGCGAACAAGTTTGTCGGCGGTCGCCGTCAGCGCGATCAAAGGAACTTCGGGAAAATATCTTTTTAATCGCCCGAGCTGAATATATTCGGGTCGAAAATCGTGTCCCCAACTCGAAATACAATGCGCTTCGTCAATCGCAAACAGCGCGACGTTGATGCCTTTCAAAAATTCGATGAACTGCTCGCCCGACTGTAAAAGGCGTTCGGGCGCGACGTATAAAAGTTTTAATTCGCCGCGTCTGACTTGTTGAAAAATCTCGGTTTGTTCCTTCGATGTCTGCGTCGAATTTAAAAACGCCGCCGCGATTCCGTTATTGCGAAGCGCGTCAACCTGATCTTTCATCAGCGCGATGAGCGGCGAAACGACGACGGTCAAACCGTCGAGCATCAGCGCGGGAATTTGATAACACAGAGATTTTCCGCCGCCGGTCGGCATTAAAACAACGCAGTCTTTTTTCGTTAAAACGCGCTCAATCGCCGCTTGCTGATTCATCCGAAACGAATCGAAGCCGAATTGATGCTGAAGAATTTCTCTGGCGCGGGCGATATTCATTTTAAGTATTACGGTTTTCGTGAATGCTTAAAATTATATCAAAAATTCGCGCCGTAAATTATTCACGGTTGAAAAATTCTCTAAATTTTCTAAATTGATTTGCCGGACGAAAGCGTTTTGTCTTTTTCCAAAATCGCGCGAATTTTCAGCGCGAGAGCCGACGGCGTAAAAGGTTTGCTGATAAAGTTGACGGTTTCATCCAAAACGCCGTGTCTGGAAACGATGTCGTCGTTGTAGCCGGACATAAAAAGAACTTCCGTCTCGGGATGCAGATTTTTTATTTTTTCGGCTAAATCTCTGCCGTTGATTTGCGGCATAATCACGTCGGTTAAAAGCAAATGAATCGGAGCTTTGAAAAGTCCGGCGAGCTGCACGGCTTGGTTGCCGTCTTTGGCTTCAAAAACCTGATAGCCGAGAAAATTTAAAACTTCGACGGCGACGCGGCGAATATGTTCTTCGTCTTCGACGATCAAAATCGTTTCGCTGCCCGTCGGAACTTCGGCGTTCGCTTCCGGCTGAATCGCCTTCGCCGGCTGCGCGACGCGCGGAAATTGAACGACAAACGACGCGCCCGCGCCGGTTTCGCTTTCGACCCAAATAAAACCGTTCGATTGTTTGACGATTCCATAGACGGTCGCCAAGCCCAAACCCGTTCCGACGTTCGCGGCTTTGGTCGTAAAAAACGGCTCGAAAATATGTTTCTGAACTTCTTTCTCCATTCCGCTGCCGTTGTCGGTAACGGTTAATTGAATGTAAGAACCGTTCGGCTGGGCTTTGTGGCGCGTCGAATAATCGTCAATCTCGACGTTCGACGTTTCGATTTTCAATTTGCCGCCTTCGCTCATCGCGTCTTTGGAATTAACGGCGAGATTCATCAAAACCTGCGTGATTTGATTCGGATCAACGAAACACACGCCGAGATCATCGGCGAGATTTAATTCGACTTCGATGTCCGCGCCGATCAAAGGTCGCAGAACTTTTGTAAATTCTCTGACCGTGCCGTTCAAAACGACGGGACGCGGCTGTAAAGTCTGCTTGCGGCTGAAAGCCAATAATTGCCGCACCATTTCGGCGGCGTGATTCGTCACGGATTTTATTTCGCTGACGCGGTGGCGCAGAGGACTTTCGGCGGGAAGCTGAAGATTGAGCATATCAATTTGCAGCATAATCACGGCGAGAAAATTATTGAAATCGTGCGCGATACCGCCGGCGAGTCGCCCGAGCGGTTCGATTTTTTGCGCTTGCTGTAATTGTTCTTTCGATTCGGCGAAGGCTTTTTCGGTCTTTTTCAAAACCGTCACGTCGCGCTCCGTTCCCCAGGCGCGGATGAGATTTTCGTTTTCGACGATGCCGAGCAGGTTGTTCAGAAAATATCGGTTGTTGCCGTCTTTATCGGTTCTAATCGTTTCGACATCGGTGATTTTATAATTCGATTCGATAAACGAGCGCAGATAAGCTTTGTCCGAAGAATCGGGCGCGTCGGCGGAAAGCAGAAGTTCGTTCAACGGTCTGCCGATCAATTCCGACGCTTCGGCAAAACCGAATTGCCGCGCCATCGCGTCGTTGCATTCGGCAAGATATGCGTCGCTGTAAATTAATTTGATTTGCCGCTCGATTGGCAGTTTTACCGAAAACGGCTGGCGCAATTGAAAGCACCAAATTCCTTCGGTGCTTTGCTCGATAAACGCGCGATAACGCTCTTCGGACTGCCGCAGTTTTTCGACGGTTTCGCGCGAATCTTCAACGCAGTTTTCTAAATCTTTTTCGATTCCGTTCATCGTTTAGCGACCTTATTTACAGATTTTTTCTAATTCAGTCTATATTTTGCAGTTCGCAAAAATCAATCAGTCGGTCTCGCGCCGCCTTGGAAAATAAAGACTTTGCACGAGAGTTTTAGAATCTGTCAAAGTATGACATTTCGCTGTCAACTATCAACTATCAACTGTCAGCTATAAAAAGGTTTCATTTTAATATTAGCTGATAGTTGACAGTTGATAGTTTTAATCTTCAAAATTCCGTTTCACAAGAAAAAAATCAATGTGCTTTTCGTTTGTAAATATAGGCGAGAATTTCGGCGACCGCGCCAAAAAACTCGAGCGGAATAATTTGGTTCGGTTCGACGATTTTGTAGAGCGCGCGGGCAAGCGGCGGATTTTCATAAAGCGGAACGTCGTTTTCTTTGGCAATGGCGCGAATTTTCGCGGCGATGTTGTCCGCGCCTTTGGCGACGACAATCGGCGCGGCATCTTTGTCGCGGTCGTAGCGTAAAGCGACGGCGAAATGCGTCGGGTTGGTGATGATAACCGACGCGCTCGGCACTTCCGCGAGCGAGCGTTTTTGAACGAGCGCGCGGGCGGCGTTGCGGCGTTGATTTTTAATCAGCGGATCGCCTTCGGTGTCTTTATATTCGTCGCGGATTTCCTGTTTCGACATCCGCATTGATTTTTCGTTTTTATACCAGGAATAAGCGTAATCGGCGAAGGCGAGCGCGAGCATCAGCATACCGCAGCGAAAAGCCAGCGTGTAAAGCGTCTCGCCGAGCTTGCCGGAAACCGAAGCGAGCGGCGCGTGAATGAAAGCCGGCGCGTCAACCGCGAGCGGCGACAAAACTCCATACGCGACCCAACCGACAAGAATCAATTTGAAAAAAGATTTCGCTAAATTAACCGGCGCGTCGAGACCGAAAATTCGTTTGATGTTGTTGACCGGATTAAACCTTTCGGCTTTCGGCGCGAGCGCGGAAGCGGTCAATGTAAAACCGCCCTGCGCGAAATTTCCGGCTAAACCGGCGACGAGCGCGATGGCGATAACAGGCGCGACCGAGAGCGCGAGAACTTTCGCGCCTTCGACAAACATCGTCTGCACGTCAGGCACGGTTAAAGGTTCGGCGACGACGATTTTCTGCGCGGTTGATTGAATTGAAAAACCGAGCTTGCCGACGATTTCACGCCCGAAAATCGAAGCCGCTACGACCGCGCCCAAAAATCCCAAAGCCGCCGGAAGCTCCGCGCCGCGCGCGAGCTGACCTTTGCGCCGCGCGTCCTCACGGCGTTTCGGCG
>CAXTMQ010000003.1:10147-47328 GCA_964245305.1 uncultured Pyrinomonadaceae bacterium
CTCTGTTCGTTCCTGCGACATTCTTCGAGTTCAAAGTTCAAGGTTCAAAGTTCAAAGTTTTAGATTCAGATATTCAAACTATGAACTTTGACCCGACGATTTACATCGCGTTCAAAACCTTCGACAAACCGTAATAGATATTTCCCAAAACGTCCCGAAAAGCGTTCGGGAGGAAAAACAGAGACGCGCCGACGAGCCAGAAACCGATACCGATTTTGAGCGGGAAACCTAAAATAAAAACCTGAAACTGCGGAGCCATCCGACCGAAAAATTCGAGCGCGAATTCGACCGCGAGCAAAACGATAATCGCGGGCGCGGCGAGCGTTACGCCGACAACGAGCGCGTCCGCCGACATTCTAAGAAGAATATCGAGCAGTTGCGGCGACATCGAAAAACTTCCTGGCGGCGTGTGAATAAAACTTCTAACCGTCGCGGCTAAAAACCAATGATGACCGTTTGCCGCGAGCAGAACCATTAAACCGAGCATCTGCGCGATTGTGCCGAACGCCGTCGTCTGCGCTTTGGTCGAAGGATCAATCACGCCCGCCAGCGAAAATCCCATCTGCGAAGCGACCAGATGCGCCGCCAATTCAAACGAACTGAAAACGACGCGCCCGACGAAACCTAAAACCATTCCGACTAAAATTTCGCTGAATAAAACGAGCGTCAGCGAATAAATTTCCGACGACGGCGGTTCGATCTGCGGCAGCACAATCGGTGTTAAAATCAGAGCTAAAATTCCGGCTAGAACAACTCTGATTTTCGCGTTCGCCGCCTGGTGCGACCAGAACGGCGCGAATGTCACGAGTCCGCCGACACGCGCCAAAACGACGAGAAAAACCAGAAACGGATTCAGCGGAACGACCAAATTTTCCAACCAATTTTCCATCGTTCAAATCCCGCGCCGGATCATTTTATATATTGCGAAAAATCGCTGAAGATCGAGTTTGTAAAAGTCAGAAGAACTTGCAGAATCCACGGAAACGCGACGAGAAAAACGACGAAAATCGCAATCACGCGCGGCGCGAACGAAAACGTCTGATCCTGAATCGAAGTCAAGGTTTGAATCAAACTCATCACCACGCCGACCACGATGGCGACGACAAGCATCGGCGCGACGATCCACATCAAAGTCGTCAAAGCGTTCTGCATCAAAGCGTTGATTAAAGCATCCGACATAAATTTTTCACATCACGCTTTTCACAAGCGAACCGACAATTAAATACCAACCGTCAACCATCACGAAAAGCAAAATTTTAAGCGGCGTCGAAACGACGACCGGCGGCAGCTGCATCATTCCCATCGAGAGCAAGACGCTCGACACCGCCAGATCAATTATCAGAAACGGCAGAAAAAGCACGAAGCCGATTTGGAAAGCCGTCTTTAATTCGGAAATCATAAACGCCGGTACGAGCGTCAAAGTCGGCACGTCGTCCGCCGTATTCGGTCTCGCCGATTTCGAGAGGCGAATGAACAACGCGAGGTCGCGTTCGCGCGTGTGTTTGAACATATATTCGCGCAGCGGAACGAGTCCGCGTTCGAGCGCGTCGCCCTGCGAGATCGCGCCGTCGCTCATCGGTTTATACGCTTCGTTGTAAACTTTTGAAAGCGTCGGACTCATCACGAAAAGCGTGATAAAAAGCGAAAGTCCGAGCAGAATTTGATTGTTCGGCGTTTCCTGCGTGCCGATTGCCTGACGCAGAAAATGAAACACGACGATGAGCCGCGTAAAGCACGTCATCGAAATCAAAACCGCCGGAATAAAACTCAAAAGCGTGAGCAGAACAATCGTCTGCACGGGCAGAGAACTGCCGACGGTTTTTCCGAGATCAACTGTTTCTTCGCCTTTTTTCGCGGCGACGCTCGGCGACGACTGCGGCTGAGTTTGCGCCTTTAATTCGCTTGTTGGCGCGAACGAAAATAAAAACAGAAGCGCGACGGCGAGAATAATTTTTTTCATTAAATTCGTCCTCCGTCGCGCGTTTGCGAATCGAATTTTTGTTCGGCGCGTGATAATTCTTTCCCGAACGAAACGGCAGTTTCTTCGGCGAGCATCTCGGCGACCGAACGCGCGGGCGGCAAAGCGTCGGAAACGTCCGCGCCCGCTTCGGCGAGCAGCGTAAAGGTTTGTGCGGTCGAGCCGACGAGCAGAGTTTTTTCGCCGAATTTAACGATGAAAAGCATACGCCCGCTGCCGGTTGAAATAGAATTTAAAACCGCGAGTTCCGGCGCGTTTTCAATCGCTTCGATTTTCGCGCCGAAACCGATTTTTTTTAAGCCCCACGCGCCCGCAAAAATCAGTCCGACGATCAAAAGCATCGCGCCGAGCGTTTTAACCAAAAGACCGGCGGAACTAACATCGCGCGTTTCCGCCGTTTTTTCGTTTTGCATAAACGGCAAACGCTCGTCTTCGCCCATTATTTCGGCGTTCTGATTTGCTTGTTCGCCGCCCGTTTGCGCCAAATTCGCGGGAACGAAAATGTTAAAAATTAAAAGGCAGAATAAAATTTTGAGTACAATTTTTTTCATTAATTTTTTTCGGTAATAATTTCGCTGACGCGGATTCCGGCGCGGTCTTCGATAACGACGATTTCGCCGCGCGCGAGCGGCAGATTGTCGGCGCGAATGTCAACGCCTTCGCCCGACGAGCGCGACAATTTGATAATCGAATCTTTTTTCAAATCGAGAATTTCGCGCACCTTCATTTTCGTTCTGCCGAGTTCGACGGCGAGCGGAATCGGCACGTCAAGCACACCGCTCCACGATTCGATAATTCTTTCGCAGGCTTCGTTCATAAATTTAGTTTTGGAAAAATTTTGTGAGGAAATTAACAGGGATGAAGAGGATAGAAAAGATTTTTTGGAGATTATTAAGAGGTTTAAAAAATCCTTTTTATCTCCTTCATTCCTGTTAATTTGTTTCTTAGATTCTTAGAGTTGAACAATAAAATCGGTGATGTAAATGGCTTCGACCTTCGGTTCTTCCGACGCGGCTTGCGCGGCTTGCAGAAGTTCTTTTCGCAATTTCGCCTTGCCTTCGACCGAAAGAACTTCGTCGGATTTTTTGACGCTCAGAACCGCGAGCATCGCGTTTTTGACTCGGGTCATAAACAAAGGCGACGGTTTTTCTTCGCCGCCGCCTTCGCCGCCGATGCCGAGACTGACCGCAAGGCGCAAATATCTGGCTTCATCGGTGTCGGCGAGATTGATGATAAACGGCTGAAGCTCGACCACCTGTTTGACATCCGAATCGTCCGGCAGCGCGGCTTTTAAAGTCTGCCTGGTCGTCGGAGAGTCGGTTGATTTTTTCTCGTCCTTCGATTCTTTTTCGTCGGATTTTTCGTTTTCGTGTTTCGCTGCTTCAGCGTTTTCTTCCTCATTCACGCTTTCTTTGGCGGCTTTTTTCTTTTTCTCTTTTTCCTTGTTTTCAGCCGCGACCGCCGAAGATTTGAAGAAGAAAAAATAACCGCCCGCGCCGCCCGCCAGAAGCAGAACGACTAAGCCGATGATGACGAATAACTTTTTGCTTTTTTTCTTCCCGCCGTCGGCTGATGCGTCGGCGCTGATTGATGGTTCAGACATAGAAATCTCCCGTGTTTTCTTTAAGCGAAAGCTGTGCCATTTCGCCGGAATGCGTAAAAAAGCCGATTATATTGATAAAATGCGGCTTTTTAGTTTAGTTAAACGACTGATTCTCGTCAGCAAGCGTCAACATCTCGACACTTTTTTTGACAAGTGAGGGCTTTGCACAAAATCTCAAGGCGTTGAACGATTTTTAGATCAAGCCGTTCGCTGTTCGCTATTAATTATTCGCCGTTAAGACGGTTCACTTGTTCTTGCGGCGAATAGTTAATAACGAACGACGAACAGTTAAAAATTATCGTTCGATTTGTCTGATTTTGTGCAAAGCCGCGAGTGAGATTATTGAGATTTTCCTTCGCGGATTTTCGGCGCGGTCGGAACTTCGTCCGGCTCGCCGATCACGACTTTGCCTTCTTTGGCGAGCTTTGTTTTCGCGTCGCTTTCCGGTAATTTCGTTTCCGGTTTTTCCGTCGGCGAAGCAGACTTTTCAGTTTGAGTTTCCGTCTTATCTAAACTTTTCTTCTCTGATTTTTTGTCCGTTTTCGTTTCGACGATATTCGCTGACGGTTTGACTTCGGTTTGCTGTTCCGAATTTGTTTGATTCGCCGCGTCGTTTTTCAGGCGCATTACGGTGATGCTGATGCGACGATTGGCGGGCGCGAACGGGTCGGACGGATCAATCGGATCGGTGTCGGCGTAACCGATAATTCGCTGCACTTGTTCGAGTTTGACGCAGCCGTTTTGCAGAGCGCGGCGCGCGGCGTTGGCGCGGTCGGCGGATAATTCCCAGTTTGAATAACCGTTCGCCGATGGAAACACGCGGCTGTCGGTGTGTCCGCCGATTTTTAAGGGATTCGGCATAGTGCAGATTGTCTGCGCGATTTCGTTCAAAATCGCTTTCGCCTCGTCGTTCAATTCCGCGCTGCCGACGGGAAACGAAACGCGCTCGGCTTTGTCTAAAATCTGAATTCGCAAGCCTTCGTCGGTTACTTCGATTTTGACCTGATCTTTGTATTTGGAAAATTCCGGTCGGGTTTCAAATTTCTTGCGAAGATTTTCACCGAGATTCATCAACGCCTGTTCATCGGTTTGACTCGTCAAATCTTCGGGGGCTTTGCTGACTTTTTTCGAGCCTTCGAGAACGCCGCCTTTTTGCGTATCGAACACGCCGGGAGAGCGGAAATACTGGGCAATTGCTTCTTTAACTTTCGTGTCTGCTTGCGAAACGAGCCAGAGAACAAGAAACAAAGCCATCATCGCCGTCACGAAATCGGCGTAGGCGACTTTCCACGCGCCGCCGTGATGCCCGCCGTGACCTTTCGCCTTTTTGACGCGGCGGCGAGGTTTCTTTTCCTCTTCTTCTTTTTTGCCTTTTTTATCCGTTTCAGCCATTGCAGATTGATTTAGCGCGGTTTGATTTCCTTTAAGGTCGGTTCGAGTTCGGTCGTTGTCGGACGGTCGAAACTGAAGACGGTTTTGCGGGCGAACTCAACCGCCGTCGAAGGCGCGCTGCCATTAGAGAAAGCGACGAGTCCGGCTTTGATGCAGTTATAGTATTTCGCTTCGTCGTGCGCGAGATTTTCGAGGTTGGAAGCAATCGGCGCGAGAAAGCCGTAAGACAAAAGCAAGCCCAAAAACGTGCCGACCAGAGCCGCGCCGACGTGATGACCGAGTTCTTCGGGCGGACCGTCGAGATGCTGCATCGTCACGACGATTCCGAGAACGGCGGCGACGATTCCCAAACCGGGCAAAGCGTCGGACGCTCGCTGCAGAAGTGCCGGAACAATCGCGCCTTCATCGTGATGAGTTTCGAGTTCCGCTTCGAGCATTATTTCCAATTCTTCCGGCTGACACGCGCCGTTGACGAGCATCTTCATCGCGTCGCAGAAAAAATCTACGGCGTGGTGATTGCCGAGAAACGTCGGATATTTCGTGAAGATTGACGAAGCGTGCGGGTTGTTGACATCTTCTTCGATGGAGAGCAAACCGCCTTTTTTCGAGTTGACGTAGATGTCATACTGCATCTGCAAAACTTCCGAATACGTCGCTTTATTGTAAGGCGAACCTTTAAGGGCGACGGGCAGCATCGCCATAATTCGCATCAGATATTTCAAAGGATTGGCGGCAATCGTCGCGCCGATCACCGCGCCGCCGATGACGACGAATTCCGACGGCTGAACAAGCACGCCGAGCGGACCGTTGATCATCAAAAATCCGCCGATGACGCATGCCATTACGATAACAATGCCGATGATTATAAACATACTTTTTTGATCGAAGCCGACAATTAAAAAATTAACCGCAGACAAACGCAAATCGAGGTTTTCTTCGTTTTATGTCCGTCTGCGGTTTGATCCTCAGAAGAATCGAGGTTTTTCGCTTGATTGTTCGGGAAACGAATCAAGCAATCTCAGCTCAGATTACATATCGGCAGCAAATCGTAAAACTTTAGAGAATTTGCAATATATCCTGAAAAGTTTGATTGACCGTCGAAATAACGCGCGAGTTCGCTTGAAATTGACGCTGCGCGCCGATCAATTCGACGAATTCGTGCGTGATATTGACGTTGCTTTGTTCGAGATAACCGCCCGCGATGCTGCCGCGTCCGCCCGTTCCGGGCGCGCCGACGGTCGGCTGTCCCGAAGCCAAAGTTTCGCTGAACATATTGCCGCCGCTGTGCGATAAGCCGTCGTTTGAATCGAAGGTCGCCACGGCATATTGACCGATCACGCGCGATTGCCCGTTCGTGAAAATACCGTAAATATTGCCGTCTCCGTCAACCGCCGCGCCGTTGAGTTGGGCGGCGGCGTAACCGTCCTGCGTCGTCGAAGCGACCGCCGACTTCTGCGCGTAGCTCGTGATGTTGAACGCGCCGGGCGAGCCGTCGGCGTTCGTTCCGCGCAGATTGATTTTAATCGAAGGCAGAACCGCGCCGTCCAACTGCGTTTGATCCGGCACGATTGATAAAGAAGTCGGCGTGGTCAAGTTGCCGTTCGCGTCGAACGTGAAATTAACCGGATTTGCCGAAGCCGCGTTGTTGTCCGCGCTCATCTGCACCGCTATGCCGTCAAGCGTTCCGGTCGCCGCGAAACTGCCGTCGGCTTGGCGCGTAAATTTTACGTCGAGCGTTCGCTCCTTGCCGAGCGAATCATAGACTTTCATCGGCGCGTGAAACTCCGCGCCGGTCGCCGAAGACGAATCGAGATTCATCCGAAACGTGCCTTCGGTTGACATATTCGGCGGCAGCGTCTGTCCAATCGGCAGTTGCAGCGCGGATAACGACGCGCCCTGCGGAATTATGCCGTTTTGCGCCATATAACCCTGCACCTGCGCTCCGCCGTTCGTCACGATATAGCCTTGATTATTGACGGTAAAATCACCGGCGCGCGTATATTGCTGCGTTCCGTCGGCGTTTCTGACGGCGAAAAATCCGTTGCCGTGAATCGCGGCATGCAGCGGCGAACTCGATTCGTTCAGATTTCCCTGCTCGAAGCTCGTGTGAATCGCGCCGGTCTGTACGCCGTTGCCGATTTGCAGAGAATTGCCCGCGCCGTTCAAGCGCGTGCCGAGCGAATTGGCGAAAACGTCCATAAAAGTCACCGAGCCGCTGCGAAAACCGATGGTGTTGGCGTTGGCGATGTTGTTTCCGACAACGCTCAGCGCGTTCGAGCTGGCGTTCAAACCGGAAAGCGATGTGTTAAATGAAAATGGCATACTGAAAATCTCCTGTCTTTAATTTTTCGTTTTTTACGTTTTTGTTTCTTAAATTTTTGAATCTTCGGACGCGGTTGTTCCCTGCTGCATTTTAGTCGCCAAAGCCTCGATTGACTGGCGAATGCCGATCAATTGATCGAGCGAATTAAATTGCGCGAGCTGCGCGACAAATGCCGCGCCGTCCTGCGGAGCGAGCGGGTCTTGATTTTTTAACTGCGCGACGAGCAAGGTCATAAACATATTTTTTTCTGAACCCACGCTCGCCGCATTGCCGACCGATGTTGAAGATGCCGAGTTTGTCACGTTCGCCATCGAAGTTGGATTAATATTCATTGTTTTTGTTTTTTACGAAATGCGATTTCTAGGCTCGCACGCTTAAAAGGCGATTCGGTTTTTGTTTCTGCGAATCGTCGGACGCATCGGCATCGCCGCCGAAATTTGTTTGTTCCTTCGCTTGATCTGCGGCAAAATTCTGCCGTTCGTTTTGGTTTCCGTTTTGCTGTTTGCCGCCGTTCGACAAAGACAAATCGGCATTCGCGGCGGCTTCCATTCGCTCGACCTGCCAGCCGGAATTTTGCAGAGAATTCTTAAGCTGCTCGAAACTTTCTGTCAAAACGTGTCTGGCGGATTCGGTTTCGGTTTGAAAATGAATTTTGATTTTTCCGTCGGCGGTTTTCTCCAGGCGAATTTCAATCGCGCCGAGTTCCGCCGGACGCAGACGCAGTTTTAAAGACTGCGGTTTGTCCGTTTCCACGCTTGCCAAAACCGCCTGCAAAATCGGTTTTTCAATTTGCTCGAAAACTTTCGACGCTTCGACGCGGCGCGACAAATTCGCGTCGAAATTCGATGAATTTTCAAACGTCGAACTGTTAATTAAATCGGTTTGATTCGACTGCGCGTTTGCTTCCGTTTCCGCCGAATCTTCTTTATTCAGATTTGAAACTTCACGAAAAATTTTCGACAAATCGGCGGAAAAATTCGTTTTGTTTTGTGACGCTTCAATCGTTGACGATGATGAATTTTCAACGAATTTATCCGTCGCTTCACCGACGATAAATTCGTTCGTTTTTTCAGCGGCGTTCGGCGCGTCCGCGTCATTTTTTACATCGAGCGCGGCGAGATAATTTTGCAAATGATTCGTTTCGGCAACCGGATTTTCGCCGCCCGTCGAGTTTCTCACTTTGCCGCGCGTCTGCAAAAAATTGTGAAACGCGGACAAATTTACATTGTTCGGCGCGGACGATTTGATTATGAAATTATTGAATCTTGCGGGCGACGAAATCAGCGGCGGCGCGATTATTTCCGGCGGCAGTTTGACGTTTTGCGGCTCGCCTTTAATGATTGGTTTGTTCGGAAATTTTCCCGGCGAACTCAAAAGATTTGCGGATTTTGGCGAAGGATATTTGTCGGAAAAATTCGCTTCAATCGCCGATTCATTTTTTTCGAGTTCGGAGATTCGAGTCAAATTTTTCAGCGGCGCGTTTGGCTCTTCATTTTCCCGCGCCGGTGTTTTTATCGCGGCTTGAATAGTTTCCGGCGGCGAAGTTTTCGGAGTTTCGCTCGATGGAAGTTTATCGAGCGTTTCAAAATTCACGGTCGGCTGGATTTTCGTTGTAAACTCGCCCGCATTTTCCGTCGCGCCAAGCGAATTATTTTCCGGCGACGCGGAAACATTTTCGTCTATTTTTTGAAGCGGCAAAATATTTGTCGGCGGCAGAATCAAACCGCTCAGAAGCGCGTCAAATTCATTCGTTTTCGGTTCGTCTTCGGTTTGGTCAAAGGCGAAATTGTTCGATTTATCGAACGCTTCAAAATTGGCAAGCGGTAGCATATTTATCATATTTTTCGGATTGTTCATCGTTTAGGAAATTCGTCCGGCGAAGTTGGCGGAGACGATTTCGTCGAGCGCGTTTTGTTCGTTTCTGGCGACCTCGTTTTTATGTCGGAGCTGTTGCGTTTCGCGCAGTTTTTCGGTAATTTTCACTTCGCGCCCGACGGCGGCGACGCGCTTGCTTTGTTCCGACGCGATTTGTTCGGCTTGTTCCAGAGCGATTTGCGCTTCGCGCTGCAAGCGGTCGAGCGAGGCGATATGATTCGCGCTCAGTTCGAGTTCCATCGCGTCGAGCCGTTCGCCAGACGATAAACGGCGCGTGTATTTTTCGATTGACTGAAGGCGAGTTTTTTCAATCTGCGCGACGCGCTCGGCGGCGCGCTCAACTTCGCTCCGCTTTTGCATCAAAATCATTTGTTCCTTTTCCTGCCGCATTTCGCGGACGTTGTGAACGGTTTGCAATGTGAATTTAAATTTCTTCATTTGGTTTTAATGTTCATCAACTGAGCGATTGATTCTTCGAGCGACGCTTTTTCGTCTTGCGCCTGTTTGAGAAAATTATTGATTTCTTCGTGTCTGCCGATTGCCAGATCAATCGTGCGGTTGCTGCCCATTTGATATGCGCCGATATTGATCAAATCTTCGGCTTTTTCATACGCGGCGAGCAGTTCGCGCACGTCGCCCGCCTGCGCTCGATGTTCGCGTTCCGCGACCGTCGAAAAAAGGCGTGAAGCCGAATGCAGAACGTCTATGCACGGATAATGATTGCGGGCGGCGAGCTGACGCGACAAAACGATGTGTCCGTCGAGAATCGAGCGCACCGCGTCGGCAATCGGTTCGTTCATATCGTCGCCTTCGACCAGCACCGTATAAAATCCGGTGATCGAACCGCCGTTTTGAAATTTTCCGGCGCGTTCGAGAAGTTTCGGCAAAAGCGCGAACACCGAAGGCGTGTAACCTTTCGACGAAGGCGGTTCGCCCGCCGCAAGTCCGATTTCGCGCTGCGCCATACAAAACCTTGTTACCGAATCCATAATCAGCAAAACATTCGCTCCGCAGTCTTTGAAATATTCGGCAATCGCCGTCGCCGCGAGAGCCGCGCGAATTCTGACCAGAGCCGAATCGTCGGAAGTCGAAACGACGACGACCGAACGCGCCATTCCTTCTTCGCCTAATTCGTTTTCGATAAATTCACGAACTTCGCGCCCGCGCTCGCCGATTAACGCGATGACGTTGATGTCGGCGGCGGAACGCTTCGCCATCATTCCGAGAAGCGTTGATTTGCCGACCCCCGAACCGCCGAAAATTCCGATTCTTTGTCCCGCGCCGATGGTCAGCATTCCGTCAATCACGCGCACGCCGGTTTCGAGCGGCGCGTCAATGTTGGCGCGAAATAAAGGATTAGTCGCCGTGCGAGTAAGTGGATAAAACGTATCGCATTTGATCGCGCCGAGTTCGTCGAGCGGGCGACCGAGCGCGTCAATCGTTCTACCCAAAAGCTGCTCGCCGACCGCGATTTCGCTTTTCACGCCCGCCGCGATAATCGCGTCGCCGACGCGCACGGGCGGCATCTGTCCGAGCGGCATCAGTAAAACCGAGTTGTCGCGGAAACCGACGACTTCGAGCATCGTGTCGCGCGAATTATCCGCCGTCGGCAAATAACATAAATCGCCGACCGAAACCGCCGGACCGTTTGATTCGACAATCAAACCGACCGCGCGCGCCACGCGCCCGACCGATTTGATCGGATCAATTGAATTTAATTTCTGGCGATACGCGGAAAGCATAATTTTTTATAATGGTTAATGCTGAATGGTTAATGGTTAATAAAAATCGGACACATTTAATAGTTATTCAGCAGCGAATCAGATTCAGCATTAACCATTCAGCATTAACCGATAAAATTAACTCCCAAGAAGTCCGTGCGCGATTTCGGCGAATTGCGATTCGATTCGCGCGTCAATGTCGCCGGTTTCGGTATGAATCAGACAACCGCCGACTGAGACGGTTTGGTCGGCGATTAATTCGAGCGTTCCGCGAAAATCAAGTTTCGCGCGGTTGGCTTGAACAAATTCAAAATCGTCCGGGTGCAGATGAACTTCGGCAATCGAACGGTCGTGCAGTTTTTTCAGCGAAACTTTGACGAGCGCGACGGCGATTTCGCGGTCGATCGTTGCTTCGCGCCCGACGATTTTTTTGGCGATCTCGAGCGCGAATTCGACCAAATCCATTTCCGAACGCGCGACGATTTCGTTTTCGAGATTGGCGATGCGCTCAATCGTCGCCGTTAATTGTCCGCGCATTTCGTCAACGCGCTCCGCCGTTTTTATTTCGACTTGCGCCGCGATTTCCTGCATTCCGCGTTCACGCGCCGCCGCTTCGATCATCGCGGCGTGTTCTTCCGCCTGCGCGACGATTCGCGCCGCTTCTTCACGCGCGTTTTGCAGAATGTCTTCATCGGTCGGCGCGTCAAAAATATTTTCGTGAACGATTTCGACGGGTGCGGCATCAACCACGCTCGGAAAAACGAAGTTTCCGTTCGCTTCGATTTCGGCGAATTTCGATTCGTTGATTTCGGGAATCAAAAACGGCGCGAAATCCGAGAGCGTTTGATTTTTGACGATTTTAGCTAACATATTCGTCCGCGCCTCCGTTCGCTCCGCCGAGATTGATGACTCCTTCTTCGTCCAGCGCGCGCATTACTTCGACGACTTCGCGCTGCGCGCCGGTAACTTCTTTGAGCTTGACCTGCCCCATAAAATCCATCTCTTCCTTCATCATTTCGACGGCTCGGCTCGACATATTCGAGTAAAAACGCTCCTGCAATTCTTCGACCGTGCCTTTGAGCGCGAGCGCGAGAACTTTCTTGTCAACGCGCTGCATAATTTCGCGGATGCCGATGTCGTCAATCAACAGAACGTCTTCAAACGTCACCATTAAATTACGAATTTCGAGCGACAGTTCCGGGTTTTTGTCTTCGATCTGGTCGAACATCTGCCGCATCGTTTCGCGGTCGAGCCGGTTGCAGATGTCGGCGACTGAGCGAATGCCGCCGATGGTCGAACGGCTCATTCCGCTGACGCTCGTTAATTTTTGATTGAGAATCTGCGAGATGCGCTTGACGACATCGTGCGAAACGGTCTGCAAAGCGGCGAGCCGCAAAACGATGTCGCCGCGCATTTGTTCGGGAAGTTGTTCGACGACATTGGCGGCGGTCGCCGCGTCGAGATGCGCCAGCACGACGGCAATCGTCTGCGGATGTTCGGACTGAAAAAGTTTGGCGAGATGCTGCGGATCGGTTTTTTTCAGCGCGTCGAAATTGGCGGGCGATTCGAGCGATTGGACGACTTCTTCGGTCAGACGCTTGGCGGTGTCCATTCCGAAACTGCGGTTAAGCAGACGCTTCGCGTATTCAACGCCGCCGGTCGTGACGTAACTTCGCGCCGTCAAAAGCTGGTTGAATTCTTCGAGAACCGTGTGCGTCATTTCCGATTTGACGTTCGGCAGCAACGCTAATTCTTTCGATAGAATCTGCACTTCTTCTTCGTCGAGATGTTTGAACAACGCCGAAGCCGCTTCTTCGCCGAGCGACAAACACAAAATCGCCGCCTATCGCACGTTGGAAATTCTTTCTTCCTCGGCGACAATCGTCAAAGATTCGGTCGTTTCGACGGTTTCCGTTTTCTCGACGGTTTTTGCTTGTGTGTGTTCAATAACTGTCTGCGCCTGCGCCATATTTTCCGGTTTTTCGATTTATTTTCTTTGTAATTTTTTAACTTTCTTTTGAGATTTATTTTCAGGATTTATTTTCGTCTTTTATTCACGAAGCCAGCCGCGCAATGTGCCGACGACGACTTCCGAATCTTTGATTGACTGCTCGACGATATTTTTTCTGACGACTTCCAATTTGTTCGCCGTCTGCGAAACTTGCAAGGATTCTTCGGTCTGCATTTTCGCTTCGAGCTCGGCGACGGTCATCAAAGGCTGCGCTTCGATTAATGCATTTTCCATTCCGTCAGCGTTGCGGCGTTCCGCTTCGTCAGCATTATTCGTCGCTTCGGCGAGCAGTTTCGGCTCGACCGGCGGAGCCATCGCCACTTTGAGAGCTTTTTTCGCCGGTCGCAGAACGAAGAACAAAAGCAGCAGCGCGACGATAATCAACGCGCCGTATTTGACGGCGGAATTGACGAGCTGTTTATTTTTTTCCATCCACGACGGAGCGTTCGCGCCGACTTCCATCTGCGATTTGTCGAACGGCATCGTTTGCACGACGACCGAATCGCCGCGAGATTCGTTGATTCATACCTCCTCGGGGACTAGTTCCTGAATTTTTTGAAGTTCGTCGGCAGTTCGGGCGACTTCCGTATCGTTGACGGTTTTATGATCAACGACGACCGAAACCGTTAAGCGGTTGACGCGACCGCCGCCACCGATTGTGCGTTTCGTCGTTTTATCAATTTCGTAATTCGTTGAGGCGGAAGTTTTCTGGTCGCTGCCCGATTGCGTTTGCTGCGCGGCGGGCGGCGGAGTCGTCGGATCGTTCGATCTCGCGCCGACCGGCTGCTGGGCGTTGCCGCTTGCTGAACTGCGCGTTTCCTGCGTATTTTGCTGCGAGCGGACGACCTGCGATTGCGGATTATATTTTTCTTCGGTCTGCTCGATCTGGCTGAAATCAACGTCCGCCGAAACGTCGGCGCGAACGTGACCGTCGCCGGCAACCGGTTCGAGCAAGGAAATAACCCGCGCGGCGGTTTCGGTTTCGTATTTTCTTTTCGCGTCGAGCTGCGCGTTAAAAGTTCCGGCTTCGTTCAATGCGCCGTTTTTGCCCCGACCGGCAGTTAAAAGTCTGCCGCGCGTATCCATCACCGAAACATTCGACGGATCGAGCCCTTCGACCGAACTTGAAATCAAACTGACGACCGCTTCGGTTCGTTCCTGCGACAATTCCTTGCCCTGCCGGACGCGCACCATCACCGACGCTTTCGCGCCTTCTTCTTTTTCGCTGAATACCGATTCTTTTTTCGGCGTGATATGAACGCGGGCGGCTTCGAGTTCGTCCATTCCTTCGAGCGTTTTGGCGAGTTCGCCTTCGATGGCGCGGCGAAAATTAACCTGCTGCGCGAAATCGGTCGCGCCGAAATTCGTTTTATCGAAGATGTCGAAGCCGACGTGACCGCCCGACAAAACGCCCGCGCCGGCAATTTGCAGACGCATTTCCGAAACTTTGTCGGTCGGAATCTGAATCGTCGTGCCGCCGTTCGTCAAACTATACGGAACATTCGCCGCTTTGAGTTTCTCGACAATCGCCTGCGCGTCCGCCGGTTTTAAATCGGAAAACAAAACCGAATATTCGCTCTGCGAGCCGAAATAAAAAATCGCCGCGATCAGCGCGAGCGTGGCGACCGCGCCGCCGCCGGTGGCGATGCGTCCCGCCATCGGCAGACGATTCCAGATTTCCTTAATTTGCGTTAAAGGTGATGCCATTCTTAATTTTTACTGCTTGTAAATCGGGTTTCAGATTTTGAAAAATTCAAAGCGGCTGCTTTAGTCAGGAAAAGACTTTTTCGGGAGACCGACTCGCTTCAAATTGTCCAAAATCTGATTTTTTTTCAGACCTGCATTCGCATAATTTCTTCGTATGCGCCGATGACTTTGTTGCGAACCTGCAAGCCGAGCTGAAATTTTAAATCGGCGGTTTGCAGAGCGATGATTGTTTTGTGTAGATCGGGCGATTCGCCCGTGACGGCTTTGGCGATTTCCTTTTCGGCGGATTTCTGCGTCGCGTCAACGGATTCGACCGCGTCTTTGATCGCCGAGCCGAAATTGCCGCCCGAACCGCTCGCGCCTTCGGTAGAAATTCCGTTTGAAGAGTTGGATGAAAGCGGCGAAAGCGCGTTTGAGATATTAAAATTTCCGAAATTAATTGCCATAAGAAATTTTATGCGTCGCCGAGATTGAGGCTGACGCGGGCGAGTTCCTTCGCGGTGTTGAAAACGGTCGCGTTGGCTTCAAACGAACGCGCCGCCGACATCATATTGACGGTTTCTTCGAGCGGATCAACGTCCGGCATTTTCACGTAACCGTTCGCGTCCGCGTCCGGGTGTCCGGGCTGATACTGCATTACATATTGATTTTCGTCGGCTAATTTGACTTCGGATTTCACGCCCTGCGGCGCGGAATCGTTCGAATCAAGCAAACCGTTTTCCGCGGCGTTCGTCGTCCAAGCGTCGTTAACTTCCTGCGCGGTAAAAATCATGTCGCGCCGCTGATACGGTTTGCCGTTCGCCGTCCGCGTCGTGTTCGCGTTCGCCAGATTCGCCGAAGCCGCTTCGAGCCGCTCGCGCTGCGCCGTCATCCCTTGCGAAGAGATTTTGAAAATTGAAAACAGAGACATAAATTTTTTGATATTTGCGGAAGAAAAAGATTTTTATTTGCCTTCACGAATCGCCATTCGCAAAAGTCTGAGACGCGATTGCAGCATCTTCGCGCCGAAATTAAAATTGCTGCCGACCTGCGCCAGATCGGACATTTCGCGTTGCGGGTCAACCGTGTTGCCGTCAAGTCCGACGGCGTTTCCCGTCTGCTCGACGACGCGCGGCTCGCCTAATTCAAAGTTGTTTTGATTCGGCTCGTCGGACATTTGCGCGGCGCGTTTGAGGTAATCATCAAACTGCAATTCTTTGGCGACAAAGCCGGGCGTGTCGGCGTTGGCGATGTTGCCCGCGATGATTTGCGAGCGACGGCTCTGCACATCCAGAAAGGTTTGCAGAAGATTCGTGATGTTGTCGTTTGAAATCGAAGGCATAGATTTACTCCGCGACGACAATTGGCAAGCCATGTGCCTAAAGCTAAAAGCAATAAATCCAGCTATTTATAAATAACAGCGAATTTAAAGAAGCCGGTAAAGCGTCAAAATAGCGCGTAAATATTGTCATTTTGTTGACACCGTGCCTGAGAAAAGTTATGTTTAAACAGGTTAATTCTTCTTCTTTCTTCCATAAAGTTTTCGCCGGTTTGCTTTTTACACGGTTCGGATATTTCTGAATCTCGAAACCGGTATTCGCCGATTTTCAGAATAATGAAAGCTAAAGTTTTAGTGGTCGAAGATGACAACCGTTTGCGAAAGCTGCTGGTTTATTCGATTGCGCTCGAAGGATACCAAACCGAAGCGGCTTCTTCTGCCGAAGAAGCGATTAACCGTCTCGCCGAAGAAAAATTCGATATTGTTTTGACCGACGTAAATTTGCCCGGCAAAAGCGGTCTGGATTTAATTCCCGAATGTTTGCAGCATAATCCGCAGGTTTATCTGCTGGTGATGACGGGTTACGGTTCGATTGATGTCGCGGTGGACGCGATGAAGCGGGGCGCGAATGATTTTTTGTCCAAGCCGATCGCGCTCGACGAATTGACGAGCGCGATAAAAATCGCCGCCGAAAAAGTTAACAACAAAACGCGCTCAACCGCCGCGACCGCGACTAATTCGACGATCATCGCTTCGTCGCCGGTAATGTTGAAGCTGCTCGAAAGCGTCAAGGTAATCGCGCCGTATAAAATTAACGTGCTGATTACCGGCGAAACCGGCACGGGAAAAGAGTTGATTGCCAGAGCCGTTCATCAGGCAAGTCCGCGCTCGAAAAATGCGTTTGTCGCCCTTAACTGCGCCGCGATTCCCGAGCAACTGCTCGAAGACGAACTTTTCGGTCACGTCAAAGGCGCGTTCACAGGAGCGCAAACCGAGCGCAAAGGACGCTTTGAACAAGCCGACGAAGGAACGCTTTTTTTGGACGAAATCGGCGATATGAATTTGTCTTTGCAGGCAAAACTTCTGCGCGTTTTGCAGGAAAGCGAATTTGAAAAGCTCGGTTCGTCGAAAACCGTGCGCGTTGACGTGCGCGTCATCGCGGCGACGAGCGCGAATCTCTACGAGAAAATCGCCAACGGCTCGTTTCGCCCCGATCTTTATCATCGCTTGAACGTCGTTCATCTGGCGATTCCGCCGCTACGCGAACGCGCCGGCGATATTTTACCGCTCGCCGAAGGTTTGCTCGAACGCTTCTGCAAATCAACCGATTTGCCGCCGAAAACTATCGCGCCGGAAACGATTCACGCGCTGATTTCCTATGATTTTCCGGGCAACGTGCGCCAACTGCAAAACGCAATGGAACGCTCCGCAGTTTTCGCTGGAACAAACGCGCAGATCAAACTCGAACACCTGCCCGAAGAAATCAAAACGCAGCAGAATCTATTTCAAATTCCGGCGAGCCGCAATATCGTTCCGAATTCGATTCCCGACGAAGGCATTGACTTTTCCGGCGTGGTTTCGCAGGTCGAGCGGGAACTTCTTCTACAAACGCTCGACAAAACCGGCGGCAATAAAATGCAGGCGGCGAAACTTCTGAATATGAAGCGCACGACGCTCGTCGAAAAAATCAAACCCCTCCAGATCGAAGATCACGAAACCGACGACGAAACCGAGTCGGTTACGCATTAATTATTTCACTTTTTACGAAGAAAAAGCGCGAGACAAACATTCCGCGCTTTTTCTTTTTCTGTAATTTTCGAGCGGCTTTTACGCTTTTTTATCGTAAGCCAATCCTTTGCCGTTGCGCGGCGAATAAGCATTCGCGCCGCGCTGTGATTTTTCAAGTTTTTGCAGTTCTTCGACGGCTTCATCGCGCGATTCGGTCAACAGATTTTTCGTCTTTTTGTCCTGAGCCAAAGTCAGATTGGCGATTTCGACGATGCGGCTCGCCAAATCCTTCTGCGGCGATTTTTTTTCTGCGGCGATTAAATCCTCGCGCAGAGCGTTTATCTGTTTTTGAAAAACTTCCAAGCTCTGTAAAATCAAATTGCGCTCGGTAACGATTTCCAAAACCGCTTGAAAATTCTTTTGTTCGACGGCGGCGGTTTCGGCTCGCGCCAATGACAAAAGCGTTTCCAGATCGTCGCACTGCGCGGTCAAAAGCTCGATTAACGAATCTGAATTATTTTTTATTTGCTCGAAATTCACCTTACAATTTTCTCCTTAAAATGCCTGACTGAGCGCGGCACTCGACATCCGGAACGATGCCGGATTCGCGGTTGGAACGGGCGCGGCGTTTATCTGGTTCTGCGCGTTCGTTTCCCAAGCGTCGCGCACCGGCGCGAGCAGATCGGCGGCGCGGCGCATCAATGTCGCGTCGAGTTCCGCGCTTGCCCGCAAGACCAGAACCGTAATGCGGCGATAAAGATTATCCAAAACGAGGGCGGCTTCTCCGCCGCGTTCAAAATCCAGAATTGACTGCAAATAATTCAGAATGTCGAGAGCGCGATTGGAATGCTCGGCTTTCGCCGTTAAATCGCTCGCTTCGATGTCCGTCGCGGTTAAGTTTAAAAATTTTATCGCGCCGTCGTAGAGCATCACGATTTGCTTGAGTGGATTGGTTTCCGTGTTGGCGATTTTGCCGTAATTGGCGAGCGCGTTGTTTCGTCCGTACATTTAATTTTCCTTTTTTTTCGATTAAGTTATCCGTCATTTAACTTATCGGCAACGCGCCGGAAATCTTTAGTTTTTTTGCGAAAATTTTACGACGATTCGCGGCGGAAAATTTTATGTAGTTTTCGGTTCGAGCGATTTGATGACGCTCGTCAACGCGCTCTGCTGGCTGTTTAATTGCCCGATGGCGGCATCGGCGACGGAAAATTGTTTCGTTAGAGAATCGCGCAGGCGATTGATGCTTTCGAGCCGTTTGGCAATCGTATCGTTCAAACTTTTGACCGAAGTTTCGTAACCGTTGATCGCCGTCTGGATGCTTCCCTTAACGCTGTCGCTCAAGCCGTTCGAGACCGAATGAATCGTTTGAAAAAGTCCTTTGTCGCTTGCGGTTTTTCCGAACAAAAGAGCGCGAATGTCTTCGGAATTGGTTTTCAGTCTGTCGTTGAAAACGGTCGAATCAATATCGAGCGCGCCGTCGGTCGTGACGGTAATTCCGATTTGCGAAAGCGACTGAAGTGAGCCGCCGTTGTTCGTCGAAATCGCGCCGACGACATCGCGCAGTTGTTGCTGCGCGTTTCGCAAAGTCGGATCGCCCGCCAAAATTCCGGTCGGTCTGTCTTTGGAATCTTTTTTATACTGCGAAGAAACGAATTCCTGCAAAGCGTTGTAAGCGTTGATAAATCCGCGCAGTTTGTTTTCGATGTCGGTTGATTGGGTAATATTAATTGCCGTCGCGCCCGTTTTTTTGAGCGAAAAAGTTACGCCGTTCACCGCGTCGGAGACATCGTTGGTCGAGCGCGTCAGCGTCAAGCCGTTGATCGTAAAATTTGCGTCGAGCTTTGAAAAATCATTGTCGGGCGGATTGATCGAATTCAAATTTAAAGACGCGCCCGTGCCGCTTCCGGTCGTTTCGACTAATTCGACGCGCCCTTTCGCGCCGGTTTCCTTCGAGCTTAAAACTAATTTCTGTTGCGTTCCGTCGCCGTTCACGTCAACGATATTCGCCGTAACTCCGGCGTTGGCGGCGTTGATGGCGTTGCGTAAACCTTCGAGCGAATTGTTGTTCGCGTCAATCGTAATCGCCGCGCCCGATGCGTCGCCGCCTTTGCGAAGCTCGAACGTCGCGGTCGTCGCGCCGCCCTGCAAAATCGGATCGGTTTTCGATGTGAAGCCGCGCGAAGTCTGCGTCAAACTAGTCGCCAGGCGCGTGACGTTCAAATCAAAACTTCCGAGATTCGCTTCGGTCGTCGCCGTCGCCGTCGCCACAGTCGCGTCGCCGGTCAGCGCGTTGCGTCCCGTTCCCAAATCGCGTTTGGTCAAATCGTCGCTCGCGGTCGTCAAAGCCGCGAGCGTCGCGTTCAATTGTTTGAGCGCGTCAATGCGGCTGTTGTAACTGCTCGCCTTCGTCTGCATTTGCGTGATCGGGCGTGATCTCTGCGCCAAAATCGCATCACGAATCGTGCCGAAATCAATGCCGCTGCCGACGCTGCTGAAACTTACGCTGCTTGCCATAATCTTTTGGTATTTTGTCGCCAAAGGCGACTGACAATATAGCGTAGCGAGAATCGCTACGTTAAAAGTTGATAAAATTTTTCGTCGCTGAAGACGACGAACAAATTAACGGTTTGTTGTTGCTCGCTTTCAGCGAGCGATTGCCTTGGCTGACGGACGCAGCGATTCTCGTTGCGCTGTGTTATCAGTCATCTTCGATAACGAAAAATAAATGCCGGGTTTTGAATTGCTAAAAAAAGCGGTCGGCGAATAACGAAAAATTATTCGCCGACCGCTTTTTACGGGTTAACATTTTTTATTAACGAGTTTGCCCTGGATGCCGGCATAAATCGCCGTTAATTTGAGCGAAACTTCCGACGGCGATTGCCGGATCGCTTCGCCCGTTTTATTGTTGACCAATTCAACGACCAGTTGTTTGGTTTGCTGATCGAGAGTGAATTTCAAAGACGTTTGCGTTTCGACCGGCTGGTTTTTAACCGGCGCAGCGTCTTTGACTTCAATCTGATCCTGCGTTTCCTTGGGCGGCGCGATTTGCTTGACGACCGCCGCCGGTGTTTCGGCTTTTTCGGAATTGGCGCGAACCGGCGCGTTGAAATCGGCAGTTTGATTGGCAGGATTAATCTGCATTTCTAGAACCTCCTATTTCTCCAATCGTTTTTGCCCGCAGACCGAGAACGACTCTTTTAGAATCGGCTGCGGCTGCGGGCGAACGATGAGGAGAGATTTTCAATTCAATCAATTAGCGAAGTAAGGACAACAACGCCTGACTCGATTGATTCGCCTGCGCCAGAGCCGAAACACCGGCTTGCTGCAACGTGTTCAAGCGGGCGAGGTTGGAAGCCTCGGTCGCAATGTCCGCGTCACGGATTGATGATTCAGCCGCCTGGAAGTTGGTGATTTGCGCCGATGCGAGGTCAATCGCCTGTCCCAGATTATTCTGACCCGCGCCGACTTTACCTTGAATCTGACCTAATGAAGCAACCGCCGCTTTGATCGCCGCAATCGCGTCTTTCGCGCCCGATTCGCCGCCCGTTGCCACCGCGCCGGTCACAGCCGTTTCGGTTTGCCCCGCCGTGCTGTTATTCGCCGCGACCGCGTCTCTGCCGATTGCGAGATTGAATTCTTTCAACGAAACGAAAGCGACCGTCGTGCCGGTTGTTTTGACCGCGAAAACGCCCGCGTTACGCAATGAAACATCGCCGTTAACCGAGGTCGCCGCGTTGGTCGCCGCCGTCGCCGCCGTCGCCGAGGTTGCAAACGAAACAGTTTTCGCCGTTCCGCTGATACCGATTTTTTCGCCCGAGAAGCTCAACGTCTGCGTTCCCGCCGCCGTCGCTGCCGCAAAGGTCGAAACCTGTTTGTTGACCGCGCCCGTGATGGCTACGTCGCCAGCCGCCGCCGCCGCGCCGGCGATGCCGGTTTGTCCGGCGCCGTCCGCCAAACTCGACGAAGCCGTAAAGAATTTAGCCGAAGTCAAAACGAGTTTGCCGCTGCTGTTGAGCGAGGCTTTCACGCCCGCCGACTGCGCGTTGGCATCGTTGTTGATCGCGTCTAAAACATTCGAGGAAGTCGCACCCGCCGACAAAGAAACATTGAAGCTCGTCAACTGTCCGCTCGAACCGACCGTTTGGAAGGTTAAAGTTTCAGCCGCCGTCAGACCGGCGGAGATGTCGCGGTTACCCGTTACATTGCCCGTTCCCTGCCCGATATTCAAGTTGTTCAAGCTCAAGCCGGTTTTATCAACGCGGCTGTTTGAAAGATCAACCGCGACGCTGTTGCCGGTCGCATTCGCCGACGCGCCGCCGCCGATGTAAACCTGAATCGCTTTATTGTAACGACCTTCGTCCGTGCCGGACGCGCCGCCGAGACCGATGTTCTGCGATTGGCGCGTGATTTCGTTCAAAACGCTGTCGAGTTCCGATTGCAGCGTGTCGCGGTTGCCCGAGAACGTGCCGGAAGCCGATTGCGAAGACAACGAAGCGGCACGGTCAAGCAAGCCCGAAATCGTGTTCAAACCGCCGTCAATGATTTGCAAAGTCGAAAGACCGTCGTTAGCGTTGCGAACGCCCTGTGAAAGAACGCTGATGTCGCTGCGGAAACCGTTGGCAATCGCCAAGCCCGCCGCGTCGTCGCCGCTCTTATTGATTCTCAAACCCGAAGACAAACGCTGTAAGGTTTGATTGAGTTTGTTGGTCGTCGAACCGAGTTTGTTCTGCGCCGTTGTTGATGACAAGTTGTTTACTAAAGAAAAGTTAGCCATTTTATTTTGTTCCTCCGTGAACTGTTTTTTATTAAATAATTTCGACTTCCGCGTCCGTGCTTCCGTCGGGTTTTGGTTTTAATTTAAGATTGGAAACGCCCGTTGCTTTTCCGCTGCACATTGCTTATCGGCGATTGCCGGCAAAACTTTAGAATATTTTTTAGATTTTTTTGAATTATTTTCGCGCCTTAGAATTTGAAGAATTTCAGCGATTTAAAATCACGATGTCAACGCGGCGATTTTGCGCGCGACCTTCGAGGGTTGCATTGTCGGCGACCGGCTGAAAACCGCCGTAACCGGCAGCCGAAAGTCGTTCGGGCGCGATGCCTTTGTCGGCGAGCCGCATTAAAACCGACGCGGCGCGGGCAGTTGAAAGCTCCCAGTTCGACGGATAACGCGCATTGGAAATCGGTGTCGAATCGGTGTGTCCTTCGACGCGAATGTTTGAAGAATTATTTTGCAAAGATTCGGCAATCGTCTTGATCGTTTCGTCGGCTTCCTGATTAATCGTCGAATCGCCGGGCGCGAAAAATCCGGCTTCGGAAAGCGAAATCACCAAACCGCGTTCGGTTTGCCGAATTTTCGCCTTTTGCATCAAAATCGGATTTTCCGTTAATCTTTTTGTGAATTTTTCCTCTTCGGTTTTTGGGGAATTGTGTTCGGGCAGAATGCCGTCGCCGCCCTGATTTAATTCGGCGAAACTATGCGCGATAATTTTTGCCTGTTCCTTGTTGCTCGCCGCGTATAAAACAATAAACAGCGCGAGCAGGAGCGTGACCAGATCGGCATACGAAATCAGCCAGCGTTCGCGGTGCTGATTTTCAACTTCGATTTTTTTCTTGCGCCGGAAGCTCATTTTTTCAAATTAAAACGATTGATAATCGAGCGCGGCGTATCGCCTGCGGCGAGCGAGAGAATCACGGTTACGATTTCTTCACGGCGTTTCATACTGGCTTCGTGCCGGTGGCGCAGACGCGCCGCGAGCGGAAAGAAAAATAAATTCGCCAGACCGATGCCGTAGATCGTGGCGACAAAAGCCGTCGCAATGCCCGCGCCGAGCGCGGACGGCTGATCCAAAACACGAAGAACTCCGATTAAACCGAGAACCGCGCCTAAAATTCCGAACGTCGGAGAAAATCCGCCCGCCGCGTCGAGCGTCGCCGCGTCGTGCAAACCGCAGTCGTCTTCCCATTCGAGACGGCGCGTGAGAACTTCGACGAGACGTTCTTTATCGGCGCGTTCGGCGAGCAAAATCATCCCTTGCGCGACGAGCGCGTCGCCGCCGCAGTTGTCGGCGTGATTTTCAAAAGCCTTGACGCCGGTTTTATTTGCAGAGCGCGACAGCCACGCTAATTTGGCGAGTTCGATTTGATGCGTTTCGTCGCCGTCGTCGGCGTGGCGCAGATTCCAGACGGCTTGTATCGCGCCGCTCACGCCGCCGATGCCGCGCCGGATAATGACCGCGCCGAGCGTTCCGCCGCCGACAATCAAAGCCGCCGCCGGATGCCACAAAAAACCGAGACTTAAATCTTCAAGCCACGCGCCCGCCGCGATTGCCGCGATGCCGACAAACGCGCCGAGCCAAATTGTCCAATCAATTTTTTTCATCCGAATTTTCCTCGATTTTTTGTTTCGAGAGAACGTGCGCCGAAAGATTTTCGAGGCTCGTCTGTTCGATTTCGCCGGGCGTGATTTCGGCACTGAGATTGGCTTGCTGAATTTCTTCGAAAACTTCAAAGCGATGAACGGAAGTTTCGCGCGGCGCGACGATTCCGACGCGCACGCCTTCGCCGCTCACCGAAAGAATTTCGACGACGATTTCGTTTCCGATGACGAGTTTTTCACCGACGCGGCGCGTTAAAACCAGCATAATTTTTTTTACTGCGCGAGCGGCAAAGTTTCCGCCAATTGATAATTGCTCTCGGTCAAAACCGCCTGCGCTCCGCACTTTGTTTCGGTGTTTATAAACATCGGCGCGCGCAGATTAACCGTCGTTTTTGTCCAGTCCGACGCGATGCGGACGATTGCAAAAGTTCTCGCGTGTTCGATTTTCTCTGCGCCAAGCGGCTGATAATCGGCGAAAATTTCGTGCGGATTGACGACGATGAAACGATTTTTTTCATCGTCAATCGAAGCGAGCCAGCAAAACGGTTCGCATTCCGGCATCGGAATCAAAACCGCACGGCGCATCTCCGGCAGCCCGATCAAACCTTCGGCGAAATTGATAATCTCGCGCTCGTCGTAAAAATATTCCTTATCTTTAATCGTGATTTTTTGCATAGTTTTTTAACTACCAATTAATTCGTAATTTGAAATCCGTAATTGATTTTACCCGAGGAAATCGAGCAGTGAGCGGCGGTTGGCGGCGGCGGTTTGGAGCGTCGCTTCGAGGGCGCGCTGCGTTTCGGAAATGTCGACGGCGGTTTCGGCAAAATCCGCCGATTCGACGGCGTTGAGGCGCGTTTCAAATGAGAGCGAGTCGTTGATCAAGCGGTCTTTGGCAAACTCTGTGATTTTCATCGTCGCGCCCGTTTCGGCTTGCGCGGTTTGCGCGAGATTTTTGTAAGTGTTCAAACGGCTGATCGAATTTTCGAGCGTCGCGCGGTCAGCCGCCGGATTCGCCGTTCCGCGCAAGGCACTGACGGCGGCATCTAAATCCTGAAAAATCGTCGCGGTCGAATCGGAAAAAATCGCATCGGCGGTCGCGCCGACGGCGACCGCGTTTGTTCCCGGTTCGAGCTGAACAAATTGTCCGGCAGTCGGCGCGACCGCCGGAACTGCGGTTGTTTGGTCGAACGGCGGCTGGTTCTGGCGCGTTCCGCCGAACAGATATTCATCGCCGTTTTTTGAATTAGCGACGTTCAAAATTCTGCCGCGCAGCGATTCGATTTCGGTGGCGAGCGCGTTTTTCGCCTCTTGCGTCGCCGTGTCGCTCAAACCCTGCGTTACCAAAGTTCGCACGCGCTCCAAAATCGTTTGATAACTGTTCAGCGTATCGTCGGTCGCCGTTAATTTTTGATCGGCGGCTTCGGTGTTGCGTTGAAATTGCGCGATTTCCGTCAGCGAAGTTTTGAGATTAAAAGCGATTGCCGCGCCGCTCGGATCGTCCGACGCGCGATTGATTCGCTTGCCGGTGGCGAGGCGTTCCTGCAAAACGCTCAGTTGATTGCGATGCCCGTTGATGCGGCTCGTCAAATTCGCGCTGGTTTGTTGTTCGGTAACTCTCATAATTTTTTATGAAATTAAACTCGGATTTTTGAGAAAAATTACTGCGCGAGCGAAAGAATCGTCTGCGTCATTTCGTCGGCGATTTTGATAAATTTCGCGGCGGCTTCGTAGGCTTTCTGATACTGCATAAGATTGACCGCTTCTTCGTCGAGCGACACGCCCGAAACGGCTTCGCGCTGCGCGGTCGCCTGCGCGATAATCGCCGACTGAATCTGCAAATTGTCGTCTGCCGCTTTAACTTGTTCGCCTGCGTCCGACAACATCGAATTAAAAATCGTGCTGAACGAACCCGTCTTCGGTCCGACCGTCGTGTTCGCGTCGGTTAAAAGATTAGCGATTTGTCCGGCAATTGTTCCGCTTTGTCCGGGCTGTGTAATCGGCGAAGCCGAAACGAGGCGCGGATTGCCGACAATCGCGGCGTTGACGCTGATATTTGCCGCTGTCACGGGCGGCGTATCGTTGAAAAACTTAACGGCGGCATTGCCGTCCAAATCCGTGCCGGTCGTGTGAACGGCATTAACACGCGCGACGATTTGTGATGCTAAACCGTCGAGCGCGTCAATCTGTTTCGTCGTTTCGCCGATGGCGTTTTGCAAACCGCGAATCTCGCCTTCGTCAAATTTCGCCGCTTCGCCGTCGAGCGTAATCGTCGCCAGACCGAGCGGCGGTGTGCTGTCGGCGGATAATTTTTTGAACGTATCGCCCGTCACGACGGCGCGACCTTCGCCGATGGTTAAAGTTAAAGTTCCGTCCGCGTTTTCGGTCGAACGCGCGCCGGTCAATTCGGAAATTTGGTTGACAAGTTCGCCGCGCTGATCGCGCAGAGCCGAAGCGTCGCCGCCGACATTTTCGGTGTTGCGGATTTTCCCGTTAAGATCGGCGATTTTTTCCGACAGCGAATTTGCCTGATCAACGGTCGTGCGAATTTGTGAATCTGTTCCCTGTCGAATGTCGTCGAGCCGTCCGCGCGTCGCCTGAAAAGCGTTGGCAAGACTCGCGCCCTTTTGGGCAACAATCGAACGCAGCGGGACTGAATTCGGGTTCGCTTCCAGATCGCGGAACGAGCCGAAAAAACCGCTTAAAGTCGTTTGCAGATTGCTGTTTTCGCTGCCCTGCAAAGCGTTTTCGACTTGCGAAAGCGTGCCGCGCTGGGCATTAAGTCGTCCGGCAATTCCGGTTTCGGTTTGGATTCTGGATTCGATAAAACGGTCGCGGTAAGCCTGTATATTGGCGACGGTTACGCCCGTGCCGGTTGAAAAACCGTTGAAATACTGCGGGTCGGTCGTGGCAAGCTGAACCGTGCGGCGCGTGTAGCCGGGCGTGTTGACATTGGCGATATTTTGTCCGGTGACGGCGATGCCGGCTTGATTGGCGTTCAGAGCGCGGCGACCGATTTCAAAGGCTGAAAAATTGATGCTCATCGCGTTGCTCCTTCGGCGTATTTTAAAACCGGCGCGCGGTATGTGGTCGGCGGAACGCCGCACATTTGAATGCAGGCGACGGCAAACGAAGAACCGCCGAGCGCGAGATTTTTGGCGCGGACGGCGAGCGTCTGAAATTGTTTGGCGGCTTCGAGAAGCAGTTTCGCCGACGCTTCAAATCGTTCGCGCGCTTCCGCGTCAAGCGGCATTTTTTCCGTTTGCGCCTGTCGCGTTTCGGCAAATTTCGTGAGTGCGGAAGTGATTTCCAAAAGGCGTGAACGCATCCGCAAAAGCTCGATTTCGCCCGCGCGGGTCGAAGATTCGATCTGGCTTGGCTCGCCGCACAAAAGAGCGGCGGAAAGCTGATTGGCGGCTGATTCGAGCCGCGCGTAAGCCTGCGTTTGCTCGCTCATCAAACTCGCCGTTTTTCTGATTAGATCATTTTGCATAAACTTTTTCCGGTTGGGATTTTTTTGCGGAAATTATTGCTCGTCTTTGAGAATCGCGCCGGCGATTTCGTCGCTCGACGGATTGAATTCGCCCGCCGCGATTTTCCCGCGCAGCGCGTCAATTCGTTCCTGTCTCACGTCAGGCAAATTTTTTATCTGGTCAACGAGACTGCCGACTTTCGCCGCGCGATTGGAAAATTCCAGTTTGTCTTCGCCGAAATTTATTTTTGTCTCACCAGCCGCGATCTTGTCTTTGCCGGTCGCTTTGACATCGCTCCGGCGGATTTTGCCGATCTTGTCGAATTCGTCTAATTTATTGATTTTCATAGCCTTTATACCTTACCTGATTACCTGAAAAAAGTTTATCCCTTTCTACTTATCGGCAATCTTCGGCAGGACTTTAGCTAAAAATCTCTTGGGGTCAATTCGTTCGCCGTTTTGGAGAACTTCAAAATGCAGATGCGGTCCGGTTGATTTGCCGGTCGAACCGACGGCGGCGACAATCGTTCCGCCGCCGACTGTCTGCCCTTCTTTGACAAAAATTTCGCTCGCGTGCGCGTAGACGGTTTCGGTTCCGTCGGCGTGCGCGACGACGACGACGTTGCCGTAACCGTCTTTTCTTCCGGCAAATTTAACTATACCGTCGGCGGCAACCTTGATCGGCGTTCCCTTCGGCGCGGCGATGTCAATGCCGGTGTGAAATTTCATTTTGCGATCAATCGGGTGAAAGCGCATTCCGAAATTCGACGAAAGCCTGCCGGAAATCGGCATCTGCCAGTTGATCTCGTTCGTGGCGACAAAATTTTTCGATGGAAACGTCGGCAGATTTTTGTCCGTCAAAGCCGCGTTCGGAACAATGCGCGGGCGCGTCGAATTAAGCAATTCGCCGTTATACATAAACGGCTTCAAACCGTCCGCGCCGTCCTGTCTGATAATCTCGTCGGCGAACGTCGAAACAACTTGTAAATCGTTCGGGTCGCCGGTAAAAGTTTCGCTCGAAATCGAGTTCGTTTTTGAATTATCGAGCGGCGAAATATTTTTTGAATTAATTGGATTAAGCGATGAATTATTTCCCTTTATGTCTTTGACCGCCGCGATGACGTTTGCCAGACTGCCGATTGTATTCGGCGCGGTCGGCTGATTTTTCGCGCCGAACTGCCGTAAAATCGTGTCCGCCAAACCGATGCCGCCCGAATTGGCGATAGTCGTCGCCATCTGTTCGGAAAACATTTTCTTCGCCAGATCGGAACCGCCGTCGCTGCCGAAGAGCGAATCTTCGTCCGCTTCGCCGCTGCCGTTCAATGCCGAAGTCAACTGCATCAAAAGCACCGCTTCAAACTGCACGGCGGCTTGCCGCAAAGCCTCCGGCGAATCTTTCTTCGTCAGCGCGATTTGCCGCTGCGTTCCCAAATTTTCGATGGCGTTGAAATTCATTTTTCTTAATCCTGAACGGTTAATGATTAGTGGTTAATTTAAGAGTGAATTTTACAATCACGATAATCTGCGGAATATCTAAAGAGTTATTAAGCATCAAGCATTGACCATTCAGCATTAAAAAATTACTGCATTTCCAAATCGGCGTTCATTGCTCCGGCGGATTTTATCGCCTGCAAAATGCTGATGATGTCGCGGGCAGAAACTCCGAGAGAGCGCAAGCCGCGCACGACTTCATCAACCGTCGCGCCGTCTTTCAAAATTACCGACGCGGGCTTTTTCTCTTCGATGTCAACGTTTTTCAAAGGCACGACGGTCGTTTCTTTGCTGACCGTCAGCGGCGGCGGTTGATAAACGTCGTACTCCGTGCCGACGCGAATCGTTACGCCGCCCTGCGAGATGGCGACGGCGGCGATGCGGACTTCGCGCCCCATTATGATCGTTCCCGTACGTTCGTTGATGATAATTTTGGCGATTTTTTCCGGCGCGAGACGCAAGTTTTCGAGCTCGGCGACGAAGCCGACGCGGTTGTCGAAATAGTTTGCCGGAAGATTGACTTCGACGTTGCGCCCGTCGAGAGCTTTGGAAGTTCCCGTGCCGAATTTGGCGTTGATGATTTGATTGAGTTTGGCGGCGGTCGAAAAATCTTCGTTGCGAAGAATTAAAGTCAGTTGATTGTTGGAGGCGAGTTCGGTCGGAACGCCGCGCTCGATAATCGCGCCGTTCGGCAAACGCCCGACGGTCGGATGATTGATTTCGACACCGTTGTCTTTATCGCCCGCCGAAATTCCGCCGATGGAAATCGAGCCTTGCGCGACGGCGTAGACTTGTCCGTCCACGCCTTTGAGCGGCGTTAAAATCAAAGTTCCGCCCTGCAAACTTCTCGCGTCGCCGATTGACGAAACGGTTACGTCGAGCTTCGAGCCTTGTCTCGAAAACGGCGGCAGATTCGCCGTCACCAAAACGGTGGCGATATTTTCCGGCTTGAGCGTCGCCGTGTCAGTCGAGATTCCCATTCGTTCGAGCAGATTTTGTAAAGTTTGGCGGGCGTAAAGATTTTGCTGAACGCGGTCGCCCGTGCGATTTAAGCCGACGACCAAACCGTAACCGATTAATTGATTCGAGCGAACGCCTTCGATGTCCGCCAAATCTTTGACACGCACCGTGTAATTCGCATCGGTTTGTTGACAGGAAATATTAAACGGCAAAACGAGCAGAAGAAGCCCGATTGCCGCTGCAATCATAAGATTCGGAAATAAAAAGTTTTTTATATAATTCAGCATTTATCGGCGTTAGCGCGTTTTTGAAGATTTTTCCGATATTGCAAAAAACCGTTCAAACGCGCATTAGAAAGGAGTAACTTTTTCAAACAGCCGGTATAACCAACCCGGCGCGTTATCTTGTGATGCAACTCCCTTGCCATTAAAATCCACGCGCAAATCGCCGACCAGAATCGTCGGGATCGAATTGTCGCGCTCGATGTCGCTCGTCCGCACGATGCCGGTCAAACCGAGCTGTTCGGTTTCCTTGTTGATTCTGACAAGCTTTAACGCTTCGATGCGTAAATCGCCGTTCGGCAGAACTTCGACGACGCGCGCCGAGATGCGCGAGCGCACGTCGCTTCGCCGCTGCGTCGTGCCGCCGCCCTCAAATTTTCGATTGCCCAACGCGCCGACAATCGTTCCTGCCACCGCCGCACCCGGAACAGGCAGCGCGCCCGCCGCCGTGACGATTCCGCCGACTGTTCCCGAATCGCGTTTGCGACTCGCGCCCGAAGATACGTTAGCAATATTCGTTTCGACGACATCAACGAAAACCAGATCGCCGACGCGCCGCGCCTTAAAATCGCCGAGCAGATTGCCGTTCGCCGCGTTGTCGGTAAACAAAGAGCCGTTCGCCGGTTTCGGCTGTTCAATCGGCACAATCGGCGGCGGCGGTTCTTCTAATTTCACAACCGCCAATTTCGGCTGCTGTTTTTTTCTTTTCTTTTCCTGTTTGTCTTCCGCGTCCTGCGCCGACGCGACTGCGGCAACGGAAAAAGCGATTAAAAAAGCGGCGAAAAATTTTGTTTTCATAAAATTAAAAATCGAAAGTTAAAAAACGATTTTGACCAAACCTTCGTCCACGACGACGGCTTGCAGAACAGCGTTTGACTGTGAATTTTTGACGGCGATGCGGTCGCCGATGCGTCCGTTGGCGCGGGCTTCGCCTGTAACGGAAAATTGTAATTTGCCGGATTCGCCGACGATTCGCACCGCATCGCCGAATTTGATGACCGTATCGGCGACGAGCGAATTTTTCGTTAATTCCGCGCCGTTCGGAACGCTTTTTATCAATCGCATTCCGCGCAAACTTTTCGCGTCGCGCAGGTAATTTTCCAGAGAATTCGTCAACCGGCGATTTTCGAGGCGCACCGACGTTTCGGCGATTTTTTCGTTCGGCGAAAGATTTTTGACGGCGATTAAAACGTCGGCGAACGCTTCGATTTCGATTATCGCGGCGACGCGGCGCACGACCAGATCGTTGACGCGAATTTCGAGCGGCGCGGAAAACGCCGAAAAATAATTGCGAACGCCGGAAAAATTAGCCGAGATTTTCATATCGCCCGTCGGCACTTCAAAATCAGACGGCAAATCTATACGAAGAATTTTCGCCGAAACCGCTTCGCCCGCGAACAAATCCGCAATGGCTTTTTCGATTGTTTCGCGCATTTGCGTTTGAGAAACTTTTTGTCCGGCGCGAAAAACGCGAATCGTCGGCGCGACAATTATTGAAAATTCATTGACCGCAAATCCGGCGGCGTTGATCGCCAACGAGATTTTTTCGCGCGTCAATTGGCGCGTCATTCCGACCTTCGGCGCGTAACCGAGCGTGACGTTTTTCAAACGCTCGCTGCGTTCACCGCTTTCTGAAATCTGCGCGATGTCGCCGAGTTTTATCGTGTCGGTTTCGATTTTCGTTTCGGCGAAAACGCGAATGCCGATTTTATTTTGAGCGCAAACCGAGATTGCCGCGCCGCATAAAATCAGCCAGAAAATCGAAAGAATTGAAAAAAATTTCGCGTTAAAAATCATTAGGAAACGGCTTGATTGATCGTGCCGAGCATTCTATCGGCGGTGGTGATGACTTTGGAATTCGTTTCGTAAATTCTCTGCGCCGAAATCATATTGACGAGTTCTTCGACGACATTGACGTTCGAGCCTTCGACGTAACCTTGATTCACTCGACCGATGCCGTTCGCGTCGGGCGAGCCGACCGTCGCTTGACCGGACGCGCCGGTTTCGCGGAAAAGATTTCCGCCCAACGCTTCGAGTCCGGCGGGATTGGCGAAAATCGCCAACTGAATTTGTCCGACGTTTTGCGCGTTCGATTGTCCGGGCAACGTGACGGAAACCGTGCCGTCATTGCCGATGGTAATCGAAGTCGCTTCGGTCGGAATCGTGATCGCCGGTTCGAGCGATTCGCCGGTCGCGGTTACGACCTGACCTTGATTATTCAGATGAAATTGTCCGGCGCGCGTAAAAGCCAAATCGCCGTTCGATTGACGAACTTGAAAAAATCCGCTGCCTTCGATGACCATATCAAGCGGATTCTGCGTCTGCTTAAAATCGCCCTGCAAAAAGATTTTTTCCGACGCGATAGACCGCGCTCCCAAACCTATCTGCAAACCGACCGGCAAATTCGTCGAAGCGTTTGCCGCCCCGCCCGCCGCTCGCAGATTTTGATAAAGCAAATCCTGAAATTCGAGGCGCGTTCGTTTGAATCCGACCGTCGAAGCGTTCGCCAGATTGTTGGCGATGTTGTCCACATTCTGCTGTTGCACCTGCATTCCGGTCGCCGCCGTTAATAAAGCTCTGTTTGGCATAGTTTTTTTCCTCGTATTTGGTTTTTAGTTTTTGGTTTTTGGCAAGCCGGATTCACAAGAATTTTGGTTATCTGCTGTTTCCGAATAACCATAGACAAAAAGCCAAAAACTAAAAACCAAATTAAATCTTCCCGATCTCTCCCGAAATTTTGCGTCCCAAATCGTTCATCAAAAGCGAGACCGATTTTTGGAGCGATTCGAATTCACGGTTGTTGTTAATCATCGCCACCATCTCGGAAATTGAATTGACGTTCGACGATTCGAGCGCGCCCTGCACGACTTTTGAATTCGTCGCTTGAGAAGGCTGTTCCGTTCCGGTCAGCGCGAAAAGCGAATTGCCTTCTTTGGTTAAAGCCGCCGCCGGATTGTTGAAACGAACGAGTTTTAACTGCTCGAACTGTTGATTGCCGACGGCGAGCGAGCCGTCCGCGCCGATGGAAAGTTCACCGTCACGCGGAACGGTAATCGCGCCTTTTTCCCCGACGATCAAATCGCCGTTTTTCGTCGTCAATTGTCCTTCGGCGTTGACGGTTAAATTTCCGGCGCGGGTAAATTTCACGCCGTTCGCGGTTTGAATTTGCAGAAAAGCGTCGCCTTCAATCGCCACGTCCAGAGAGCGTCCGGTTTGGCTGATCGAGCCGTTCGTAAAATCCGTTCCGCCGTTGGCGAGAACGCCCGCGACTAGATTTTGATCGTCGTTCGCGCCTTTTTTGCCGGCTTCAAACGCGGTGAACGAAAGCCGGTCGGCTTTGAATCCGGCGGTCGAAGCGTTGGCGATGTTGTTCGCCTGCGCGTCGAGCGTTCGCTGTCTCGCCCGCATTCCCAGAAACGCCGTGTAAAGTCCGTTATTCATAATTTTCTCGTTTTATGCAAACTGCATTTGCCGACGGTTCAAATTCATTACGAGCTGCACTTCGCCGGGCATCATTCCCAAAGTCGAAGCGATGGTTTCAATTGTTTGACCGCGCGACGCGAGCGTTAAAATGCGATGGCGGCGTTCGGTGATATTCGCTTTCAGAGAGCCGGTCGGCAACGCTTCGGGCAGAATTTCTTCCTGTTTTTTCACCGTCGTTTTCGGCTGGCGAACGCGCGTTTCGAGCCACGCGACGCGACGCGCCTGATCTTTGAGCTTGCGCTCGGTTTCTTCGCGCGACGCTTCTGATCCGGCAACCATCGTTTCCAAATCTTCGATCTGCTTGGCGGCGAATTCTAAAAGCTCGCGGCAGTTTTTATAGCTCGCGCGGCTCGTCAAAGCGGCGAAAATTCCGAATGCTCCGCACAGCATCGCCGCGATTGAAATTGATAATTCTAAAGTCATTTTTTTGCTCCCTTTTTTGCTTGTAAAATTAATTTTCGTTCGTTGAAAGAAAAGTCTGCGAACGCAGTTCGGGCGAATCAACTTCGGTAACGCGTACGCCGTAATAACCGTCAACAACGACGACTTCGCCGCGCGCGAACGGAAAATTATTGACCAGAAGTTCGACCGGCTCGTCAACCGCGCGGTTGAGTTCGATCATCGAACCGATACCGAACCGAACCACCTCACGCAGCGGCATTTCCGTTAAACCGAAACGCACCGTGACATCCATTTCGACATCAAGCAGGCGTTCTAAATTTTGATTTGAATTAGTTTCCGACATAATAATTTTTTCTTGTTTAATTTTCGCTTTCGCTCGTTTGTTCCTGATTTTTCGCTTTGCGCGCCCCGTTCGGCATTTGATTTTCCGTTACCTGCACGATTATTCCGCCGTCGAGCGCGGCGAGCCTGCCCGCGAATTTGACCGACGAACCGACACCGACGTTGACCGCTTTTTCGACGCGATGATTCGTCCGCAAAACGTCGCCGACGGAAAGATTCATTAAATCGGAAACAACGGCGGGAATTTTGCAAAGTTCGGCGGAAATCGGCAGCCGCACGGCGGACAAAGTTTTTAATAAAGCCTGCGCCGCTTCGGGCGTGGTTTGATTCGTCGCCGCATAACTTGTCGAGGCGAAATTGCCGATGATTTTCTCCAGCATCGAAATCGGCAGACAAATGCTCAAAGTGCCTTTCGCTTCGCCGACCTGAATTTGATACATCACGATTGATACGATTTCGTTCGGCGCGACGATCTGCAGAAGCTGCGGGCGCGTTTCGCGTCCGATGATCTGCGCGTCGAATTCGGCGGTCGGCTTCCACGTTTCGCGGTAATTTTCGACGACGATTGACAAAAAACCTTCGAGAACATTCAGTTCGAGTTCGGTCGTGCCGCGCGGCTCGTTCAATCCTTCGCCGCCGCCGCCGAGCATTCGGTCAATAACCGGAAACGCGATTGAAGAGCTTAATTCAAACGCGAAAATCCCGCGCAAATTTTCGGCGGCGACCGTAAAGACATTCGTCGGATCGGACAAACCGCGCAAGTATTCCGCATACGGAAGCTGTTCGACGCTGATTAAATTTATTTCGGAAATCGTTCGCAAAAACAAAGGCAAACTCAATGAAAGATTGTGCGCGAAAGTATCGTGCAAGAGATAAAGCGAGCGCACCTGTTCTTTTGACAAGCGGTCAGGACGGCGGAAATTATACGGCACGACGCGCCGCCGATCCTGCGCCGATTCGTCGCGCGTATTGTCCGGCAAAAGCGCGGACATTTCTTCTTCGCTTAAAATGTCGTTTTTGCTCATCGCTTATTTTTTGGCGAAATTCGCCCGCAGGCGCATCAAAGCCTGCGATCTCAACTGCGAAACTCTCGATTCGCCGACGTTCAAAATCTCGCCGATTTCCTTCATCGTCAATTCTTCGACGTAATAAAGCGCGACCACTTGACGCTCGCGTTCGGGCAATTTATCAATCGCCCGCGCGAGCAGTTTGCGGCGTTCGCTTTCTTCAAATTGTTCGAGCGGCGAAGCGTTGTCGTCGCTGATCGAATCGAGCAGACTCGCGCCGTTTTCTTCGTCGCGTTCGTCCAAATTCGTCAAAGTCAATCCGCGCAAATCCTGCAAAGTTTCGCGCAAATCGGCGACGGAAATTTTCATTCGCTCGGCGACCGCTTCTTCGCTTCCCGGCGCGCCGGTCTGCTGTTCGATTTCGGCGTAGACGGCTTGAATTTCTCTGCCGCGTTTTCTGGTCGAGCGCGAAGCCCAATCGAGCGAGCGCAAATTGTCCAAAATCGCGCCGCGCACACGCATTTCGGCAAACGTCGTAAAGGCGATGCCGCGCGATTCGTCGAATCTTTCAACCGCGTCAATCAAACCGATCACACCCGCGCCGTATAAATCTTCGCGCTCGATTGGCGGCGGAAGTTTCGCCGCCAAACGGTCGGCGATATATCGAACTTTACCGAGATGCGCACAGATCAAAGCATCGCGGTCGCTCGCGGCAAAATTGCCGAAACGACTCGATTTTCCGTAAATTGTCGGCGCAGAATACTGAAGCATCGTCAAAAATGCGTAGAAAAAGAATTAATTTTTTGGGATTAAATTAAGAGTATTGTTCGGACAGAACGTGCCAGAACGATTGAAGCTGCGTCGGGAAGGCTTCGCGCTGTTGCGTTTGGCGATAAAGCTGTTTGGCGATCAAATGAATGGCGCGGCTGGCGGGCGAAGTCGGCGCGTATTGCACGACCGGAACTTGCTGGCGAATCGCTTCGACCACCTGCGCGTCGCGCGGAATCATTCCGAGAAATTCGACACCGCGACCGAGAAATCGCTTGACCGCCGAATTGATTTGCTGGTAGACCTGTTCCGCGTCGCCAACGCCGACGACGTTGTTGACGACAATCGAAACCTGTTTTTCCGGCGCGTATTTGAGAAGCGTTTTGATCGTCGCGTAAGCGTCAACGACCGAGGTCGGTTCGGGCGTGGCGACGATGATGACTTCTTCCGCCGCAATCAAAACGCCCATCACGTTTTCGGCAACGCCCGCCGCCGTGTCAATCACCATAAAATCGAGATTTTCTTCGAGCTTTCGCAGCTTTTTGAAAATCATCGTGTTGGTTTTAAGCGAGACGTTCGCCAATTCTTCGATGCCGCTGCCGCCCGGAATCAGGCGCACATTCGGCGATAAATCAACTAAAATTTCCTCGATTTCCTTGTGTCCGGCGATGACGTGACCGAGATGATACGAAGGCGAAACGCCGCACAGTAAATCGGCGTTCGCCAATCCGAAATCGGCATCGAGCAGATTGACCTGTTTATTCAACGCGCCCAATCCGAGCGATAAATTGACCGCGAGATTCGACTTGCCGACACCGCCTTTGCCGCCGGTGATCGCCAGACAGCGCAGTCTTGAAGCGGCGACGTTTTCTTGAGTTGATTCCGTTTCGTTCATATTGCCGAAAATTCCAATCGGTATAGCAGTCGAAGCGATTTGTCTTAATGTTTGTGCCTGATCCATTTCTAGTTTAATTGATAAGTTCAAAAGCGGGCAAGT
>CAXTMQ010000003.1:47428-51491 GCA_964245305.1 uncultured Pyrinomonadaceae bacterium
TGTTCGACGGCGGCGATGCGATATGTGTCAATCGTGACGAGTTCGACGCGGCGTTGTTCGTGCAGCGCGACGCGGGCGGCGAGCTTGGCAATAGTCGTCGTCTTACCAACGCCGGTCGCGCCGATAAACGCCAAAATCGTTTGCCCGTTTTCTCCGAGCGGATCAGTTTCAAATTTAACATTTGAAAAAACCGCGTTCTGCAAAGCGGCTTTCGCAATTTGCTGCGGCTCGACAAAATTTTCCTGAAAATGCGGCATCACGTCTCTGATGATTTTTTGCGCGAATTCGGGCGAAATGCCGGTCGCCGTCAGATAAAGATGCGCTTCGTAAAAAGGCGAGCCGAACTGCGTTTCCGCTTGATTCGCATTGTTCGCGTTTTGCGTGAAATAAGCGTTCTGGCGATTGGCGAACGTGCCGAGCGAGAATTTGATTTCGCGCATCTCGGCGCGAAGAAGTTCGATTTCACGACTCGTAAAAGCCGATGAAGGATTTTCGGCGATATTTAGCGACGCGACATTTTTTTCGACTGAAACTGCGACGATTTCTTCGCGTTTTTGATGAATCAAACGCGGCGCGTCGGGCGAAATTTCGACCGCGTCAATCGCTTCGAGCGCGTCTTCAACTTCTTCAAAAAGTTCCGGCGAATTTTCAGTAAAATTCGCGTTCGCCGCTTCAAAATCCTTGGCGGCGGCGGCGCGGCTGTTCAGCGCGTTGAGCAGATTTTGTTTGCTGTCCAATTCCTGTTCGGAAACATTCGGGAAAGCCGGCGTGTCGTCGGCGAGATTCAAAATGCTGTTGTAGGCAGACGAAGATTTAACGGCTTTCGCCGCCGTCGCCGCCGGACTGCCCGCGCCCGGCGCGGCTGCGCTGACTTCGATTTGCATTTCCGAGCGCAGACCGAAAAATCCGCCGCTTTTCACCTGTTTGGTTTCCAGAACGAATGCGTCTTCGCCCAATTCCTGTTTGATCTGCTCCAAAGCCTCGCGGGTCGTCGCCGCTCGATATTTTTTAACATTCATCATAGTCAATTTCGGATTTTAGATTTTGGATTTTGGATTGGAAAGATTTTCGAGATTTTTGATTCAAGCTAAAACTAAAGCAAATCCAAAACCCGAAATCTAAAATCCGAAATCAATTCACTGTTCCCAGAGAAATCAGCCGCACGTTGGAAGCGACTTCGCCGTGGGCAATTACTTCAAGGTCTGGCAAGAACCGTTCCGTAAGTTTTCTGAGGTGCGGGCGCACCATCGAAGAACATAAAACTATCGGTTGCGACATCACCGCCGCGCGGCACGCCGTTTCGATTTTTTCCAGCAATTGTTTGCCGAATTCCGGCTCTAAAGCCTGTTGCTGCGAGCCTCCGAGCAATCCGAAGCGTTCGGCGATCTGCGCTTCGAGGCGCGGATCGAGCGTCAAAACCGACAGTTCGCCGCTCTCGCCGGCAAGGTTAGCCGAGATAGTTCGCGCCAATGCGCCGCGCGCCGCTTCCGTCAAAGCGTTGACATCGCGTGTCACAACTCCGACATCGGTGATGGTTTCCAAAATCGTTGCTAAATCTCGAATCGGCACGCGCTCACGAAGCAGATTTTGCAGAACTCTCTGCGTTTCGCCCAGCGACAAAACTTTCGGCGTGGCTTCCTCGACGGTTTTCGGATGCGTTTCGGCGAGCGCGTCGAGCAATTGGCGGGTTTCCTGTCGCCCTAAAAGCTCGTACGCGAAGCGTTTGATAATTTCCGAAAGATGCGTACAGACGACGGTTGTCGGATCAACGACCGTATATCCGGCGGAAACGGCGCGGTCGCGGTCTTCCGAGCGGCGAATCCAAACGGCGGGCATTCCGAACGCCGGATCAATCGTTTCCACGCCCTGCACTTTCTCGCGCACCGCGCCCGGATCAATCGCCAGAAAACCGTCCGGGTGAATCTCGCCCGCCGCGATTTTTTCGCCCTTCAGCAAAATAGAATATTCGCGCGGCGCGAGCTGTAAATTGTCGGTAACGTGAACCGACGGCACGATAATTCCTAATCCAATCGCGGATTGCCGACGAATTTCGCGGATGCGATTCAGGAAAGAATCGTCCTGGCTGACCAAGCCGACCAAGCCGTAACCGACTTCCAGCGAAAGCGCGTCGAGCTTGAGCAGACTTTCGATTTTTTCAGGTATTTTAGCGATTTCCGATTGTTTTTCAGCGTTCGCGTCGTCTTCGGCTTGCGTCGCGGTTTGTTTCGCCTGATGCATCGAAAGATAACCGACCGCGCCGACTCCGACCGCAAGCGACAGAAACGCGAAATGCGGCATTCCGGGCAAAATCCCCAGAAATCCAAGCACACCTGCGGAGATAATCAGCGGTCGCGGATTCGTTAAAAGCTGTCCGCTGACATCCGCGCCCATACTCGATTCGGTCGCCGAGCGCGTCGTGATAACCGCCGCCGCAACCGAGATAAAAAGCGACGGAATCGCCGCCGCCACGCCGTCGCCGACCGTTAAGATCGTATAAGTTTTAATCGCGTCGGCGAGCGACAAGCCGTGTTGGAGAACGCCGATGGCGAAACCCGCGCCGATATTGACCGCGATGATAATAATCGAGGCGACCGCATCGCGTTGCGTAAAGCGAATCGCGCCGTCCATCGCGCCGTGAAATTCGGCGGCTTGCGTGATGTCTTTGCGGCGGTCACGCGCCTGATTCTCGTCAATCATTCCGGCGGCTAAATCCGCGTCAACCGCCATCTGTTTGCCCGGCATCGCGTCCAGTGTAAAACGCGCCGTTACTTCCGACGAACGCACCGCGCCGTGATTGACGACGAGAAATTGAATCGCCAGCAGAATCAAAAAAATCACCACGCCGACCACGTAATTTCCGCCGATGACAAATTCGCCGAACGCTTTGATAACCGCGCCCGCCGCCGATTCACCCGCGTTGCCTTCGGTTAAGATAAGTCTCGATGTCGCAACATTTAAGGCGAGCCGATAAAGCGTCGTCAGCAGTAATAAATTCGGAAACGAAGTGAATTTGACCGGCTCGTTGATATACATAGAAACGAGCAGCACGACGACCGAAATCATTAAATTGACGCTGATTAAAACATCGAGCAGAAACGACGGCAGAGGAATCAGCAAAACCAGCAAAATGGTGACCGCCGCCATCGGAACGGTCAGATGCGAATACTTATTAGCTTTATTTAAGAAGCCTGCGACGGGCAAATTTTTCATCGAAATTTCGTGTTTTTGGAAGCTAAAATTTCGCTCGAACGGCGAAGTTTGATTAGTGTAGTGCAATTCGAGTGCCGTGATTTTCGCCGTCAGAATTTTATGAAATTTAAGGCGGCAAAGATAAAACTTCCCACTTTAACTATCAACTATCAACTATCAACTGTCAGCTATTAAAAGCAGATAGTTTTTGTCGTTCTGATAATTTTTCGTTTTGAATTGAGGCTTAAAAATCAATCTCGCAATTAATTCGCTTTCAATTTTTCCGCCAATTTCGGAATAATTTTTTTCGGCACTTCAATCGCGCCCGCGATGTGTCTGGCTTCGGTGAAATGCCCGACGACGTATACGCCTTTAGTATTCGTTTCAAAAGTTTCTTCGTCGTAAATTGGCACGATTCCGTATTTCGATTCGCGCGTTTCCACGCCCAAATTTTCGAGCATCGTCAAATCAGCGTCCGAGCCGATCAAGATAAAAACGACATCGTTCGGAAAAGTTTCGATTTCGCCCGATTCGTTTTCCAGAACGATTTCCTTTTCCTTTATTTCGACGACGCGGTTTAAAAAATAGACGTTCAAACAATCCTTCGACAGTTCCGCTTCGAGCGGCTGTTTGACCCAATATTTGATACAGCCCTGCTTCGGATCGTTGTTTTCCCAATCTTTGCGAAAAATGCACAAAATCGCGTTCGCGCCTTCCTGCGCCAAAAACAAAGCCGCTTCGCCCGCCGAATTTCCGCCGCCGATAACCATCGCGTTTTTCTTCACATACGGATAAGTTTCGCGGAACAGATGATGAACCTTCGGCAAATCTTCGCCCTTCGCGCCCAAATATCGCGGATTCTCCATCGCGCCGA
>CAXTMQ010000004.1:0-42428 GCA_964245305.1 uncultured Pyrinomonadaceae bacterium
CAACGGCTTCAGAGAGCCAGCTAATCGCTTCTTTTTTGTCGCGTTCCCAGTAAATATTTCCAAGTTGCGCGTAACAGTAAACCTGATCTTTACGATTCAAAACTTTAATTTCCTGCAAAACGTCGGCTTTTATTTTTGCGCTTCGAGTTTTTCTGATTGCGAAAACTTGACTGTTTTCCACACTGCTGAATTTACTATTCGTTTGTGAGAAAACCGAAATTGAGAACAATGAAAGAACAAAAATGTATTTAAAAAAACGCATAACCTTCAGCATCTCAAGATAAATATCATTTAATGACTTTATGTGATAAATCTAAACAAATCAACAAATTTTGCAAAAAAACTGTAAGTACGACCTCACAGTTTTTCTTCAAATTATTTGATTTTTAACTTCACGCCGTTTTCGACAAAATTTCCATTTCCGGTTTCCAGCGCAAAACGGGTTTTCGCGCGGCGGTCGCTTCGTCGAGTCTGCCGATTCTGGTCGTGTGCGGCGCGTCGTGGAAAATTTCTGGATTTTCTTCGACCTCTTTGGCGATGTCTTTCATTGCCTCGATGAAAGCGTCCAAATCCTGACGACCGACGGATTCGGTCGGCTCGATAAGCATCGCGCCTTCGACGACGAGCGGGAAATAAACGGTCATCGGGTGAAAGCCGTAATCAATCAGACGCTTGGCGATGTCCAAAGTGTGAATGCCTTTCGACGATTGTTTTTTGTGCGAGAAAACGACTTCGTGCATCGGATCGGAATCGAACGGCTTGTCGTATTCTTCCGTCAAATTATGCGCGACGTAGCGGGCATTTAAAACCGCCGCTTCGGTCGCTTCTTTTAATCCGGTGTCGCCGTGCGTGTAGATATACGAAAGAGCGCGAATCATCATCCCGAAGTTGCCGTAAAACGCTTTGACGCGACCGATTGATTCGGGGCGATTGAAATTTAATTTATAATTTTCGCCGTCTTTTTCCACTCGCGGAGTCGGCAGAAACGGTTCTAACTCAGCAGTGCAGCAACAAGGTCCGCAGCCCGGACCGCCGCCGCCGTGCGGTGTGGAAAATGTTTTGTGCAGATTCAGATGAATCACGTCCACGCCCATATCACCCGGACGCGCGATGCCGACGAGCGCGTTCATATTCGCGCCGTCCATATAAACAAGTCCGCCCGCGTCGTGAATGATTTGGCAGATTTCCTTGATATTTTTCTCGAAAATTCCGACCGTGTTCGGGTTCGTCAACATCAATCCGGCAATGCCGCCCTGTTCGCAAAGTTCTTTCAAATGTTCCAAATCGGTCAAGCCTTCGGCAGTCGAACGAATCGTTTTCACCGAAAATCCGGCGAGCGCGGCTGACGCGGGGTTCGTGCCGTGTGCCGAATCGGGAATCAGCATCACGCGTCGGTTTTTCGATTCTTCGCCGTCGCGTTTGTCCAAAAACGCCCGCATTATCAAAACGCCCGTCATCTCGCCCTGCGCTCCGGCGGCGGGCTGCAACGTGATGCCCGGAAGTCCGGTGATTTCCGCTAAATCTTCCTGCAATTTGTAAATCAATTCCAACGCGCCCTGCGATTCCTGCTCCGGCGCGAGCGGATGCAGATTCGCCAAACCCGCGATTCGGGCGGTTTTTTCGTTGAGCCGCGAATTATATTTCATCGTGCAGCTGCCGAGCGGATAAATGCCCAAATCAATCGAATAATTCCACGTCGAAATGCGCGTAAAATGACGAATTACATCAACTTCGGAAACTTCCGGTACGCCTTCCAAATCATCTTCGCGGCGAAGTTCGGCGGGTAAGATTTCGTCGAGATTCGTTTCTTCGACATCGAGTTTCGGCAGCATATAACCGACTCTGCCTGTCTGCGAACGCTCGAAAATTAAATTTTCATTCTGGCTCGGATGCTGTGTAACTTTTTTAATGCTCATAATTTTTTATCAATTAAAACTCTTTCGTTAGAGCGGAAATCTCTGCGGGTCTTCGAGATCGAAGTCGGAACCGATGAATGTGCTGCGCGCGGCGGTAATCACGACGCGAAAACTGTAATTGGAAATTCGCGCCGAACCGTGCGTTTTCGCGCGCAGACGGAATGTCACCTGCGGAACGAACTGCGGAACGCCGAGGTTTGCCGGATCGCTTTGAAGATAATAAAACCCTTTGCCTTCGATCTGAATATAAAAACAATCTTTCTTCGCGTAGTATTCGTGGAGAATTTTAGCTCCGCTCGTTCCCATACTTACCAGATTCATATCGGTTTCGGGAATTTTATTTGCAAAATTAGAACGGTCGAATCTTTTATCGGCTTCGGTTAAATTTTTGTCCTCGACGATGAATTTGCGCGGCGTGAAACTTTTGATTTTCTGCAAAATTCCGATCTGGTTAAAAACCTTGGTCATCGCGTCATTGCCGTTCCATTGCCAACTGTTATTCATCGGATTGAAATCAATTTGTCTGGCTCCGTAATCGGGCGCGGAAGCGTTTTTGAGTTCGAGAAAATATTCCTGACCGTTATGAATAAATCCCGCGTCGTTTTCAGTCCGGGACAGCTTGACGGTCAGAGCGGACGACAGAAGTTTGCGCTGAATTAAGATATTCTTAATCATCGTTTCATACATTAAGCCTCTGTTGTTCATTCCGTCCTCCTTTAATTTTTATGCCGAAACGGTTAAAGAATTTGAATCGGTCGCCCAAATTTGCGCTAAATTTTCGGTAAATTTGTAATCGTCAAAATATTTATCAATCGCATCGGCTTGGCGAAGCGTTTTCAAACGCGCTTCGATTTGTTCGACGTTTTCCTTATCAATTTCGATAGAAATAGAATTTCTATTCAACTGTTTGGCGACGACGGCGGTTGTTCCCGTTCCCGCGAACGGGTCGAGAACGAAATCGCCCGCGTCGCTCGAAGTTAAAATGATTCGCAAAAGCAGAGCGAGCGGCGATTGCTGTTTATGAAAACGTGTCCCGTATTCCGTTTTTATCGCTTCGTCGCCCGCGAAATAACCGCTCGTCAATTCGCGTATATCGTCCCAAACGTCGGTAACGAACATTCCGTTTTCGCGTTCGTATTTATGATGTTTCAAAAGCGGCGGATTAATTCGCAAGCGATTGAAAACACGCGGACGTTTTCCTTTCGTCGCAAACGCGATCACCTGAAACGCCTTACCGTAACGCGCCTGTCCGGGAACGGCGGAAGTCATTTTTTTCCAAATGATCAAATTCTGAAACGTCCAATTCGTTTCGCGCAAAACGCGCAGAATCTGTTCGGCATTTTTCTCGCGCTGCATAAAATAAACCGCGCCGCCGTTTGATGTTTTTTCAAAAATCTCCGCGCAAATCTCGCGCATCATTTCCCAATATACTTTTTCCGGCAAATTATCGACGCACGAGGAATATTCCTTTTGCTGATTAAACGGCGGATCAAGAAACGTCAAATCAAGTTTTGTCGTCAATGAAGAAATAATCTGTCGGCAATCTCCATTGACGATTTGATGATTTATTTCATTTCCGCCGTTTAATAAACTCATTTATGCGACCGATTTCAATCCTTCAACCAAATTATCAATCTGCTCTTTCGTATTGATTTCCGTCGCGCAGACTAAAAAGTCGTTCGGGAAATCCTTATAATGCCACGACAACGGAAGTCCGCCGATGATGTTTTTTTCGACGCGCAGTTTTTCTAAAATCTCGTTGGCGTTTTTTGGGGCGCGAACGGTGAATTCGTTGAAGGTCGGCGACGAAAAGGGAATTGAAAAACCTGAAATTTCAGAGATTTTCTTTTTCGCATAAGCGGCTTTTTGCGCGTTTTGAACGGCGACTTCCTGCAAGCCTTTTTTGCCCATCGCTTCCATATAAATCGTGGCGGCGAGCGCGATTAAGCCTTGATTCGTGCAAATATTTGAAGTCGCTTTTTCGCGGCGAATGTGTTGTTCGCGCGTGGATAAAGTCAAAACGAATCCGCGTTTGCCGTTTTTGTCGTAGGCGATGCCGCACAATCTTCCCGGCATATTGCGGACGTATTTTTCGCGCGTGGCGAAAAGTCCGAGATGCGGTCCGCCGAAGGAGACGGGGATGCCGAACGACTGACCTTCGCCGACGACAATATCCGCGTCGCCCGCGCCTGGAGATTTTAATAAGCCGAACGAAATCGCTTCGGTAACGACAACGATGAATAATGCGCCGACCGCGTGCGCTTTTTCGGCGAGCGCGGTTAAATCTTCAACGCAGCCGAAAAAGTTCGGCGATTGGACGACGAGCGCGGCGGTTTTATCGTCGAGTTTTGATAATTCGTCGTCTAAAACTCGTCCCGTCGCTTCGTCGAAATGAACCGTGTCAATCGTCAAATCGCCGTGCTGCGTGTAGGTTTTGGCGACTTCCAGATATTCGGGATGAACGGTTTGCGCGATGACGACTTTGTTTTTTCTCGTAACGCGCTGCGCCATCAGAAACGCTTCCGCCATCGAGGTTGAGCCGTCATACATCGAGGCGTTGGCGACTTCCATTCCGGTCAGTTGGGCGATTAAAGTTTGAAACTCGAAAATATACTGCAAAGTGCCTTGCGAAATTTCCGGCTGATACGGCGTGTAGCTGGTGAAAAATTCCGAACGCTGTAAAAGATGGTCAACAACCGTCGGCGAATAATGCGCGTAAACGCCGCCGCCGAGAAACGAAGGTTTCTGCGTCGCCGTATTTTTCGCCGCCATTCGTTCCATCTCGCCGATGACTTCGATCTCGGCGAGCGGTTCGGTGATATTTAATTTTCTGTTTAATTGAACGTCCGACGGAATCGAACGAAAAAGTTCGTCCGCCGAATTCAAGCCGACGATTTTCAGCATCTCGTCGCGCTCTTCAGGCGAGTTTGGGATATAACGCATTTGTTTTTTAGTTTTTGGTTTTTGTTTTTTAGTTTTTGGCTGGAAGGATTTTGGAGCGTCAACAGCGCACTTTCAAAAAACTAAAAACCAAAAACTAAAAACTTATGAATTCGACTCTAAATACTCTTCGTATTCGGCGGCGGACAGCATTTTGTCGGCATCGCCGAGGTTTCGCATTTTGACTTTGATCATCCACGCCGCGCCGTATGGATCGGTGTTGACGGCTTCGGGCGTGTCGTTTAGACCTTCATTGACTTCGACGACTTCGCCGGCAATCGGCGTAAAAACTTCCGAAACGGCTTTGACCGATTCGACCGAGCCGAACGCTTCGTGCGATTCCAAAGAGTCGCCGACTTTCGGCAGTTCGACATAGACGACATCGCCGAGCTGATGCTGCGCGTAATCGGTAATGCCGACCGTCGCCGTGTCGCCGTCCACCGAAACCCATTCGTGATCTTTGCTGTAATGTAAATTTTCCTGAATGTTTGCCATAGTTTGATTTTTGGTTTTTGATTTTTGGTCTTTGGTTTTTGGTCTTTGGTCTTCGTGACAAACGCCTCAAGCGCGAATTTACATCAGAGAGCCAAAAACAAAAAACCAAAAACTAAAAACAATCTTTATTTTTGTCGCTTGTAAAATGGAGTCGGCACAATCGTCGCCGCTAAATGTTTGCCTCTGACATCAATTTTAATCTCTTGCCCGACGTTTGCAAATTCGGTCGGCACATAAGCCAGACCGATATTCTTTTTCAGATACGGCGCGGGCGAACCGCTCGTTACCACGCCGACTTTTTTGTCGTCAATATAAACGTCGTATTCGTCGCGGGCGATGCCTTTGTCAGTCATTTCAAAGCCGACGAGTTTTCGTTTTAAACCGTCTTCTTTTAATTTCGCCAGCGCGTCGCGCCCGATAAATTCGGTGTCGAGTTTGCAGATCCAGCCCAAGTTGGCTTCGAGCGGCGTGATTTCGTCGGAGATTTCGTGTCCGTAAAGCGACATTGCCGATTCTAATCTTAAAGTATTTCGAGCTGCCAAACCGCACGGCAAAATGCCTTTTTCTTCGCCATATTTGCCGACTTCGAGAAATTTATTCCAAAGCTGTTCGGCATACTTCTTGTCGGCGTATATTTCAAACCCATCTTCGCCCGTGTAACCGGTTCGGGAAATAATCGCGTCCACGCCGTTAACTTTGCCGACGGTGAAATGATAATACTTGATGTCATCTAAATTTTCGTCGGTCAGTTGTCGTAAAATTCCGATTGCGTCTTTGCCCTGAACGGCAATCTGACAATAATCCGCGCTGGCATTGGTCAAAGTAATCGCTTCATCTTCAACGTGCGATGTAATCCATTCCCAATCTTTTTCGGTCGTTCCGGCATTGACGACTAAAAGAAGTTTGCCTTCATCGAAACGATAAACCAAAAGATCGTCAACGACCGTTCCGTCTTCGCGCGTCAGAGCCGAGTAATGCGCCTGCCCGTCAACCAATTTCGTGACATCGTTGGTTGTCAGTTTATCAACGAACTTGATTGCGTCTTCGCCTTCGACCCAAATTTCGCCCATATGGGAAACGTCGAAAAGCCCCGAATGTTCGCGCGTCGCCAAATGTTCGGCAATCACGCCCGCCGCGTATTGCACGGGCATATCCCAACCGCCGAAATCAACCATTTTCCCGCCTAAATCTCGATGCGCTTTGTTGAGCGGCGTTTTCTTTACATTTTCTGTGGACATAAATTAAGTGTAATGAAAAAAATAACACCCGCAAATTGCGAGTGTCAAAATATGATTTTGCAATAAGAACTGTAGGGATGGTTATATTGAAAACAAATTCATTTAGTCTGAATCATCCTTTGATTTTTTCTTTTTCTCTTCTTTCGGCGTTTCTTTCGGAACTTTGGCGGCGGCTTCGATGATTTGGTTGCACGATTCGATCGAACCGAGAATCGCGCCTCTTTCTTTCGGATCGGCTGCTTTGGCGAGTTGCGCGTTGAATTGCGGCAGAAAACGGTTCGCGCCGTCGGCTAAAATTCTGACGGCTTTCGGGAAGAATGCGCTCGTTTGCTCGCTGTCGGCGACGTTGTCAATATTGTCAATCGCTTCCTGCAAAATTTTTTCGATGTCGAGAAAAAGCTCGGTTTTCGAGCCGGTCGGCGGCGCGCCCCAGAGTTCATTTTCTTTCAAGGATTTTTTATCGGTCGGCGCGGCTTGGTTGTTGATGACGAGAAAGCGTCGGTCAATCGCTTTGACGAAAACGGCGGTGCGCGAATCTATCTGTTGCGCGTCGCGGACGAGTTCGATTTCTTCGGCGGTCAAATGATCGCGCCTTTGCGCGTCGGCAGTTTTTGCAAAACTAAAAACGGCGAGCGTCAAAATCAAAACGGTGAAAACTTTTTTAGCGATTCGGATTAACGAAATTAAAGATTTAAAAATTGACATCTGAAAAACTCCTTTTTCAATTCGGTTTGTTGCCCGGTAGAACCGAGTCGTCGAACATCGGCTCGATGGCGCGGCTGCGGGCTTCGCGGACAAATTTCGATAACTGGCGAACGTAAAATTCGTATTTAATCGGCAAATCGCGGCGAATGATTTCGAGCCGCGTCACGTATTTTCGCAAACTCAATTCGACGCGCTTGTAATTATTTAAAACCTTGCCTCGGTTCGAGTCGCTTTTGTCGAGAAAATTAATCGTGTTGTCCATCAGCGCGTGAAAGCTGCCGAGTTCATCGAACATCTCGCGGTATTTTTCCTCGTTGTGAAAAGTTTCCGCTTTTAAAAGCCTCGCTTCCATCAATTCGAGCGCGAGTTTCGTGCGCCCTTTGACATCGTTCGTCACTTCGAGTTTGGCTTTTTCCTCTTTGGACATAAACTTGAGCGGCGGCGGCGCGACATCGCGCCCGTCATCTTCCTGCGCGGCGCAGAACGAAGCGGAAGCCGTAAGAAGAAAAGCGAAAAATAAAAGATTAAAAAAACGAATCGAACGGACGCGCGAATTTAAAGCTTGAAAATTGCCCGCGAATTTTTTCGCGCGACTTTTGAGCTTTAAATTTTTAATGAATTTTCCGGTGCGGTCGCCGCTGGATTCGACGTTCATTTTTTCTTTCCCTTTTCGTTTTTCATCTGCTTTTCGAGCGTGGGCAGACGCAGGTTGACCTTTTCGATTTCGAGCTTGTTGGTATTTGCATCGGCAATTTTTAAAAATTGCTGATAGTTTGCCATCGCGTCCGTATATTCTCCCAAATTGTCGTGCGCGATGGCAAGAAAATAATATGCAATCGCCAGTTTCGGCTGTTTTTCGGTCAGCGTTTGATATTCGGTTTTGGCTTCGGCGAAACGCTTCGCCTCAAACAATGCGGTCGCCAGATTCGCCCGCGCCGTAAAATTGTCCGGCGCGATTTGCAGAATTCTTCTGAAAACGACAATCGCATTGTCGAATTGTTTCGCCTGCACGAGAGCCGCGCCGAAACCGACGGCGTGATTGATATTGTTCGGCTCGGCTTCCGCCGCGCGGCGGCAGTATTCGAGAGCCTTCGGCGGATTTTCCTTTCGCAGAAGCGAACACAAACGTCCGAGAATCGCGGCGTTTTTCTGGTCGGTTTCAAGCTGTTTTTCCAACTCCGCCGCGTTCGTCGCATCGTTTGCCGTAATCGAATTTTTCAGCGAAACGACAAGCGGATTTTTCGCATCGAGCGTGTCTAAAATTTTCGACGCTTCGGCGACGTTGCCGCTTTCGGCATAAACTCGGGCAAGAAGAAGCTTCGCGTTCGGAGAATTTTGCGGAACAGCGTTCGCGTCGCTCAAAGCCTGTTCAAAATCACCTTCGGCGAGCGCGATTTCGGCGCGTTTCGTCAAAGCCGAAGCGTTGCGCGGTTCGATTAAGAGCGCGTTGGACAAACTTTTTTTCGCCGCGTCTTTATCATTTAAAGCCGCTTCGAGCGCGCCGCGCGCCGCCCAGATCGTCGCCGACGGATTCGCTTTGCCGGTCAGCGTTTGAAGTTTGGCGAGCAATTGTTTTAAGTCGTTTGGCGCGGCTTTCGTTTTCAAAAGAATTTCGGTCAGCGCGGCATACGCCGGAAAACTGTTCGCGTCGAGTTCGACGGCTTTGTCAAGAAATTTTTTCGCTTCGTCGTATTTGCCTCGATCAATCAGCAAACTGCCCAAAGTAATCATCGGCAAAGTCCAATCTTCGCGCAGTTCGACCGCGCGGCGAAACGCTTGTTCGGCTTCGCTCGGTTTACCGAGCGCGAGCAGAGCGTTGCCGCGCTGAAATTCGACTTCGGGAAATTCCGGCGCGAGCTTTAGAGCGTCTTCATAAAACTTGACGGCGGCTTGCAAATCGCCTTTTTCGTGCGCGTCCTGACCTTTGTTAAAAAGCGCGACTGCTTCCGCCGAATTGTCGGTTTCTTCGTCCTGCGCGAAAGCGTTAAAAGCGGCGAAATGAGCGACGAAAAAAGCGAAGCAAATCGGCAAAACTATTTGTCGCAGAGCGGAAAATTTTCGGTTGGCGCGAAATGAAAAAGACATAAAACTTCGATAATTTTCTAACGGTTCGCGCGGCAATCGTCACGCGATTTTCAAGGCTGATCGCTTTTATTTTACAGTCTATCAATTTGCGAAAAATCATTCTAAACGAGTTGCGCCCGGTCGTTCGCCTGCGCTAAGATTTGCAGTTTAAGACGTTTGCTTTTCAAACGCGGGATTCAAGCAAAATGGCACAGCCGGAAACGATTCAAAAAACCTCAGCGACGCTCACCGCCGAAAACAAAGAACAAAACTTGCGCCGTTTGATGCGCGAAATGCGCTCCGTGTTGGTCGCCTATTCGGGCGGCGTGGACAGTTCGTATCTGGCTTTGATCGCCGCGCAGGAACTCGAAGAAAACGCGCTCTGCGTTACCGGAATCTCGCCGAGCGTTTCGCAGAAACAACGCGCCGAAGCGATTGAAATCGCCGCAAATTTCGGACTCAATCATCGAATCATCGAAACCGACGAACTCGAAAATCCTTCGTATCAGGCAAATCCGAACAACCGCTGTTATTTCTGCAAGACCGAACTCTATGAAAAGCTGGCTTTAGTTGCCGCGGAAAACAAAATTGAATTCGTCATAGACGGCGCGAACGCCGATGATGTCGGCGATTATCGTCCGGGCAGACAAGCCGCCGCCGAAAAAAAAGTTCGCAGTCCGTTGATCGAAGTCAATTTGAATAAAAACGAAATCAGGGAACTCAGCCGCAAACATAATTTGCCCACTTGGAGTCAGCCGGCGAGTCCGTGTCTTTCGTCGAGAATCGCTTACGGCGTTCCGGTCACGATTGAAAGATTGTTTAAAGTCGAGCGCGGCGAAGATTTTTTGCGCGAACTTGGATTTAAAGAATTTCGCGTCCGCGTTCACGGCGAATTAGCGCGTTTGGAAATCGCGCCCGCTGAGATGGAACGCGCTCTGGATTTGAAAATCACGGAAATATTAGCCGAAAAATTCCGGCAGTTGGGATTTAAATACGTAACGCTCGATTTGCACGGTTTTCGCAGCGGCGCGATGAACGAAGTTTTAAAGTAAAAAAAGCGAAAATATGAAAAAGTTTGAAAGCAATTCAAATGCGTTTCGCTTTAATTATGTCAATTAAAATACAAATAAAATTGAGAAAATTGGAGAAAATATAAAAATGGCAGCAAATCCGATGGCTGATGAAATGCGGCGTTTTAAAGGCAGCGACGAAAAAAATCCGTTTGAAGCGATGAGCGAACGCTTTGACCACGCCGCTCAGCTTCTTGGTTTAGACCCCGATTTATACGCGGTGATGCGCGTTCCGAGCCGCGAATTGAAAGTTTATATTCCGGTCAGAATGGATTCGGGACATATCGAAGTTTTTGAAGGTTTCCGCGTTCAGCACAATTTCGCGCGCGGTCCGGCAAAAGGCGGCATTCGCTACGCGCCCGACGTAACGCTTGATGAAGTGAAAGCACTATCGGCGTGGATGACCTGGAAATGCGCGGTCGTTAATGTGCCGTTCGGCGGCGGAAAAGGCGGAATTATCTGCGATCCGCGCCAAATGTCGCTCGGCGAACTCGAAAGATTAACGCGAAGATATACGGCGGAGCTTTTCGATTTTATCGGTCCCGACCGCGACGTTCCCGCGCCGGATATGAACACGAACGAGCAAACAATGGCGTGGATTATGGACACATATTCGATGCATAAAGGTTACACGGTCAATGCCGTCGTGACCGGCAAGCCGATTGCGCTCGGCGGCTCGCTCGGCAGACGCGAAGCGACCGGACGCGGCGTTCTTTTCTGCGTCAACGAAGCCATCAAAAAATTTAAATTAATGCCGAAGGAAACTTCCGTCGTCGTTCAGGGTTCAGGAAACGTCGGCGGTATCGGCGCGCAGTTGATGCACGATGTCGGTTATAAAGTTACGGCGATTTCAGATGTCGGCGGCGGCGTTTACAACGCGAACGGCTTAAACATACCGGAAGTTTTGAATTATTTGCAAAACAATAAAACCCTCGAAGGCTACAGCGAAGCCGATCCGGTTTCCAACAGCGAGCTTTTGGAAATTGAATGCGACGTGCTTGCGCCGTGCGCGACGGAAAATCAAATCACTTCGGAAAATGCCGGACGAATCAAATGCAAAATTCTTGCCGAAGGCGCGAACGGTCCGACGACACCGAAAGCCGACGCGATTTTGCACAGTAACGGAATTTTCGTCATTCCCGACATTTTAGCGAATGCCGGCGGGGTAACGGTATCTTATTTTGAATGGGTGCAAGACCGTATGGGCTATTTCTGGCGCGAAGACGAGGTTAATCAAAGATTGGAAGAAAAAATGGTCGCCAGCTTTGTCGAATTGAGCAATTTAGCCGATTTGCATCAAGTTGATTCGCGCACCGCCGCTTATATGCTGGCGATTGACCGCGTGGCGTTCGATACGAAAATGCGCGGAATTTATGCGTAGAAATATGTTTAATTCGTTAAAAATGCTTGCTTTTCCGTAAAAGATGAAGTAATGTTTTACGAGGTTGTCGGTAAACTTTACCGGCTTGGCTTCGGATTAAAGACGACAGCCAAACACTTAAATTGATTTGATTGCACGGAAAATTTTCAATATCTAAGATTTGAAACTTTTCGAGTGTGTGTAATAATTGAGTAGCTTGATAAAAGATTTATATTATTTCTTTGTCTTTTTAGGCTACAATTGAAATTTAAATTTTTAAAATTATTTTCGGCGGAGGAATGTGATGAAACTCGCTAAGAACGCGTTTGTTATTGCGCTTACATTGTTGACATTCGTATTTACGATGTCAGCTCAAACTTTGAGAACTGAGAAAGACCCAAGGAATACCGCGCCAACTGTTGGCACCGGCGGACCTCCGGGAGGTCCGACCGGTCTCTTTACAATTTATGACGGACAAACCCTGCGCGCGGGCGAATTTACATTCAGCGCGGCATGGAGCAACTATGACCGCGATCCGGGCAATGTTGACATCAACGAAATTCCGGTCAGCTTTCAAGTCGGTTTGAACGATTATATCGAATTATTTTTTAATACGGATGCTTATCGCGGGGTTCACGTAAACTCGCCGCGAAATCTTTCCAGTTTTTACTTGCCAAACTCTCAATTGAACATCAACGGTGTTTTAAGAACTCCGCCGGCGATTGTATTGGGAAGCGGGGCATTTGCCGGACAGCCGGTTTTCCGCAACACGCAGCCGTTTGTTCCGTATCCGTTTATCAGCGGAAGATCGAATATTCCCGGCTTTCCTTTTATCGGAATTCCGAGCGGCGGCGGCAATAACACCGCATCTAGCTTTCCGGGACTCGGCTCGGTTTACGGAAGCATTTTGCCGGGCATAGTTTTGCAAACGAATACGGTTGTTGCCGGTGGAATCACGCAGGTCAACCCGGTTTCGTTTACGACCGCGCCGAGTTATCTGCCGGACGCGCCTTTTATTAATCGAACTTACGGAGAATCGGCATTCAGCACTTTTACCGTCGGCGGAAAAATTCGTTTTACCGGTCCGAACAATCCGTATGGTATCGGTTTGATTCCGTTTTATCGTTTCTATGCTGATACGGCGCAGAGAGTTAGTGGATTCAACCAGCTTCAACGCGGCGCGAGTCCGGGCGGCAATCGCGGCGATTTCGGATTGGTTTTGTTTGGCGACGCTCGTCTCAGTAAACACGTAAATATTTCAGCCAATCTCGGCTACATCTATAACAGCAGCGTCAAGGCTGATTTTCCGGGAGGAAATGTTACACTTCTGGATCGTCCCGACGAAGTGATTTCGGGCATCGGCGTTGATTTTCCGATTAACAGATATTTCCAGCCGATTCTCGAGTTTCGTTCAACTCAATATGTCGGCGGACGTACGCCTAACGCTTTTGAAAACAGTCCGCTCGATGCGATTGGCGGTGTTCGATTCTTTCCGACTCGCTACATCAGCTTCGGCGCGGCATATCGTTATCACGTTAATCAGCAGAACGAAGATAGTTTTGACGATACTTCGTTTAATACAACGACGACTATTCCGGGCGGCGGAACATTTTCGAATACTTCTGCTGGAATTCCGGCAGGATTCTTGACATCGAACGATCCGCATGGATTTATTTTCCAGGTTACAGCCGGACGGCGTAATTCGAGAAAAGCGGAAGTCGTTAATAAATTTGCTGACGTAACCGATCTGAAGTTGAGCGAAACGCGCGTTACCGGAAAATGCCAACCCGGATTTAGAGCGAAAGAAGGCACGACCTGCAGCGACGATCAAATGGTTGACGTAGCGACGACGGCAGTTGACCCGGAAAACGATGTATTGACCTATAACTACACGGTTTCGGGCGGACGCATTGTCGGTCAAGGCGCGAATGTTCAATGGGATTTAACGGGTGCCCAACCGGGAACTTATACGATTACTGCTGGTGTCGACGACAGTTGCGGCGTTTGCGGCAAAACGCAGACTCGCACAATCGAAGTTGCCAATTGTGATTGTGTACAAGAATGTGCGTGTCCAACGCTTTCTGTAACTGGTCCGGCTGGAATCACTGCTCCGGGTGCAACAATGACCTTTACGGCAAATGTCAGCGGCGGCTCACAGTCTGATATAACTTATAATTGGACAGTCTCTAGTGGAACGATCACCGCAGGTCAGGGAACCCCGGCTATTACTGTTGCAACCACGCCGGAAATGGCTGGCACGAACGTCACGGCGACTGTTGATATTGGCGGAGCGGGACTTTGTGAAAGTTGTCTGAAAAATGCTTCTGAAACGGGAAGTATCGATAATACGACTCCACAAACTAAACAAGTTGATGATTTTGGCAAACTGACAAACGACGAAGTCAAAGCTCGTGTGGACAATTTCTATATTGAGTTGAACAACAATCCGACTGCACAGGGTTACATCATCACTTACGGAACGGCGAAACAAATTGCGGCGCGTGAAAAACAAATCCGCGATGCGATTAAATTCCGCAACTATGATGCAAGTCGCATTACCTTCGTTTCGAGCGTAACAACAACCGGCGGCGATGTCAGAACAGTATTCTGGCTTGTTCCGGCAGGGGCGACACCGCCGACTCCTGAACAATAATTAATCTTTCGCATCCTTTGTGATGTGAGCTTTCCTAAACGGGTGAAGATTCCAAAGCGGAATTTTCACCCGCTCATGTTTTTAAAGTAAAACTTTAAGTTGCATTATTTTTGATTCGGTGTAAAATAGCTTTTACTTGTTAACGCGCTTGAGCAAGTATTAAATTACTTCCTGTTTTGATTCCACAAAAAATTACGTTTTGAATGGCAACAACCGCCGATGCATTAGTCATCTTATGAGCGGAATTGTTCGCTTCGATTGCCGAAACATTCAAAACCATCACTCCCGATTTAACAGAAATTAAAAATATGAAAACTGAAATCAAACGTAGAATCGGTTCAAGATTAAATTGGTCGGCGGCTTTATTGATGATCTTATCAATCGTCGGCGCGGCTCTTGCCGCGGGCGAGCCGTTAAAGATCGGCGATTGGGCAACGGTCGGACCGAGCGGCGGCGATGTGCGCGTCGTGACGATAGACCCGAAGAATAAAGATCACATTTTCATCAGCACGCTCGACGGTCAGGTTTATACTTCAAAAGACGGCGGCGTTACGTGGTCGTTGCTGGTTAATCTCAATCGCCCGCAATTGGTTCTCGACCAACTAATTGTTGATTCGCGCGATTCGAATATTATTTACACTTCCGGTCATCGCCACAAAGCTCCGGGCGGATTTTTCAAAACGATTGACGGTGGCGCGACTTGGAAGGAAGCCAAGGAATTGAGCAAAGAATCAATTCATTCGATGGAACAATCCGCAGCCGACCCGAATACGCTTTTCGTCGGAACGATCAACGGCGTTTGGATTTCAAAAAACTCCGGCGACGACTGGACGAAAATTTCTTCGGACACGATGCCGGTTAATGTTGATTCGCTGGCGGTTGACCCGCGCACCTCCGACACGATTTACGCCGGAACCTGGTGGCGCGCTTACAAATCAACCGATGCCGGAAAAAACTGGCGATTGATCAAAGACGGAATGATTGACGATTCGGACGTTTTCGCCGTCACGATTGACTCGAAAAATCCCGATCACGTCGTCGCTTCGGCGTGTAGCGGCATTTACGAGTCATATAACAACGGCGATCTCTGGAAAAAAATCAACGGCATTCCGTCGCAGTCGCGCCGCACGCGCGACATCGTTCAGCATCCGTCGAGACCGGGAACGATTTATGCCGGAACGACCGAAGGTTTCTGGATGACGACCGACGGCGGCAAAACCTGGGCGATGACTTCGCAGAGAAATCTGGAAATCAATTCAATTGCGGTTCATCCCGACAATCCCGACAAAATTTTCATCGGCACGAACAATTACGGCGTGATGGTTTCGATTGACGGCGGCAAAAATTTTAAGCCGACGAACGATAATTTCACGAGCCGTTTTACATATTCGGTGAACGTGGACATCGAAAATCCGAACCGTATTTACGCGACAACGCAGAATACGGCGACCGGCGGCGGCTTCTTTTTTATCAGCGACGATGCCGGCACGACCTGGCAGACGGCGAAAAATCTCGATGTCAACCGCGTTTCGCCGTTCGCCTTTTTGCAGGATCGCCTCAATCCGAACACGCTTTATCTCGGCACGAATATCGGAATGTTTCGCTCGACGGATCGCGGAATGAACTGGACGCAGCTTTTGCCGCCGAAACCGCCGCCGGTCAAGAAAACGACACCGAAAAAAGCGACTGCGTCGAAAGGCAAAACAACTAAAGCCGCGACTGCCAAAGTCGTCAAACCTGTTAAGCCGGTTGAGCCGGTTGATCCGAATGCACCGGTTTTAATTCCGGCTCTCGGCGAAAAGATAAAAGTTCTGACGCGCACCGAAGACGGCAAAAACGGTATTCTCGCCGGAACGGACAAAGGCATTTACCGGACTTACGATTTGGACAAAGGTTGGGAAAAAGTGCCGTTCGGCGCAGGTCTCGACGAAAGCGTTTTCGTTATCAAAACTTCCGCGCAGCAGCCGGAAACGATTTGGGTCGGAACGGCGATTTCCGGCGTAATCGTTTCGCGCGACAACGGCGCGACGTGGCAGAAAGTTCCGGGTGTGCCGGAAAGTGTGCCGGTCAGCTCGATCACTTTCGATCAGAAAAATCAAGATAATATTTACGTCGGCACGACGCAGACGCTTTATCTGAGCCGCGACGGCGGAAAAACCTGGACGCGGCGCGGCGGCAATCTGCCGCTCGGCAATTACACGAGCATTCTGGTTAATCCGAATAATTCCAAAGAAATTTTCGTCTCGAGCGCGCTCGAAACCGACGGCGGAATATTTTTCTCGGACGATGCGGGCAATAATTGGAAACGGCTTGATTCAAAAGATATGAAAATAGCGAGTCGTCGCATCTGGTCAATGGCGTTCGATCCGAACGATTCCAACCGAATCTTCGCCGGAACGCATTCGTCGGGCGTGTATCGCATCGAACGCGCCGTTAAACCGGCGACCGCGACGAACGAAGGCAGCGACACGGTTGTTCGCCCGCGCATTTCGCCGGAAAGCAATTAATAAAGTCTTTAACTTTGCGAAAAAAAGGAGCGATGTCATTAAACGTCGTTCCTTTTTTCGTTTTTCACTTGGAAGTTCGCGCCGCGAAAATTTATAATCTTCAACACGAGGAATAAATTTTGTGAAACAAGAAATCGTCTGTCCCTGTCCGACCGGAAACGTCGCTCTGCAAATCGAAAGTCTGCCTTTCCCGGAAATTCCGGGTCAATCGAAATTGTTCGTTGAATATCAAACCGATCCGCTCGCGCTCGCAAAATATTATCCGCTCGCCGTCGAATCGCACACGCAAATCGCGCAGCGCATTCCCGAAATTCTGGCAAATTACAAAGCCGACCGCCAAACGCTCTGCGACGTTTTGGAAGAGATGAACCGCTCGTGCCGGACGAGCGAAAAAACTCTCGAAAATATCCGACTTCTGCGCGACGAAGATTGCGTCGCCGTCGTTACGGGACAGCAAGCCGGTCTTTTCACCGGACCGCTTTACACGATTTACAAAGCTCTTTCGGCAGTAAAGATGACCGAATGTTTGACGGCTCGCGGCTACAAAGCCGTGCCGGTTTTCTGGATTGCGACCGAAGATCACGATTTTAAGGAAGTCTCGAACGTCAACATTATCAACGCGAGCGGCGATTTAGTCGAATTAACGAACGAGCCGAAAAGATGCTATGAAAATCTGCCGGTCGGTTACGTCAATCTCGATGATTCGATCAAAACGACGATTGACGAGCTTTTTAAAGAATTGCCGCACACCGAATTTACCGACGAATTAAAATCGTTCGTCGAAAAAAGCTGGACGACGGGCGTTGATTACGGCGACGCTTTCGCAAGGCTTTTGACCGACTTTCTCGGCAAATACGGTTTGATAATTTTGTGTCCGCTCGACGCGCGTTTGAAAAAATTGGCGACTCCGATCTACGTCGAAGCGATCAAAAAATCCGACGAAATTGTGTCGGCTTTGAGAAAAAGAAGCGCGGAACTCGAAGAAAACGGCTATCACGCGCAGGTTTTGGTCGGCGAAGATTATTTTCCTTTGTTCTGGCAGGCGAAAAACAAAACGCGCTCCGCTTTGAAAAAAAGCGCGAACGGCACATTCAAAGCCAAAGATTTTGATGAAGAATTCACGCTTGAACAGCTTGCCGAAATAGCGGCGGTCGAGCCGGAAAGATTTTCGCCGAGCGTCGTTCTGCGTTCGGTCGTGCAGGATTATCTGCTGCCGACCGTTTCATATTTCGGCGGCGCGGCGGAAATCGCCTATTTCGCGCAGTCGGCGGAAGTTTATCGCATTCTTGAGCGTCCCGTCACGCCGATCTTTCATCGGCAGAGTTTTACGATTGTCGAATCGAAACACCGCAAAACGCTCGAAAAATACGATTTGAGCTTTAAGGATTTGTTCGCCGGTTTTGAAAATCTGATGCCGCAAATCGTCGAAAAGTATCTCAACGCGGAAACCGGCGAATTGTTCGCGGAAGTTGACGAGCGAATCAACCGCGAACTCGACCGCCTTGCCGAAAATTTAAGCCGCGTCGAGCCGACTTTGGCGGAAAGCCTCGCCAATCGCCGCCGCAAAATCGAATATCACATTTCCAACATCCGCAGTAAATTTCACCACGCGCAGATGCGAAAAGACGAAACCATCAACCGTCGAATCGAAACCGCGCTCAACGCGCTCGTCCCGCATAAACACTTACAGGAAAGAACCTTAAACGCGAGCGTTTTCGTCAACCGCCACGGGCTTTATCTGGTTGATTGGATTTATCAGGCGATTGACCTTGACGATAAAGCGCACCGGATAATTTATCTGTGAAATTCTTTCAGTCGAAAGAAATTCATCGAAAAAAGCCGTCGCAAAAATAATTAGGATAATTAACAATCTTGTAGCTTTGCGAAATGAAGAGTGTTATAGTTTTTTTACCAGCAAAGCTACAAACTTTAATTTCAAAAACCGAGGAGAGATTTTCAATGATTCAGGCATCGCGTCCGTTTCGTCTTTTTTTATTGTTTTCAATATTCATCGCGTTCGTTTCCGTTGGAGTTCGTCAGACAAACGCGCAGTCGCAAGCCCTAAATGGGCAAATTGAGGGAACTGTTACAGATGCGAGCGGTGCAGCCGTGCCGAACGCTTCGGTAACTGTCAAAAATATTGAAAAAGGTTCCGAGTTAAAAATAAACAGCGACGCAAACGGGGTTTACCGCGCTCCTCTTTTGCAGCTTGGTACATACAGCGTGACGGTCGAAGCCCCAAATTTTAAGCGTCTGATTCGTGAAGGAATTACTTTATCAGCCGGACAAACGGCAACCGTTGATCTGGCTTTGGAAACCGGCGACGTTTCAGCGACGGTAACGATTTCATCCGACGCGCCGATTGCCGATCCAGGCAAAATTGATGTCGGACGCGTAATGAACACGCGCGAAATTCAGGATTTGCCGCTGGTTTCGCGCAATCCTTATAATTTTTCTCTTTTGCAGGCGAACGTCGTCGGTCGCCCGAACACAGAATTCGGCGTTCCGCGCGTCAGCGCGAACGGTTACGCGCGTCGGACAAATTTTCAACTCGACGGCAACGTGAATACGCAGGCAAACCAAGCCGGTCTGCGGCTTGTGCCGATTTCCGAAACTTTTATCAGCGAAGTGCAGCTCGTCACCAACGGATTTTCCGCCGAATTCGGCAACACGCCGGGCTTGATAATGAACAATATCACGCCGTCCGGCACAAACGGCATTCACGGCTCGGTCGCGTATCGCTTTCGCCGCCGCTGGCTGACATCACGCCCGTTTAATAATCCGCCGACGCTTCCTAAAGCCCCGAATCCGGTTGACGATTTTACAGCCGCCGCCGGCGGTCCGATTATCAAAGACCGCTGGTTTATTTACGGCGGTTATGAGAAGGTCAACCGCGATTTCTCCGGCAGACCGGCGCAACAAACTTCTATTAACGCGGCTAATCAACAATCTTTGATTGCATCGGGGCTTCCTGCCGAAATATTTGTTCCTTTTATTCCCGCTTCGCAAAAAGTGAATTTTCTTATCTTCCGCACTGACGCGCAATTAACTAAAGCTCATCGTTTAACGGGACGATTTATTAGATTTACCAATTTTTCCCCGAACAATATCGGCGGACTGACCGGCTCGACTCCGAATACTTTGCAGAGAACACAGGATTTGGACGACAAATCCAATTCCTTGGCGATTCAATTGGCTTCGATTCTAACGCCGAATGTTTTTAACGAATTTCGCTATCAGCGCGCGCACCGCAAATCGCAATTTCTGACAAACGATTTTACGCCCGCTTCAGGACCAGCGATAACCATAACTAACGTCGCGGCGTTTGGAGCGGCAACAAATAACAATACGATTTCGCCGATTGAAACAATTAATCAGTTTCAAAATAACTTGACTTGGAATCGCGGCGACCATTCGATGAAATTCGGCGGCGGTGTGAACAGAATTTACGATTTTCGCCGCAATGACATCGGAGCGACTTACACATTCGGTTCAATCGCCGCGTATCTAATAGCAAAAAATAATGCGCCGATACCTGTTCCGCCTGCCACAAACCCGTGTCCTGCAGGCGTAACTAATCCTCGACAATGTTATACCAATTTCACTCAATTTCTTGGCAATTCCGAAATCGAATACAATTCGACATTCTATAATTTCTTCGCTCAAGATGACTGGAAAGTAACGCGAAAATTAAAATTCAATTACGGATTGCGTTACGACCTTTACGATGTGCCGGAGGGCGATTCCAATTCACCTTTTGAAGGGGACCGCGAGTTTAAAATTGATAAAAATAATTTTGCGCCGCGTCTCGGTTTCGTTTATTCGTTAAGAGAAGGAGATCGTTCCGCGGTGATTAGAGGAAGCGCGGGAATTTATTACGACACCGTGTATCTGGCAATGTATGAAAATGCCATTCAAGCTAACGGAACCGGCAGATATTTGAGCGTGTCGAGAAATCCTGCGAATGTCAATCAAGTGGCGACCGCTCCTCTTTTTCCAAATGTTCTACCCGCCAATGCTTCATTAAGCGCACTCGGGATTACACAGGACGCGCAGGTCATTTCACCCGATTTCGAGAATACATACGCAATGCATTTTCAAACACAGATAGAACAGGCAATTACTAATAATTTATCGGTTACGGCAGGTTATATTCATTCGGAAGGACGCTTTCTTCCGGTTTACAGGCAAATAAATTTTCTGCCGATTCCGGGAAGATTTTTAGCCGACGGAAGACCTGTCTATTCTTCCGCACCGGCATTCAGAATTAATCCTAATTTCAATACTATTTTGCAGGTTGAATCATCCGGCAATTCGCGTTACGACGCTTTTACTCTTCAGCTTAACAAACGCTTTTCGCAAGGTTATCAATTCAGCTTTAACTATACTTTGTCGAGAATCAGAGACGATGCGCCGGAAAGAAATTTGCAAGGCGTAACGGCGGCGACGCAGAGCGATCCTTCAAACCGAAGATTCGACCGCGCTTACGGAGTTGCCGACCAAAGACATACTTTTTCCGGCAGTTTTGTCGCGCGTCCAAGTTTTAACATTGAAAATAACGTGCTTCGATATATTCTCAACAACAATCAACTCGGCTTTACAGCGTTTGCGGGAAGCGGTGAGACATTTCCGATTACCACTAACGCCGACTTAAATGGTGACGGTATAACAAACGATATTCCCGTCGGACTCGAAAGAAATGCCGGACGCGCTCCGGGTTTCGTCAATATTGATTTGCGCTATTCGCGCGTCATTCCGGTTACCGAAAGATTCAGAATCGAACTCGTTGCCGAAGCGACCAATATTTTTAACATTAACAGCACGATTACATATGGAATGGGAACAACTCTGACAGCCGGCTTTTTAACCACGACCGGCGCGTTGACCACGCCGATTGATTATGCCAGATTCTCGCCGACCGCGCAGGAAAGCCGTCAGGGACAGTTCGGAATTAAATTTATTTTTTAATTTCGAGAAGATTTAGGAAGTTTTTTTAAAAAACTTCCTAAATCTTTTTCACCGCATTAAGATAAATATCAATCTTAAAAATAAATGACCGAAGAAAAATCCGAACAGCCTGAATTGATTCGCGGTGTCGGCACGTTGGGCGCGACCGCGCTCAATATGATTGATATGATCGGGGTCGGACCGTTTATCACGATGCCGCTTATTATCGCGGCGATGGGCGGACCGCAGGCGATGCTCGGCTGGATGTTCGGCGCGGTTTTGGTGGCTTGCGACGGGCTGGTTTGGGCGGAACTCGGCGCGGCGATGCCGAAATCGGGCGGACCGTATAATTACTTAAAAGAAATTTACGGCGCGGGCAAACTCGGACGTTTGATGTCGTTTTTGTTTATCTGGCAGTTGACGTTTTCCGCGCCGCTTTCGATTGCTTCGGGCGGCATCGGTTTCGCGGGTTACGCGACTTATGTTTTTCCGTCGCTCGACCAAACATTTTTCGCGCGAGACCTTAAAATCGCGCTGCCGTTTTTCGGCGATTTCAGCTTGAACGTCGCCGCGACGTTGGGAACAATTGTGGCGATGGCGATGATCGCGCTGTGCGTTTTTCTGCTCTATCGCAAAATCACGGTCATCGAAAAATTTTCCAAAGGCTTGTGGGTCGCCGTAATGCTCACTATTATTTGGATTATTTACGCCGGTTTGACGAATTTTGATTCGGCAATCGCGTTCGATTTTCCGCCCGGAGCATTTGAAGTCAATCAGAACTTTTTCCTCGGACTCGGCTCTGCTCTGCTGATCGCGGTTTACGATTATTGGGGTTATTACAACGTCAATTTTTTCGCGGGCGAAGTCAAAAATCCCGAAAAAACGATTCCGCGGGCGATTATGCTTTCAATCGCGCTCATCTCTTTGATTTACATCGTGATGAACATTTCGATTTTGGGCGTAATTCCCTGGCGCGAATTTATGGAAACGGCGAATTCCGATGCCAGAAAATACGTGATTTCCGTTTTTATGGAGCGGCTTTACGGCGGCACGGCGGGAATCGTTGCGACGCTTTTGATTATGCTGACGGCGTTCGCGTCGGTTTTCTCTCTGCTGCTCGGTTACTCGCGCGTTCCGTTTGCGGCGGCGACCGACGGAAATTATTTTAAGATTTTCAAAAAAATTCATCCGACGCATCATTTTCCGTATGTTTCGCTATTGATTATGGGCGCGATTGCCGCGCTGTTCTGCTTTTTTAAGCTGGCTGATGTCGTCGCCGCGCTCGTCGTCATCCGCATCACGATTCAATTTCTGGCGCAGATCGTCGGGCTTCTGATTTTGCGCCAAACGCGCCCCGAATTTCCGAGACCGTTCAAGATGTGGCTTTATCCGATTCCCGCGCTCGTGGCGATCATCGGATTTTTGTATGTGCTTTTTATGCGTCCGAATTTTCAGAAGGAAATAAAATACGCCGCCGTTTTGATCGTGGTCGGGTTGATAATTTATTTCATTCGTTCATACAAGCGCGGCGAATATCCGTTTAATCAGAAGATTGCCGCATCGGAAGCGCAGTAGATTTTATCTGAAAAATTTCAAATTATGAATCGAAAATTTAATCGAATTTTAAGTTTCGCAGTTCTTTTGACGGTCGTTTTTTCAAGTTTGCCGCGAGTGTCAAAAGCGCAGGTGCGACCGATTTACGAGATGGGCGCGAGCGGATTGGGGCAGAAATTAAAACGTCTGCAAACAACCGCGAGCGCGATGCACACCGGCGCGCACCCGGACGATGAAGATTCGGGTTTGATCGCATATCTGGCGCGTCACGATCAAGCGAGAACCGCGTATTTATCGCTGAATCGCGGCGAAGGCGGACAGAACGTCATCGGTCAGGAATTGTTTGAAACGCTCGGCGTGATTCGCACCGAAGAGCTTCTGCAAGCCCGTCGGCTCGACGGCGGGCAGCAGTTTTTTACGCGCGTGATGGATTACGGATTTTCTAAAACGCGCGCCGAAGCGACCAGAATTTGGGGCGAAAAATTAGTTTTGGGCGATATGGTTCGCGCTATTCGGTTGTTTCGTCCGCTCGTGATAATTTCGCGTTTTTCGGGAACGCCCGCCGACGGACACGGACAGCATCAGCTCGCCGGATATTTAACGCCGATTGCCTTCAAAGCCGCCGCCGATCCGACGCAGTTTCCAGAGCAAATCGCCGAAGGTTTGCGTCCCTGGCAGGCGAAAAAACTTTACGTCGGGCAAGGCTTCGCGCCGAACGCGGCGAATCCCGCGACTATCACAATCAACACCGGCGAATTCGATCCGTTGATCGGTCGGTCGTATTTCGAGATTGCGATGGAAGGCAGAAGCCAGCATAAAACGCAGGAAATGGGCGTTTTGGAACTGCGCGGCAAACAACTTTCCGGCGAGCGTTTGGTTGAATCGAGCGCGGCAAAAGTCGAAACCGAACGCGGCGTTTTCGACGGCTTGGACGTTTCGATCAGCGGCATTCCGAAACTCGCCGGCGTAACCGACAGCAATTTCGACGGCGAACTCAGAAACGCGCAGACGGCGGCGGCGAAAGCCCTCGCCGATTTCGACGCGCTCAATCCGTCGAAAGTCATTGAGCCGCTTGCCGAAGGCTTACGCGAAATTCGCAAAGCCCGTGCTGAAATCGCCCAAAAAACGAACAATCGAGTGAGCATTCCGTTGAGCGATGCAGATGCAATGCTCGCGCAGAAAGAGCACGAATTTTCCGACGCTCTGCAAGCCGCCGCCGGAATTATTGTTGACGCTCTGAGCGATACGGAAACCGTCGTCGCGGGCGACAAAGCCGGAATTGCCGTTCGCATTTTCGCGCCGGAAGGCACGAATGCGCGAGTCGTCAGCGCGAACATCAACGCGCCGACCGGTTGGACGGCAAATAACGCGCCCGCGCCGGACGTGCCGACCGTCGGTTTTCGCCCGCGCAACGAAGCGGCTTTGAATGCTTATTATTTTGACTTGGCTGTTCCGACAAACGCTCCGCCGACACAGCCGTATTGGTTGGAAAGCCCGCGCCAAAATTTCGCGTTCGATTGGTCGGCGATTGACGCGGAAAAAAACATGCCGTTTCAATCGCCGCTCGCGTCGGCGGAAGTCAAAATAAACGTCGGCGGCGAAGAAATCACAGTTACTAAACCGATTCAATATCGCTACGCCGACGACATTCGCGGTGAATTGCGGCGCGATTTCGACGTTGTTCCGATGATTGATGTCAGCCTCGATTCAAATTTGATTGTCGCGCCGGCTTCGCTGAAAGCGCAGAAGCAAAAAGTCGTGATGTCTATCACAAACAACGCGCCGCGCCAAACACAAGGAACGGCGAAACTAGATTTGCCGGAAGGTTGGACTGCAACGCCCGCTTCCAAAGATTTCGATTTAAAAGCGAAAGGCGAGAAAGTCGCCATCAGCTTCGACGTAACGATTCCGGCAAACGCCAAAGCCGATGCGTATCGAATTTCGGCGACGGCGACGGTCGGCGGTCAAACTTTTAATCAGACGATGCAGGAAATCGCTTATCCGCATATTCAAACGCACCGCCGTTACACGCCCGCTGAAGTTTCGACGAAAATCATTGATTTGAAAATCGCGCCCGTGAAGGTCGGTTACATAATGGGAACGGGCGACCGCGTTCCCGAAGCGATTAAGCGGATGGGTTTGAACGTGACGATGCTTGAAGAAGCGGATTTGACGACCGGCGTTTTGTCGAAATTCGATACGATTGTCGTCGGCATTCGCGCTTCGCAGGTTCGACCGGATTTTGTGGCGAATAACAATCGCCTGCTCGATTTCGTCAAAGCGGGCGGAACGCTGATCGTCCAATATCAGCAGCAGGAATTCATCAGCAAAAATCTCACACCGTTTCCGGCGAAAATGGATATTCAGATTAACGGTGCGCAGCGCATCTCGAACGTCCGCGTAACGGACGAAAACGCGCCCGTGAAAATTTTAGACCCGACGAATCCGGTTTTTAATTTCCCGAATAAAATTATGGCGAGCGATTTTGATAATTGGGTGCAGGAAAGAAATTTGTATAATCTGACAACGCTCGACGCTCAGTATAAACCGCTGCTCGAATCGCACGACGAAGGCGACCCGGAAAGCAACGGAGGTTTGGTTTACGCTCGAATCGGGCGCGGAAATTACGTTTATAATTCGTATTCTTTTTTCCGACAGCTTCCTAACGGCGTTCCGGGAGCGTATCGCTTAATGGCGAATTTGCTGAGTTTGCCGCGAGCGCGGGCGAAATAATTTAATGATTGGAGTAAACGGTTGACCGAAGAGAAAATTAATTTGAGCGCGGAAAAATTTCCCGCGCAGATTTACAAAGACAATGTTTTGTCGGACTGCTTTAGCGACGCGAAAAAGTATTTCTTGCAAGCGTATCTCGAAGTTGATTTCGCGCACGCCGTGATGCTCGGCGAGCAGAAAATCATCACGCCGGAAGAATTGAAAAAACTGCTCGCAACTCTGCGAAATCTAGATCACGTTTCAATCAATCGCGCCGAATATGACGGCAGTTTTGAAGATTTGTTTTTTTATCTGCAAAGGGAAATTACCAAAAACTGCGACGCGGACACCGCCGGAAAACTGCATACGGCGCGTTCGCGGAACGATATTGATGTCACGATTTATCGTCTTTATTTGCGGCAGGCGACGCTGAAATTATTGAAGGCGACGATGGATTTGCGCGGAAATTTTCTCGATTTAGCCGCCGAACATCACGAAACTTTGATTCCGGCTTACACGCATACGCAGCCGGCGCAGCCTTCGACGCTGGCGCATTTTCTGCTTGCAATGGCGGAAAATTTGGGGCGCGACATCAAGCGTTTGCAGCGCGCTTTCGACAATATGAATTTGTGTCCGCTCGGCGCGGGCGCGATTACGACGACCGGATTTCCGATTAATCGACATCGCGTCGCCGAGCTTTTGGGATTTTATGAGCCGACCGTAAATTCTTACGCTTCAATCGCTTCGGTTGATTATTTCACCGAAACTTTGGGCGCGACTGCCGCGCTTTTGGTCAACATCGGGAAATTCGCCTTTGAATTTTTACAGATGGCTTCGATGGAATTTAATGCGATTCGCCTGACAGACGGTTATGTGCAGGGTTCTTCGATTATGCCGCAAAAACGCAATCCGGTCGCGCTCGAACATATTCGCGCCCTTGCCAGCAAAGGTTTGGCGCAGAGTCTCGGCGTTTTTACGAGCATTCACAACACGCCGTTCGGCGATATTAACGATGTCGAGGACGATTTACAGCCGTTGATTTATAACGCGATGCGCGACGCGACGCGCTCGGTCGCGCTGTTCGCCGGAACTTTGCAATCGGCGACTTTTAACCTCGAAATTTTACGCAAACGGGCGGGCGAAAATTTTATTACCGTTACCGAACTTGCCGACACGCTCGTCAGATGCGAAAATTTATCGTTTCGCGCGGCGCACAAAATCGTCGCCGATTCGGTCAAAGCCGCGCTTTCGGCAAACGGCGAAATCACGCACGCGATTCTGCAGAAGGCGGCGCGAGAAAATTTAGAGCGCGAAATTTCGATGACCGAAACGCAATTAAGCGAAACGCTTTCGCCGGAAAACTTTGTCGCCGTCAGGAAAGTTTACGGCGGCACCGCGCCGGAAGAAACGAGACGCGCTTTGAAGGTCGAGCGCGATTTTGAGTCGAATGATAAAAGCTGGCTGTCCGAAAAAACGAAATTTCTCGCGGACGCTTCGACAAATTTAAATAAAACAGTTGACGAAATAATTGAAAGTTAAATAATATTTATCAGATTGCGATAAAGTGTCGTTCGGGTTTTCTTAAACTTGCGACACTTTTATTCATTTTTTATAACGGATGATTTTAGCGGGCGACATCGGCGGAACAAACACGCGGCTGGCTTTATTTGAAAAAGTCGAAAGTGGATTTCGTCCGGTCAAAGAAGACAAATTTTCCAGTTTCGCGTATGAAAATTTGTCGGACATCGTGCAGACTTTTTTGCATAATGATTTGCGGAAAGCTGAACGCGCCTGTTTCGGAGTTGCCGGTCCGGTGCAGGGAAAAACGGCGAAAATCACCAATTTGCCGTGGATTGCCGAAACCGCAAGCGTCGTTGATTTGCTCGAACACGACCGCGTTTGGCTAATCAACGATTTGGAATCGAACGCCTACGGCTTGAACGAACTGAACGAAACGGATTTCGTCGTTTTGAACGAAGGCGAGACGAATCCAGAAGGAATTCGCGCGATTGTTTCTGCCGGAACGGGCATCGGCGAAGCCGGAATTTACGTTAAAGACGGCGAACTCAGACCTTTTCCGACCGAAGGCGGACACGTGGATTTCGCGCCGCGCAACGAATTGGAAATCGCGCTTCTGCGTTATCTTTTAACTAAATTCGAGCGTGTCAGCCTCGAACGAGTCGTTTCGGGAACCGGCTTTCGCAACATTTACGAATTTTTGCGCGACACGAAACGCGCCGACGAACCGGCATGGCTCGCGGAAGAAATAAAAGCGGCGAACGACGCGAGCGCGGTTATTTCACAAAACGCGTTTGCCGGACGCGCCGCGATTTGCGAGCAGACTTTAGACATTTTCGTCTCGCTCTACGGCGCGGAAATCGGCAATTTCGCGCTCAAAGTTTTAGCGACCGGCGGCATCTACATCGGCGGCGGCATCGCGCCGAAAATTCTGCCGAAACTCAAGGAAAAAGCATTTCTCGAAGCGGTTTTGTCGAAAGGCAGAATGCGCGAATTGCTCGAGTTAATGCCTTTGCGCGTCGTTCTCAATGATCAAGCCGCACTGCTCGGCGCGGCGCATTATGCTTTTTACCGCGAAGAAAATAAATACAAAAAATGATTACCCGATTTGCCGCATCCAACCGATTAAAATCCGGCTGTTTTAACACTAAAACCTATAATTAAAACTTGTTGACCAAGCGGATTGATTTATTCTAAAATCAAGTTGGCGCAATATCATCGCCCTTATCAGTCCGAATGCCTCTGAAGCCGAAGAAAATCAGTTTAATTTATTTTGTCATCGTCACGCTTTTGCTGGTCGGTTTAGTGCCACTCGTTCTGACGGGCTGGTTTTTGTCGGAAAAAAGCGCGAAGGAATTGAGAGCGGTCGAAAATCGCTATCAAACGCAGCTCGTTCAGGAAAAAGCCAGACAGATCGAAATGCTCGGACAGCGTTACGGCGATTTGGTCGGAAGCTACGCTAAAGCCCTCGAACTTTCAAACAATTTAGCGGTTCTTTCGTCGCCGGAAACCGAAAAAAAACTCGGCGCGGCGTTGAAGGAAAATCCGAATTTGCTCGCGCTTTATGTCAAGCCCGTGAACGGCGAATCCTTGTCGGTTTTTCGTTCGGAAGCGATTCAGAAAACGGAAATCGAATTGCTTTCGGGAAGCGCGCTCGGCAATCTCGGCGACAAAAAACTGGTTTTCGGGCAACCCGATAAATTAGCTTCGAGCGGCGAAATCGTTTTAACAATCGCCGCGCCCGTCAATATTGAAAAAAGCGTGGCGGCGGCGGTCGTGGCGACTGTTTCTCTGCGCGAGCTTTCAAAGTTTGTCGCGGAAAACAGACAGACGAGCGAAGCCGAGCTTTGGAAAGCCGGCTTGCCGATAATTTTCGTCGTGGACGAAACGGGACGCGCCGTTTTTCACCCGGACGCGGCGGTTTTGGCGAGCCGCAAAGATTTGTCGAATTTGAAAATCGTCGAAGAATGGAAAGCGTCGAGCCGCCAGATTCAATCCGCGCTCGCGCCTTTTAACGCCGATTTTGAAGGCAAAAATTATGAGATGCTCGGCGCGTATTCGACCGCTAATTTCGGCAAGGATTTGTCTTTCGGCGTGTTCGTGATGCAGGACGAAAGCAAAGCTCTCGCGTCGGTCGGCGAAATGCGCCGCCAAACGTGGATTATCAGTTTAATCTTTGCTCTGATCGCTTTAATCGTCGGCAGTATTTTTGCGAGACAGTTGACCGTTCCGCTTTTGAAACTTGTTTCGGCGACCGAAAAAATCGCGGCGGGCGATTTATCAACGCGCGTCGAGACGAAAAATATCACGGAAATCGGAACGCTCGGCGCGACATTTAATTCGATGAGCGACAATCTCGAAGAACACATCGCCAATCTCGCCACTGCCGCCGAAGAAAATCGGGAGCTTTTTGTCGGCACGGTCAAAGCTCTCGCCGCCGCGATTGACGGCAAGGACAAATACACGCGCGGTCATTCGGAAAGAGTGTCGCGCATCGCGGTCGCCATCGGACAGCGACTCGGTTTGAGCGATGAAGAAGTCGAAACGCTTCGTATCAGCGCATTACTTCACGATGTCGGCAAAATCGCGGTTAACGATGCGATTTTAAACAAGCCTTCCGCGCTCACGGATGAAGAATTCGGAATTATGAAAAACCATCCGAAAGCTGGTTACAAAATTATGGCGCAGATTCCGGCGATGAAAAATTATCTGCCGGGAATTTATATGCACCACGAGATGATCAACGGCGCGGGTTATCCGCAAGGCTTGAAAGGCGATGAAATTCCGCTGCAGCCGCGCATTATTTCCGTCGCCGACACGTTCGACGCGATGACGATTGACCGCCCGTATCAAAAGGGAATGAGCATCGAAGAATCGCTCGGAAGAATTAAAAGTTTCGTCGGCACACGCTACGACGGCAAGGTCGTCGAAGCACTCGTGCAAGCCTGCGCCGAAGGACAAATCGGCATCGGCACGGTGCGCCTGAGAAATCAAAAATCCGCCGAAGATTTTTCCGCCGTTCTCGCCGCTTAATTTGCAAAAGCCACAATCCCTCAACCGAAAAATCATTAGAGATCGAGAGGTTTAGAAAGTTCAAATGACAAATTCGAGTGATCTTTGGCAGGTCGAAGTCAACGATCAGATTTTTGAGGCGAACATTGAAGAATTGTGTCAGTGGATCGTTGAAGGCGCGCTTTTGCCGAGCGATAAAGTGCGGCACGGAAATCTGCGCTGGCTCGAAGCGAATAAAGTTCCGACTCTTTTGAAATTTTTCAACGCCAAAGAACTCGGACTGCCGTTTCCGATTTTGCAAAACATCACCGATGCCGCGTCGTCAACCGACAACGCGCAAATCAATCACGAAAATTTTTTGACGACGCAATCCACCGTTCAAGTTGAAAACGCGGCTGAAAAATCCGCTGTTGATCCGTCGAAAGCGAACGATAAACCGGCAAACAACTGCGCGATTCACAGCTCGGAAAAACCGCTTTACGTTTGCGAAAGCTGCTCGACTAAATTCTGCAAAGCGTGTCCGAAATCCTACGGCTCGAACGTCAAAATTTGCCCTTTGTGCGGCGCAATGTGCAAGTCAATCGAAGAATTGGAGACGAAAAAGCGGAAGGATTTCGAGCATCGTCGCGCCGTCGCCGAAGGGTTCGGCTTCGCGGATTTCGCAAACGCGCTTCGCTATCCTTTCAAATTCAAAGCGAGTTTGGTTTTCGGCGCGTTGATGTTTGTGTTTTTCACGTTCGGGCAGACGGCTTCGGCGATTGGCGGCATTGTTATGCTCGGCGCGTCGGTTTTCTGCGCGATGCTCGCCAACGCTTTGACGTTCGGAATTCTGGCAAACACGATTGACAATCTTCTGCGCGGAAACTTGAACGCCGATTTTATGCCGCGCTTTGACGATTTTTCCGTTTGGGAAGATGTGATTCAGCCGTTTTTTCTGAGCCTGGGCGCGTATCTGGTTTCGTTCGGTTTGCTGTTTGCGCTGGTCGCCGGTGCATTTTATTACGCGGCAAAATCGTTTACGCAAATCGAAACGGAAAAACAGCGCATCGTTTCGACCGTTCTTCCCGGCGCGGACGAAGATTTGAACGCCGCGAAACAAATTGCCAATATCAATCGCATCGCCGAAGAATTAAAGAAAAACGAAAAATCGGGAAAAAACGGCTCGCTGTCCGACCCGAACGAACTCGCGCGGATGCAGCAAAAAAACGAAGACGACGCGCGAAAAATTGAAGAACTCGTCAATCAGAAAAAAGTCGAACAACTCGACAAAAACGCCGCGCAAAACGCCGAAACGGAAACTTTCGGGCAAACGGCGGCAATGCTTCTGCGGCTTTCGATGGTTTTCTCGATTCCGATTTTTCTCGCGTTTTTGTGGGGCGTTTTTTATTTTCCCGCCGCCTGCGCCGTTGCCGGTTACACGCGCTCGTTTACCGCCGTCATCAATCCGCTCGTCGGTTTGGACACGATAAGGCGGCTCGGCGCGATGTATGCGAAAATGTTGTTGATGTGTTTGATAATCGGCGTTTCGACGTTCGGCGCGACGCTCGTTTTACAAAAGATTTTCGCGCCGCTCGATTTGCCGCGCGTCGGCAATTTGCCGGTCAAAGCCGTTGTCGCTTTGCTCGCATTTTATTTTTCGATAGTTTTTTCGGTTACGCTCGGCTCCGCGCTTTACAAATCCGCCGACCGCTTAAATCTGCCGCGCGGCTGAAATCTGTAAATCGAAACTTTAAGCCGAAGAATCGCACGTTTGTTTAGCGTGCGATTCTTTTTTATAATCAAAAGTTTGCAGAAAGATTTAAGAAACTGAAATTTGAAATCTATAGTTTGGAATAATTTTATATGGCATTTTTTTGGCGCAGAAAAAAAGACGAAGACAAGTTTTCGACCTCGATTTTAGGACTCGACAAATCAATCGAAGAACTCAAAGAGCGGGAAGCGGAAGCGGAAAAAATGATTGGCGTGCGTTTTTACAACGCGATTGAAAAAACGCGCGATTCGATGAACAACAAGCTCGACGCGATTTTCGAGAGCCGCAAACGAATTGACGAAGCGTTTTTAGACGAACTCGAAGAAATGCTCATCTCGACCGACATCGGCGTTTCGACGACGATGCAGATTCTCGACGCGGTGCGGCGCGGCGTTTCGCGTCAGGAAATCAACGATCTAAATGCGCTCAAACGCATCATGAAGCAGGAACTTTTAACGATTCTGCATCATTCGGCAAATCGCGGCGTAGCTGACGAAACGCAATACGATTTGGATATTAAACCGTATGTTTTAATGGTCGTTGGCGTGAACGGTGTCGGCAAAACGACGACTATCGGCAAACTCGCCCAGCGCATCAAAGACGAAGGCAACGTGGTTTTAATCTGCGCCGCCGACACCTTTCGCGCCGCCGCATCCGATCAATTAGAAATCTGGGCGGAACGCGCCGGAGTGCAAATCATTCAGCAAAAACAGGGAACCGATCCGGCGGCGGTTTTATTCGATTCGCTCAAAGCCGCGCAATCCAGAAACGCCGATGTCTTAATCGTTGACACCGCCGGACGACTGCACAACAAATCAAATTTGATGGCGGAACTCGAAAAAATGAAACGCATCGCCGGACGCGAAGTAAGCGGCGCGCCGCACGAAACGCTGCTCGTCATTGATGCCGTTACCGGACAAAACGGACTCGAACAAGCCCGCCAATTTATGAAAACCGCCGACGTAACCGGCATCGTCCTGACCAAGCTCGACGGCACGGCAAAAGGCGGCATCGCCGTCGCCATCGCCAAAGAATTAAATCTCCCGATCCGCTACATCGGCATCGGCGAACAGGTCAATGATTTAATGGTTTTCGACGCGGAAAGTTATGTGAACGGTTTGTTTAATTGAAATCTCTTTTTAGAAATTTATGACGCTCTCCGAGAAAGAAAGGGAACTGTATCAGATTACAAGAAGTGGAAAGTTGAATGTAATCAGAGATAAAACGCTAGCTGAAAAAGGTAGGATACAATGGCTACCTGAGTCAACTGAGTCTGAAAGATTTCATCTTGAAATACAAAGACGGAAGCAATTTTTGGAAGAAACTTTGGGTGCTTACGTAGAGTCGTTGATTGAAACTTTGCAAAAGGTTGAAAAAAATGTAGATGATAATGACTTTAAAGAGATTGTTGAAGAGTTAAAACTAATTGTTGAAACAACAGTAAAAAACTTTTCTGATGATTATAAAAACAATATTTTTCTCGGCTTACCTAAAAGCATAATTGATTCGACGATTTTTGTTCTGAAAAACGAACTACCATCATTAATTCCAACTGCCTTAATACCTTTGTCTAAATTCAAAGTTGAGAATGAATTATTAAATAAGAGACCAAAATTAGATGACTATGAAAACGCTTTGGAGATTATCAGAACAGCTATGATCTCCCAAAATCAAACTCCTGTTTACCTTGCAAAACACGACGAAGATTCATATAGAAAAATAATTGGCAACGCTCTTCGTATTATTTACAAAGGACAAGTCACTTTTGAATCATTAAATAAAAGCGGAAAAACAGATATTCTACTCAAAATAAACAACAAAAATGTTTTGATTGCAGAATGTAGAATTTGGACTAAAGACGAAGACTTTAAAGGGGCAATAAAACAATTAATAGACAGATATTTAGAATGGCGTGATGACAAGGCAGTGCTAATAATTTTCTGTCGTAACAACAGTCTTACCAACGTCCTCTCAAAAATTAAGACTATTACTGAGAATTGGAATAATCATAAACAAACATTAAAAAGCGAAGAAGAGAACGAATTTCGTTTTTTATTTTCCCATCCAGAAGATAACAATCGAAACCTGACTCTTTCAGTAATGACATTTAAAATACCAAAGAATCAAAATAATAATGCTGCAAATTCAAAAACTTTATGAAACGACGCGACTTTTTAACAACTTCGGCGATGGCGGCGACAGTCTTTTTGATGGCGAATAAAATTGACGTTGCGGCGCAAATTGATTTCGTCAGCCAGCGTCCGCCGTTGAAAGATCGGAAATTTGTTTCCAAAGCGGTCGAAGCGAAAATCGCGGAAGTGAAGACGGCGATTAAAGATCGGGAACTCGCGTGGATGTTCGAGAATTGTTGCCCGAATACGCTCGACACGACGGTTGAGACGGGGACGCGCGACGGGAAGCCGGATTCTTTTGTGATTACGGGCGATTTAAAGGCTCTGTGGCTGCGCGATTCGACGGCGCAGGTTACGCCGTATTTGTCGTTGGTAAAAGACGATAAGGATTTGCAGAATTTGATAAAAGGTTTGATTCACCGGCAGGCGTATTCGATTTTGCTCGAACCTTATGCGAACGCTTTTTTGAAAGATTTGAGCGAAAAAGGCTGGGACGATTTGCCGAAAAATAAACCCGGCGTGTTGGAGAAAAAATGGGAAGTTGATTCGCTGTGTTACGCGATTCGGCTTTCGTATCAGTATTGGAAAACGACGGGCGATGCGTCGACGTTTGACGACGAATGGCAAAGCGCGATGCGCCTGATTATTAAAACCTTTAAAGTCGAGCAGTTGAAAGAAGGCAAATCGCCGTATCGTTTTATCCGCAAAACCGACGTGATGATTGATGCCGCGCCGTTTGAAGGCAAGGGGCGACCGGCGCGGGCGAACGGTTTGATTCGCTCAGCGTTTCGCCCGTCGGACGATTCGACCGATTTGTCGTTTTTGATTCCGTCGAACGCTTTCGCCGTTGTTGAATTAAAACATCTCGCGGAGATTTTCCGCGACGCTTTGAAGATCAAAGATTTTGCCGAAGAATGTTTCGCGCTTTCAAACGAAGTTGATGCGGCGATTAAAAAATACGCGATCTTCAACATCGAAAATCACGGCGAGATTTACGCTTACGAAATTGACGGTTTCGGCGGGCGGATTTTGATGGACGACGCGAATGCGCCGAATCTTTTATCCTTACCGTATCTCGGCTATGTGAAGGCGGACGATAAGATTTATCAAAACACCCGAAAATTTATTTTGAGCCGCGACAATCCGTATTTTTTCAAAGGCAAAATCGCCGAAGGCGTTGCCAGCCCGCACACCGGACTAGAACGAATCTGGCATCTCGGAATCATTATGCGCGCGATGACCGCGACCGACGACGCGGAAATTTTATCCTGCCTCGCAATGCTGAAACGAACACACGCCGGAACGGGTTTTATGCATGAATCTTTCAATCCGAACGATCCGACGGATTTTACGCGCAAATGGTTCGCGTGGGCGAATACGATTTTCGGCGAGTTGATCTTGAAGATTTACAACGAGCGGAAAAATATTTTGAGCAGGCAATTTTAAGAAATTGAAACCACAGATTTTCACAGATAAACACAGATTGTTTTTCTGATTTATCCGTGTTTATCTGTGAAAATCTGTGGTTTCAAAATTTAGTGGTTTAGTAAATTTTGAACGAAAATTTTAACGAATTCGATATAAAAATGATGCGGCTTGCCTTGGAACTTGCGTCAATCGGTGTCGGGCAGGTTTCTCCGAGTCCGCTCGTTGGCTGTGTCATCGTCGCAACGAATGGCGAGATTGTCGGCGAGGGAAGTTATATTTACGACCATATCACGCATGCCGAAGTGATTGCGCTCGAACAAGCCGGACGGCTCGCGGTCGGCGGCACGGCTTATGTTTCGCTCGAACCGCATTCTTATCACGGGCGGACGAAACCCTGCACGACCGCGCTGATCAACGCCGGCATCAAGCGCGTCGTCTGTCCGGTCGAAGACCCGAATCCGAAAGTTTCGGGCAAGGGTTTTGAAATTTTACGCGCCAACGGAATTAAGGTCGTCACCGGAATTTTGAAAAAAGAAGCGGCGCGTTTGAACGAAAAATTCTGCGTCTGGCATCAAAAGCAGCGTCCGTTTGTGCATCTGAAATTGGCGATGAGTTTGGACGGTCGGATTTCGCTGATGAATTCCGTTTCGACGACGCTTTCCGGTAAAGAATCGGCAGAAAGAGTGCAGGATTTGCGCCACGAACACGACGCGATTTTGATCGGCGGCAACACGGCGTTCGTTGATAATCCGAGTTTGACGGACAGAAGCGGAAAAAAACGCCGACGTAAATTAGTTCGCGTTGTGTTGGACAATCGTCTGCAAATTCCGCTCAATTCGACGCTAATTTCGACGGCTAAAGAAACGCCGACTTTAATCGTTTCAAATTCGAGCGACGAAGATAAAATAAACCGTTTAACAGAAGCGGGCGTTGACTTTGCGAGAACGAATGCGCGCGATTTAAACGAAGTTTTGGACGAACTGAAAAAGCGCGATTTGCAGAGCGTTTTGGTCGAAGGCGGAGCCGAAATCGCGGGCGCGTTTGTTGACGCGAAACTTGTTGACAAATTAACTTTCATCGTCGCGCCAATCGTCATCGGCGGCAAAAATGCGCCGCTTGCCATCGGCGGAAACGGCGCGAATTCTCTGGAAGACGCTTGGCGCCTCGACGATTTGCAAATTATCAAACACGGCGAAGATTTTGAATTTACGGGTTATCCGGCTGCCGGCTTTTAAGTTATTGATTTCAAATTTCAAATCTAAAATTGCAAAAACCGAAAACAAAAAATCAAAAACTGAAAACCGCCTTCGCCAAAAAATCGTTCGGTCAGAATTTTCTCGTTGACCGAAATTACATTTCAAAAATTATTGCCGCGCTTGAACCGCAGAAAGGCGAAACGATAATTGAAATCGGCGCAGGTCGCGGGGCGTTGACGGAGCGATTAATCGAATCGGGCGCGAACGTCGTTGCGATTGAAATCGAACGCGATATGATCGCCGTTCTGCGCGGTCAATTTAACGAAATTGAAAATTTTCAACTGATCGAATCCGACGCGCTCAAAATTAATTTTAGTGAAATTATCAATCGCCAATCCGTTAAGCTCGTTGCCAATCTGCCTTTTTATATTTCGACCGCGATTTTGCAGAAATCGATCGAACAGCGCGAAAAGTTTTCCGAGATGATTCTGATGTTTCAGCGCGAAGTCGTCGAACGCATCACGGCTGAAGCCGGAAATAAAGAACGCGGATTTTTAACGGTTTTAACCGAAGCGTATTTGGAAACGGAAAAACTTTTCGACGTTCCGCCAAACGCTTTTCGTCCCGCGCCGAAAGTTTGGAGCGCAGTCATCCGTTTGAAACCGAAGAAAAATATCGAGATCAAAAACGAAGAAATGTTTCGCCGCATCGTCAGCGAATCTTTCCGGCAAAAGCGCAAAACGATTTTGAATAATCTGAAGAATAAATTCGCCGGCGCGGAAAAGATTTTGTCGGAAAACAAAATTGATTTTAATCGTCGCGCCGAAACTTTAACGCTCGAAGAATGGCTGAGTTTGAGTAATTCGATGCAATGAATAAATTGATTCGCGGCGAAGAAATTTTCGGAATCGGCGTTGATGGCGAAACGCGGTGCGTTCATTATCGAAGTCCGCTCGATATTATCGCCATTAAATTTAAATGCTGCGAAAAGTGGTTTCCGTGTTACGAATGTCACGCCGAACTCGAAACGCACGAACCGCAAGTTTGGGCGAAAAAAGAATTCGGAACAAAGGCGATTTTATGCGGCGTTTGCGGGCATCAATTATCAATCGCCGAATATAAAAATTCGGATTCGATTTGTCCGCGATGTCGAAGCCGGTTCAATCCGAAATGCGCTGATCATTATCATCTATATTTTGAAACGTAAAAACGCGCTGTTAAAGATTTTTCCGACAAAGCGCGTTTCACTTTATTCTTTCGATTTTTCGTTTTGCGCGGCGATTTCGGCAACCGCTTCGTCGGGCGGAAAAATCAGCGACGCGACAACGGACAGCGCGATTGTCGCGAGAATAAATCCTAAACTCCAGGTAATCGGAAAATGCCCGTCGAACCATGGATTGAGCCAGACCATTTTCAAGCCGACGAAAATCAAAACGACTGCCAAGCCGTATTTCAAAAGATAAAATTTATTGATGATTCCGGCAAGCATAAAATACATCGAACGAAGTCCGAGAATCGCAAAAATATTCGACGTGAAAACGATCAGAGGCTCGTCGGTTACGCCGAAAATCGCCGGAACGGAATCAACGGCGAAAATTATATCGGTCGCTTCGAGAAAAAGCAGCGCGATAAACAGCGGCGTGGCGTGTCGGATACTGTCTTTGACGACGAAAAAATCTTTGCCTTGAATATCGGTCGTCACGGGCATAAATTTCCGAAACGCGCGGATCAGGAAATTCTTTTCCGGCTCGATTTCTTCGTCGTTCGAGAAAAGCATTTTAATTCCGGTAATAATCAAAAACGCGCCGAAAATATAGATAATCCAGTTAAACTGCATTAACGCCGAACCGAGCGCGATAAAGACGGCGCGAAAAATCAGCGCGCCCAAGATGCCGTAAAAAAGAACGCGGTGTTTGTATTTTTCGGGAATGCGAAAATAGCTGAAAACCAGCACGAAAACGAAAATATTATCAATCGAAAGCGAGTATTCGAGAACATAGCCGGTCAAAAATTCGAGCGCGAATTCGCGCCCGGTCGCCGCGCCGAATTTCGATGCGGAATAAAAATAAAATCCGGCGTTAAAGATCAGCGCGAGCGTGACCCAAACGATGCTCCAAACAGTCGCTTCCTTAAAAGTGACGGCGTGCGCCTTGCGGTTGAACACGCCCAGATCGAGCGCGAGCATTATCAAAACGAAGATTAAAAACGCGCCGTAAAACCACCAGTATTCGGCGAAGGGAAATAGTGTCATTGTAAATTCTCCTTGTTCGGATGACTGCCGCTCAAAAGGAAAAGACCTTCTGCGGCAGGTTAAAAAACTGCGTCGCAAAAGGTCTTGATATTCGCTTTATCGAGCCGAACCGTTTGACTAAAACGATTGTCCTGACGACTTCGACAAACCCGTTTTTCTATTGAACGGGCTATCTACTCCCCTTAAACAAATTGTCGGATTTAGAATAACAGACGGCGAAACAACCGTCAAAATTATTTCGATTCGGAAGCGTTTAACGCTTTATGTTAAAATAATCCACGAAACAAACAGAAACTGAGAAGAGAGTAAAACGTCTAAGTGAAAAAAATTGAAATAATTCCGCTCGGCGGCATCGGCGAATTCGGGATGAATTGTATGGGCATCCGTTACGGCGATGAAATGATAATCGTGGATGCGGGAATGGGTTTCCCGGAAGAAACGCCTTACGGAGTTGATATTTCGATTCCGAATTTCGATTTTCTGGAAGAATACAAGGACGATTTGACCGCGCTTGTTCTCACGCACGGACACGAAGACCACATCGGCGCGCTCCCGTATTTTCTGAAAAAATTTAATCTGCCGGTTTACGCTTCGCGCTTTACGCTCGCGCTTGCCGATAAAAGATTGGAAGAACATAAAATGCTCGACGATGTGCTGCTGCATCGCGTCGAAGCGAACGACGTTACGAAAATCGGCGCGTTTGAAATCGAATATATTCACGCATCGCATTCTTTGATCGAATGTTTTTCGCTGGCGATCAAAACGCCCGCTGGCACGATCATTCATACCGGCGATTACAAAATTGACGACACGCCCGTCATCGGCAAGCCGTATGATTTGAAAACTTTGAAACGCTACGGCGACGAAGGCGTTCTCGCGCTTTTGGGCGATTCGACGAACGCGACCGTCGCGGGCAGAACGCCGTCCGAGCGCGAAGTGATTCCGGCGTTCGATGAAATTTTCGCTGCTGCCGAAGGTCGTATTATCGTGTCGGCGTTCTCGTCTTCCTTGCACCGCATTCAGGTCGTTCTCGATGTCGCTCACGCTTACGATAGGAAAGTTTGCGTTCTCGGTCGCTCGATGTTGAAAAACGTCGAAATCGCTTCGGAACTCGGATTACTCGATATTCCGCCGAAAACATTAATCGAACTCGGCGAATCGCGCGCGCTCGATGCCGACCAGATCGTTTATCTCGTAACCGGTTCACAAGGCGAGCCGCGCGCCGCCTTATGGAATATGGCGAGCGGGAATTACAAAGGTTTGGGCATCGAAAAAGGCGACACGGTGATTCTTTCCGCCAGAATTATTCCCGGCAACGACCATCAAATCTCGCGTCTCATCGGACAAATCTATAAACACGGCGGCAACATCATCGAAGAAAAACGCCGTCTGATTCACGTTTCGGGACACGCTTCGCAGGAAGACATCAAAATCGTCGTCGAAACAGCCAGACCGAAATTTATCGTCCCGATTCACGGCGAATATCGGATGCTTTTCCGCCACAAGGAATTTATCAAAAATCACGTCGAAGGCTACACCGACGACCGCATAATTTTAATCGAAAACGGCGATATTTTAGAGATTGACGAACGCTCGGCGCAGGTGGTCGAACACAACGACATCGGCAAGGCGTTTATTGACGAACAGCACTCGGGCGAAATTGATTACGAAACGATCCGCGAGCGCAAAAAACTCGGCTACAGCGGACTTATTACGCTGACCGTCGCCGTTGACCGCGAAACGAAAAAATTAAAAAGCGCACCGCAAATCACGATGCAGGGCGTTGCCGGCATCAATCCGCTCAACGGTTTTCTGCAAACGATGCGCGACTCAATCTCTGAAGTCGTCGCCGAAACAAAGCGTGACAAATATCAGGACAAAAATTTTATGGCGGAAACTTTGCGCGTTCATTTGAAACAACTTATTCAAAAAGAGACGGGAACGAAACCCGTGATTGTTTCAACCATTGTCGAGGTATAAAAAGTGAAGCCGCTGGAAATTCTCAAATCCGCCAAAGTCGAAATCGCGCCCGAAACTTTTACTTTGATTTCTCTGCGCCGCGAAGATTGGCTCAAACTGCTCGAAAATCCCGAACTCTCGCCGCGAATGACCGCGCCGTTTATGATTTTTAAAGACAAATTCGAGACGACGCTGCTTCTCGACGACGTTGATTTTGAAAAAATTCGTTACGCGATTTTAAGCGCGAAAACCGAACCGAATTTCCGGCTTTTGACGTTTGATGTCGAACTCGATTTTTCAGTCGTCGGTTTTCTCGCCGAAGTCGCGCGAATTCTCGCCGAAGCGGAAATTTCCATCGTCGCGCTGTCGGCATTTTCGCGCGATCATTTGCTGGTAAAACAGGCGGATTTAGCGAAAACTTTAAAAATTCTGGGCGAGTATGTCGCTGAGCTTTGTTGAGTTTAAAAAATCACGATTGCAAGTTTTTATCATAACCCGCGTTCAGAAATCGGCAACGAAATTTACGAGTTGCCGATTTTTTTGAGTGAGAGGAAATTATGAATAAAATTGTCACCAAATTTACGCTTTTAATTTTTGCATTCTCGACGCTTTTCGCGTTTCAGACGACGGCTTTCGCGCAGACGCGCAGCGAAATTTGGATTATCGCCGACCGGAAAGCCGACTGCGTAACCGTCGGCGCGTTGAGATGTATGCAGGTGAAAAAGCCGCAGGACGAAAAATGGATGCTTTTGGCGCAGAATATCGAAAATTTCAAATACGAAAACGGCTACACATACATCGTGCGCGTTCGGGTTGACGAGGTGAAAAATCCGCCCGCCGACGCTTCAAATTTAAAATATTCCTTGAAAAAAATTATCTACCGCGAAAAAACCGCCGGCGTGATTAAATTAGGAAACAGCGGCGAAGCGGATTCATCGCCGAGCGATTCAAATCCGAACGGAAAAAGTTGGATTTTAACCCGCATTAACGGCGAAGCGGTGAATAGTGACAGGGCGACGAT
>CAXTMQ010000004.1:42438-48847 GCA_964245305.1 uncultured Pyrinomonadaceae bacterium
GACGATTCAGTTCGATTTCGACAAAAATCGCGTCGGCGGCAACGGCGGCTGTAATGGTTTCGGCGGAACTTTGACGAGAAACGGCGACGAAATTAAGATCAGTCAAATTATCTCGACGAAAATGTTCTGTAAAAACGGCTCGGATGTAGAAAGCAAATATCTTTCGACGCTCGAAAAGATAACGAAATATCAAATCCGCGACGGCAAATTACAGTTGATGACCGATGAAACAGTAGTTTTAGAATTCACGCCGAAGAATTGAAAGTTTCGTAACTTCGCAGCGAAGAAATGCCAAGATTGCGGTTTTGAGTTAAACTGCAATCTTGGCATTTCGCATTTTACGATGGATTGGAAAAACAAAATTATTTTTTTAACCGGCGCGTCGAGCGGCATCGGCGAAGCGTTGACGATTGAATTGGCGAAACGCGGCGCGACGCTCGGACTACTGGCGCGGCGCGAAGATTTATTAAAAAAACTCGCAGAAAAATGCGAAGCAAACGGCGGCAAAGCCAAAGTTTTCGCCTGCGATGTCGTTAACGCGAACGCCGTTCAAAACGCCGCCGATCAATTTCGCGCCGAATTCGAACAAATTGACGTTTTAATCGCCAACGCCGGAATCGGCGGAAATGACGAAGAAACAAGAAATTTACAACCCGAAGCAGTTAAAAAGGTTGTTGAAATTAATTTGCTCGGCGCGGTTAATTCGGTCGCCGCCGTTTTGCCGCAAATGCTGGAGAGAAAAAGCGGGCAGTTAGTGGCGATTTCATCGCTTGCCGGTTCGCGCGGTTTGCCGAAATCGGCGGCTTATTCGGCATCAAAAGCGGGAATGAATGCTTTTTTTGAAAGCGTTCGCCTTGACGTGCAGCATCAAGGCATTGCCGTGACGATAATTCAGCCCGGATTTATCAAAACGCCTCTGACTTCGGGCAGAGCGAACAAAATGCCGTATTTGATGGAACTCGAAGACGCTTTACCACTGTTTATCAAGGCAATTGAACAGAAAAAGAAATTCGCCGCTTTCCCCTGGCAGCTTGCCGCGCTCGTTCGTGCGGGCAGAATTTTCCCCGCGTGGCTTTATGACCGAATCGCTTCGGGCGCGAAATACCGCGTGTGAAATCAATTACGAATTTCAGATTACGAATTACGAATAATCGGAATGTTTCGCGCGACATCTTGATTTTGGTCGGATTCTGTTACAATTCGTAATTTGAAATTCGTAATTCGCGCATTGATGTAAATATGGATTTTATACAAGCGATAATTCTCGGAATCGTGCAGGGCTTGACTGAGTTTATTCCGGTTTCTTCGACGGCGCATCTTGTTTTCGCCAGCCGCTGGACGAATATTTACAACGGCAATCCCGAACAAATCACGGCGACGATGGCGGTTATCCAACTCGGAACGCTCGCCGCCGTTTTGATTTATTTCGCGTCGGATATTCTGAGCATCATCGCCGCATTTGTCCGCGATCATTGGAATTTATTGACGAATAAACGCCGGATGCGGTTTTCGGGAACGCATGGAACACGCCCGATCTGGCTTTCCGAAGAAGCGTGGCTCGGCTGGCTCGTGATTATCGCTTCGATCCCGATTGGCGTTGCGGGATTAGCATTCAAAAAAATAATCGTCAGCGAAGCGACGAAAAATCTCTGGACAATCGGGATTATGATGATTTCGATTGCCGTTCTTTTGACGTTCGCCGAGCTTTTCGGCAGTCGTCGCAAAGAGATTACCGAATTCGGCGTGCTTGACGCTTTCGCGCAAGGATTCGCGCAGGTGCTGGCTTTAATTCCCGGCGCGTCGCGTTCGGGTTCGACGATTATGGGCGGACTTTTCGCCGGGCAGAAACGCGAAGCCGCCGCGAGATTTTCGTTTCTGCTTTCGATTCCGGCAATCGCTTCGAGCGGTCTTCTGGAACTGAAAGAAGCCGTCGAAAAAAATCTTTTATCGCACGACGATTTCGCCGCGCTCGCCGTCGGAACAATCGTCGCGGGCATCGTCGGTTATCTTTCGATCTGGTTTTTACTCGCCTTTCTGAAAAAGAATTCGACCGCGATTTTTATCGTTTACCGCATCGTCGTCGGCTCGGTGATTCTCGTTCTCGTCTGGCAAAACGTCATTGACCCGAACATTCGATAATTTCATCTAAAATTCAAATGCGAAAGCGTTGGACAATTCAACAACATGGTTACGAAGCCGTCAAATCGTTGGCGAATGAAATAAAAGTCTCGCCGATTATCGCCGCTTTGCTGATTTCGCGCGGTTACGAAACGGCGGAAAAAGCCTTCGCGTTTCTCAATCCCTCCTTTGAACATCTGCACGAGCCGTATCTTTTGAAAGATATGGAAAAAGCCGTCAAACGCATTCTGCAAGCCGTCGAAAATCAGGAAAAAATTCTGGTTTGGGGCGATTACGACGTTGACGGCACGACGGGAACGGTCGTCGTTCGCAAGGCTTTGGAACTTTTGGGAGCGAAAAGCGGATTTCACATTCCGCATCGTTTTACGGAAGGCTACGGCGTAAATATTCCGATGCTCGAAAAAGCGAAAGAGCGCGGATATTCTTTGATTATTAGCGTAGATTGCGGCATTCGCAGTTTCGAGCCGATCCGATGGGCGAAAGAAAACGGCTTGGATTTTATCGCCACCGACCATCATTTGCCCGATGACGCGCACGGGTTACCCGACGCTTACGCCGTCGTTAATCCGAATCAGGCAGGCGACAATTATCCCGACAAAAATCTCGCCGGTGTCGGTGTCGCATTCAAATTGGCGCACGCGCTTTTGCGGGAAAAAGACAAGGAAAAATTCGTGCGCGGATTTTTAAAAGTCGTAGCGATTGGGACGATTGCCGACGTGATGAGTTTGACGGGCGAAAATCGCGCGATTGTCTCGCTCGGATTAAAAGATTTGCCGAAAGCCGTCAATTACGGTCTAAAGGCTTTGATGGAAGTCGCCGACTGCACGAACGAGATGACGAGCTACGACATCGGCTTTCGCGTCGCGCCCAGAATTAACGCGGCGGGCAGAATGGACGAAGCCAGAGCGGTGGTTGATTTGCTCGAAACGACGGATTTTGACGAAGCCAGAAGACTTGCCGAAACGCTGAACAGTCGCAACCGCGAGCGTCAGCAAATTCAGCAGAAAATCACCGAACTGGCGATTCTGGAAACGCAAAATCTAACCGATAAAAAATTCGTCGTTGTCGCGGGCGAAAACTGGCATCGCGGCGTAATCGGTTTAGCCGCGTCGCGCATCGCCGACAAACTTTATCGTCCGACGATTGTTTTATCCATCGAAGACGGTTACGCGCACGGCAGCGCGAGAAGCATTTCAAATTATCATCTTTTAAACGGCTTGGATTCGTGCGCCGCTTTGTTCGAGCAATACGGCGGACACGCCGCCGCCGCCGGAATGAAAATCAAGCGCGAAAATATCGGGCTTTTGCAGGAAAAATTAAACGAACACGCCATTGCCAATCTGTCGGAAGAAGATTTGATTCCCGAATTGAAAATTGACGCGGCGATTCAATCGAAAACTCTAAATTTAGATTTGGTTCAAGACCTAAAACGCTTCGAGCCGTTCGGAATGGGAAATCCGAAACCGCGATTCGTGACGAAAGATTTGATCTTGACGCACGAGCCGTTCGTGATGAAGGAAAAACATTTGAAATTGAAATTATCCGATGCCGACAACAGATTATTTGAAGCCGTCTGGTGGGACGGCGTGGAAAAATCAAAAGGGCAAACTTTAAAGCCGAAAACGCGCATCGAACTTGCTTACACGCCCGAAGCGAACACATGGAACGGCAATACTCGTTTGCAGCTTGTCGTCGAAGATTTGAGAACGGATAATTAAAAAGGAGAAAACGAAAATGGATTTGACGGTGAAGTGGCGGGAATTAATTGAAAATCCTTTATTTCGAGATATGCCTTACAAGATTGAACTCAATAAATTCGGACAAATTTTGATGAGTCCGGCATCGAATCGGCACGGGATTGTTCAATTTAATACGGGAAATAAAATTTTAGAAAAAACAGGCGGCGGCAAAATCGTTATTGAATGTTCGATTTTGACGAGCGAAGGCGTAAGAGTTGCCGATATTGCTTGGCTCACCGCCGAGTTTTACGCCGAATTCGGCGAGCAAACGCCGTATCCGAAAGCACCGGAAATTTGCGTTGAAATAAAATCGCCGGGCAACAGCCGCGCTGAAATGGAAGAAAAAATTCGGCTTTATCTGGAAAAAGGAGCGCAGGAAGTTTGGATTGTTGACGAATCGGCGAAGTTAAATTTTTATACGCACACGGGAAAAATGAAAACCTCGAAAATCGCTCCGAATGTGAAATTATAAATGCCGGAAACTCCACCCCAAAATTTAAAAAATCTGCAAACACGCGCCAATCTTCCGAAGTATCTGCGAATCGGCGCGGCGGCGGCTTTGGCGTTGACGATTATCGCGGTCGGCATCGCGTTTTATCGTTCTTGGAATCATCAGGATTTTCGCCTCAGAAGCGAGGACGCGCAGCTTTCAAAAGATGTCACGGCGGAGGTTTCCGGTTATGAACGAACCGAAACCGACGGCGAGATAAAAAAATACTACATTAAAGCCGAACGCGCGAAAACTTTTGCGGACAATCATCAGGAACTCGAAACGGTTTTTTTGCGGGTTTACGATGACAAAGGCGAAGCGTTTGACCAGATTACCGCGCAGAAGGCGATTTATATTCCCGAGGAAAATAAAAATTTTCGCGCGTATTTCGCGGGCGACGTGAACATCGAAACGCGCGACGCGCTCAAGGTAAAAACCGAACAAATTCTTTATCGAAAGGAAATCGAACAGGCGGAAGCCGAAGAAGCGGTCGAATTTTCGCGCGAAAATGTTTCAGGGAAATCTTTCGGCGCGATTGTTAAAACGCAGGCGAAAACGCTCGAATTATTAAAGGACGTGGAAAACGTCGCGGGCGGCGGCAGCGAAGCGACGCCGAAATTTCAACAGGCGAAAATCAACGCCGGACACGCTTTTTTGGATCAAACGAGCGGCAAAATAGATTTTACCGAAAACGTCAGCGTCAGCGTTATGCCGAACGACGCGAACCGGCAGCCGACCGACATTAAATCCACGCGCGCGACGGCTTTTTTTACCGGCAAGGAAATCAGAAAAATCGAATTGAACGGCAATGTTGACGTTTACCAAAAACCGACGAACGCCAATCCGAAATGGACGAAAACACGCGCCGGTCGCGCCGTCGCGGAAATCAACAAAGAATTAAAACAGCTCGAATTATTTGAAAACGTCGAAATCGAAACCGCGTCGAACAGCGAAAAACCGACGACGATCAAGACGAATTACGCGCTTTATCAAAAAGACGCGGATAAATTCGATTTGAAAAACGGCGTGGAAATCACGACGAATCAAGACAATAAACCGACCGTCATTAAATCGTCCGACGCGATTTATGAACAGGCAAGCGGAAGAGTTTTTCTGACCGGCAACGCCGAAGTCACGCAGGGCGGCGATTATTTGAAAGGCGATAATTTAACGGCGGAATTATTTCCGAATAAAAACTTGAAAAACGCGCTGGTCAAAGGAAATGCGTTTTTACGCCAAACCGCGCCCGACCGCACGACCGAAGTTTCCGGCGCGGAATTGAACGCCGCGTTTGCCGAAAATCAACAGATGTTGACCGCCAATGTCGTCGGCGAAAGCCGCGCGAATTTGATTCCGGCGAAGGTTGAAGATTATTCACGAGTCGAAATGTCCGCGCCGAACGCGATTCGCCTTAATTTTCAAAACGGTCTGCTGAATCAAATGCAAACCGACGGTCGCACGACGGTTTCGATGCTCGCGCCGAAGGGAAAAACCGACGCGGCGAACAAACGAATTACGGCAGATCAAATCAAAACGCAATTCAATCCGAGCGGCAAGGATTTAGCGAAAACCGAAGCCGTCGGCAATGCCGAGCTTTACGTCGAACCGCTGCAAAATGCGCCGGAAACGTATCGCACGACGGTCGACGCGCCGCGCTTCGACTGCGATTTTTACGATGTCGGCAACAGTCCGAAACTTTGCGCGGCGACGGGAAAAACGAAAACCGTACGCGTACCGACCGTTAAAAACGAAAATCGCGGAACGCAAACTTTGACCGCCGACACATTGAACGCGAACTTCGACCAAAATTCAAAAGACGTGCGCGAATTTGACGCGCTCGGCAACGCGAAATTTTCCGAACTCGACCGCAACGGAACTGCCGACAAAATCAATTTCACGGCGGCAGACGAAACAGTTCGTCTGCGCGGAACGCCGCTCGTTTTCGATTCAAATGCCAGAGCGAAAGCCGACGAAATTGATTGGGACACGCGCCGCGAAAAATCCTTTTTACGCGGCAAAGTTTCGACGACTTACGTCAGCC
>CAXTMQ010000005.1:0-10016 GCA_964245305.1 uncultured Pyrinomonadaceae bacterium
CGGAAGAAGACGCGATTATTTCCGACGAACTCAATCACGCGAGCATCATTGACGGCGTTCGTCTGTCGAAGGCGCAGCGGTTTCGCTATAAAAACGGCGATCTGAACGACCTCGAAGCGAAGCTGAAAGAAGCCGGTTCAGCAAGAACGAAAATGATTGCGACCGACGGCGTTTTTTCGATGGACGGTTATATCGCCAAACTCGACGAAATCTGCGATTTGGCGGAAAAATACGACGCGCTCGTGATGGTTGACGATTCGCACGCTGTCGGGTTTGTCGGCAAAACGGGACGCGGAACGCACGAGCGTTGCGGCGTGATGGACAGAGTTGATGTCATTACGGGAACGCTCGGCAAAGCCTTAGGCGGCGCGGCGGGCGGCTATACGTCGGGCAAAAAGGAAATCATCGAACTGCTGCGCCAGCGTTCGCGTCCGTATCTGTTTTCAAATTCGGTCGCGCCGTCAATCGTCGGCGCGTCAATCAAGGCGATTGACCTTTTGACCGAATCAACGACGCTGCGCGACAAATTAGCCGAAAATACGCGCTTTTTCCGCACCGAATTATCGAAGATCGGACTCGAAATTCTTCCGGGCGAGCATCCGATTGTTCCCGTGATGTTCGGCGAAGCGCAGCCCGCTGTGAAAATGGCTGAATCGCTTTTAGCAAAAGGCGTTTATGTCATTCCCTTTTCGTTTCCCGTCGTCCCGAAAGGCAAGGCGCGAATCAGAACTCAGGTTTCGGCGGCGCATTCGATTGAAGATTTGCAGTTTGCGGTCGAAAAATTTGCCGAAGCGAAGGCGGAATTGGGGATTTAGGAAATCAAATATAGATTTAATTTGTCTTCAAATAAAAAAGAGTCCGCCTGCGTGAACTCTTTTTTATTTGTCATATTCGGCTCGATAAAAATTCTTTATCGAACCGAGACGACTTCCGTGTTTCTGTCGGCGGCGCGTTTTTCGGCATCGGTTTTTATCAATGAAAAGCCGGTTTCTTTGGTTTTTATCTGACTTAAAAACCGTTGGTTTTTATAGCGGCTGAAAACCAATTTCGGTTCGTCCGTCGAAGCCTCGCCTCTGCGGGGAGCAATGATCGTTTGCAGATTTTTATCTTCGCCGTCGGCAATCGAAAGCGAAGCGGCATCCGCCGAAATTTTAACGAGCTTGATATGATATTCGCCCGCCGGATAAGATTTCTGACCGACGTTGAATTCAAACGGAACATTGACGGAAAATTGTTTTGCCTGCTGCTGCGCGTTGGCGAAAACGACCGAGAAAACGAACATTAAACTTAAAAATGCGCTGACCTGAATTAATTTTTTCATGATGACCTCCGTTGTTTTGTATAAATTTATTTTTGAAAACTTTTACGTCTTCATTCATCTAAGGCGCAGTTTTCAATCGAACGGTATCAGATAATTTTCCGCCGCGAAAACGCGCTCGATTTTCGAGCATCGCTTTCAAAATTTTTGCGAATCCGTTAAATTCAAAGTCAATGACAACCGAACCGACAAATTTTGAAGCATCGGCGGATTTTGCCGCAGCGATGGACGCGCGGGATTCGCTGAAAAATTTCCGCGAAAAATTTTACATTCCGAAACAGGCAAACGGCGAAGACGTTTTGTATTTCACGGGAAATTCGCTCGGACTTCAGCCGAAAACCGCTCGCGCTTTTATCGAACAGGAATTAAAAGATTGGGAAACTTTCGGTGTCGAGGGACATTTCGCGGCGAAAAACCCGTGGATGCCCTATCACGAATTTTTGACCGCGCAAATGGCGGAAATTGTCGGCGCGAAACCGTCAGAAGTCGTCGTGATGAATTCGCTGACGGTTAATCTGCACCTGTTGATGGTTTCGTTTTATCGCCCGAGTGGAAAACGCAACAAGATTGTCATTGAAAAAGGCGCGTTTCCGTCGGATCAATACGCCGTCAAATCGCAAATAAAATTTCACGATTTAGATATCGGAAATTCGCTGATCGAACTCGCGCCGCGTGGAAATGAAACACTTCTAAGAATCGAAGACATTGAAAAAACTCTGCGCGAAAATGCCGACGAAATCGCGCTCGTTTTGCTCGGCGGCGTAAATTATTACACGGGACAAGCGTTTGATATGCAAAAAATCGCCGAAATCGGACACGCCATCGGCGCAGTCGTCGGCTTTGATTTGGCGCACGCGGCGGGAAATTTGAAACTAAAACTTCACGATTGGAACACGGATTTTGCGGCGTGGTGTTCGTATAAATATCTGAATTCCGGTCCGGGCGGAATCGCGGGCGTTTTCATTCACGAACGACATTCGGAAAATTTCGATTTGCCGCGTTTTGCCGGTTGGTGGGGACACGAAAAGGAAACGAGATTTTTAATGGGCGACGAATTCGTTCCGATCAAAGGCGCGGAAGGCTGGCAACTTTCCAATCCGCCGATTTTTCAGATGGCGAGTTTAAGAGCGAGTCTGGAAATTTTCGCCGAAGCCGGAATGAAAAATCTGCGCGAGAAATCAATCGAACTGACGAATTATTTAGAGTTTTTATTAAACGAGATTCACGACGAGCGCATTGCAATCATCACGCCGAAAAACGCAGCGGAACGCGGCTGTCAGCTTTCGATTCGCGTCAAAAACGCGGGCAAAAATTTATTCAAAGCGATTTCCGAAAAGGGCGTGATCGCGGATTGGCGCGAACCTGATGTCATCCGCGTCGCGCCGGTTCCGCTTTACAATTCGTTTGCAGATTGCCGGAAATTTGTCGAGATTTTGAAGAATTGCTTGACTTGAAAGTGATGCCTGAAATTCCAAAAATAAAAACCAAGGAAGATTTCGAGAAACATTTTCAAAGCGAAATTTGGCTTGATGTTGCCAAAGAAATTTGCCGACTCGAAAAAGTTTTTTACAACGAAATAAGACGGCTCGACAGCAGCGATCACGTTGTCTTTTCGATTGACGATAAATTTATTTTAAAGATTTACCGCCCGTTCCGAAATTGTTTCGAGCGCGAGATTAAGGCACTCGAATTCGTCGGCGAAAAAATTGATTTTAGAACGCCCGAAATCGTTAAAACAGGCGAGTTTGAAAATTTTCAGTATGCCTTAATAACGCAAATTTCAGGCGTTTCGATGACACGCGCCGATTGGTTAAAATTACCGGAAAGCGAACAGATTCCGTTCGTCGGAAAATTGGCGCGCGGCTTGAAACAGATTCACGCGCTTTCTGCCGGTTCTTTTGAAAACAATTGGGCGGCGTTCGTCGCAGATCGCGCCGCGACTTTTATCGAACGGCAAATCGCGCACGGCGTAAATCGAAAAATGTTGGACGCTCTGCCGAAATTTATCGAAGAAAACTTAAAGTTGATTCCCAGAAATCCGCCGTTCGTTTTTATGCACGCCGACGCGCATTTCGGAAATTTGCGTCTGCGAAAGAACGATAAAAACGAATGGCAAATCGCCGGACTTTTCGATTTTGCCGATTCGCGTAAAGGTTTTCACGAATACGAATTTCTCGCCGTCGGGCTTCTGATAATTCAGGGACAGGGAAAATTGCAGCGCGAATTTTTTAAATCCTACGGCTATGCCGAAAACGAGCTCGACGAAACGATGCGAAAGCGTTTGATGATGCTGACGATGCTTTACGAAACCGCCGATTTACGGAGATACGCCTTGCGTTTAAAGCCCGAAGCCGTTGATTTTACGCTCGACGAATTGGAAAAAGGCATTTGGAGTTTTTAGAATAAATTTATGTCCAAACAAAAAGTCATCATCATCGGCGCGGGTTTGTCGGGTTCTCTGCTGGCGATTTATTTAGCGAAAAAACAAATCGAATGCGAAATTTACGAAGCCCGCGCCGATCTGCGAACGGAAAAATTGTCGGCGGGACGTTCGATCAACCTCGCGCTGTCGAATCGCGGAATCGCGGCTTTGAAAGAAGTCGGACTCGACGAATATATGCTCGCCGAAGCCATGCCGATGTTCGGGCGAATGATTCACGCCGTTGACGGGCAAAAAAAACTTCTTCCTTATTCGGGCAGAAAAGGCGAATATATCAACTCGGTTTCGCGCGGCGGATTGAACATCGCCTTGATAAACGAAGCCGAAAAATACGACGGCGTAAAATTCTTTTTTAATCATCAATGTCATCACATAGATTACAAGTCCGACCGAATTTATTTTTCTATAAATTTGAAAGAGCCGAATGATGTCGCTTTCGACTCGGTTATAGCAACTGACGGCGCGGGTTCAGCCGCTAGAAATTCGATGCTGCACGGCGCGGTTTCGCGTTTCGATTTTTCGCAGAAGTGGCTCGAACACGGTTATAAAGAACTGCATATTCCGCCGAGTGAAAACGGCGATTTTCAAATGGAGAAAAATGCTCTTCATATTTGGGCGCGCGGTTCGTTTATGATGATCGCGCTGCCGAATTTCGACGGCAGCTTTACCTGTACGCTTTTTCTCGCGCACACGGGCGAAAACAGTTTCGAGCAACTGAAAGATGAAAAATCTTTGCTCGAATTTTTTGAAAAGTATTTCGCCGACGCGATTCCGCTGATGACGGATTTAACGACGGATTTTTTCGCTAATTCGGTTGGAAACCTAGGGACAATCAAATGTTTTCCTTGGAACGTCGGCGGCAAATCGCTTTTGCTCGGTGATTCGGCGCACGCCGTCGTGCCGTTCTACGGGCAAGGAATGAACGCTTCATTTGAAGATTGCCGGATTTTAAATCAGTTGATTGATAAACACGGCACAGATTGGAAATCAATTTTCGATGAATTTACAAACACCAGAAAACCGAACGCCGACGCGATTGCGGAAATGGCGGAAGAAAATTTCTACGAAATGCGCGATGCCGTCGCCGGTCCGGTTTTTCAACGAAAACGCGAGCTGGAAACAAAATTAGAACAAACTTTTCCCGATTATTTTTCCAAATATTCGATGGTTACTTTCCGCGAAGATCTGCCTTATTCGGTCGCCAAAGAAAAAGGCAACGCGCAGGATAAACTGTTGATGGAGATCTGCGCGAAAGTCGAAAACATCGGCGAAATTGATTTGCGCGAAGTCAAGAAACAAATCGAACGGCTGTGACGAAATTGATTAAAATCGCTTTGCTGATAACCGCCGCGATGAACATTTTCGGCGCGGTTTTGTTTCTTCCGCCGATTCGTTTCTTCCGCGAATTTTACGAATTGCCGGACAACGCGCATCCTTTTTTGTGACAGATGTATTTTATCGAAAGCGCGAAAATTGGTTTCGACGCGCCAAAGAGTTAAAATCGTTTATGACTTTAAATCAGAATTTGCTGCAAAATCTTTACGACGCATTTAACAAACGCGAAATCGAAAAAATTCTTTCGATGATGGCGGAAGACGTGAAATGGGCGAACGGAATGGAAGGCGGATTTGTTGACGGGCGCGACAATGTGCGCGACTATTGGCGCAGGCAGTTTGAAATTTTCAATCCGCAACTGGAAATTTTGGAAACCGAAATTGATGACAATAAAAGCTTCGTCAAACTTCGCCAAATCGTCGGAGATTTGGACGGAAATGTTTTAGACGATAAAACGGTCGAGCATATTTTCACGTTTGAAAACGGCTTGATAAAACTTTTCGAGATCGGAAATTTTACCGAGCCGTTCACGGAAAACGAAAATTTTCAAAAACTTAAAAATAACTTTTAATTTTCTTTTTCAGAAATATAAGCGTCCTTCACGGCTTTGATGCGGCGACGGTCGCCGATGTCATTGTGCGCTTTGTTATCCGTCAAATATAAACTTCGCGCGGTTTTGAAATTACGCTCAAAAATCGGATAATTCGTAAATAATTTTATGGACATCAGCTTAAAAAACAAACGCGCTTTCGTTTGCGGAAGCACGCAGGGCATCGGTCGCGCCGTCGCGTTGGAATTGGCAAGTTCGGGTGCGGAAATCGTTTTACTGGCGCGGAACGAAGAATCTTTGGAGCGCGTTAAAAACGAACTCGACACGACACAAAATCAGCGACACGATTTTATCGTCGCCGATTTTTCGAAGCCCGACGAACTGAAGGCGAGCGTCGCCGAATATTTAAAAATCAATCCGTCGCCGGTTCATATTTTAATCAACAATACCGGCGGACCGCCTGCCGGACGAGCGATTGACGCGCAAGCGGAAGAATTTTTAGCGGCGTTTCAAACGCATCTGATCTGCAATCAAATTCTCGTTCAGGCGTTGGTCGAACGAATGAAGTCTGAAAAATACGGGCGCGTTATCAATATTATTTCGACTTCCGTGAAACAGCCGATTCCGAATCTCGGCGTGTCGAACACGATTCGCGGCGCGGTCGCTAGTTGGTCGAAAACTCTGGCGGGCGAACTCGGCGAATTCGGAATTACGGTCAACAATGTTCTGCCCGGTTCGACCCGGACAAAACGAATCGAAGCGATTATTGAAAACAGAGCGAAAGCGACAGGCAAGACAAAAGAAGAAATTCAAAAACAGATGGAATCGGAAATTCCCGCGCGGCGTTTTGCCGAAGCGTCGGAAACGGCAAACGCCGTCGCTTTTCTGGCGAGTCCGGCGGCTTCGTATATCAACGGAATAAATCTGCCGGTTGACGGCGGCAGGACAACTTCCCTGTAACGACGCGAATCTCTATCGTTAAAGTTTTACAAATCAAATTCAAAATTTGCGACGGAGAAAAAAGTTATGGAAGAAATTTCCGCGTCCGAATTGTCGGCGAACAAATCCGGCGGTTTTCGGGCGATTTTGTTTGCCGGATTAACGGCGGGCGTTCTGGATTTGACAGCGGCGTTCGTCGTTACCGCGTTTCGCAGCGGCAAATACGAACAAATGCTGCAAAGCATCGCCAGCGGCTGGCTCGGTAAGCCGAGCTTTGAAGGCGGCACGACAACTGCCGCGCTCGGCTTTTTGACGCATTTCGGCATCGCTTTCGTCTGGACGATTATTTTTTACGCGGCGAGCCGCCGAATAAAATTTCTGACCGCGCAGCCGGTTATCTCCGGCATCATCTACGGCATTATCGTTTACACGCTGATGTATCACGTCATCGTTTCGCTGTCCGCCGCGCCGTTCACGATGCCGCATTCGCCCGAAATGATCGCGCTCAATGTTTCGATACATATTTTCTGCATCGGTCTGCCAATCGCGCTCATCGTCCGCCGCTTTGCGAAATGATAAAATTCTAAAGATGATTTTTTCTTTTCAAGCGAATAATCGCCGATACGAAATCAATTTGGAAAAGCCGCTCGACATTTCGATTCCGCTTCGTTTCGACGGCGATCAGCCGAACGTCTATGCGGTCGAACGAGCGACGGCGACGGCGTGTGAAGCGGGCGATTTAATCGGCGACACGCGCCGCGGCGGAAGCTGTAATTTTGAACAAATAAAATTTATTCCGCACTGCAACGGAACGCACACCGAATGCGTCGGACACATTACCGACGAAAGAATTTCCGTGCGCGATTGCCTGCGCGACGCTTTTGTTTTGGCGAGTTTGATTTCCGTCGAGCCGGAAAAAGCGTCGGAAACAAACGAAACTTACGTTATCAAATTAAACAAAAATGATTTGCTGATTACGCGGACGGCGATTGAAAATGCTTTGGGCGATTCCGGATTCCAAATTCTAAATCCTAAATTGAATGAAGCAGATAACAATTTACCGAAAGGCTTAATCGTTCGCACATTACCGAACGCCGAAAGCAAGCTGACGCGAACTTATCTGGAAAAAGTTCCGCCGTTTTTTTCGACCGAAGCGATGCGTTTTTTAAATGAATTAAAAATAAAACATTTGCTTGTTGATTTGCCTTCGATTGATCGGATTTTCGACGAAGGAAAATTATCGAACCATCGAATTTTTTGGAACGTCGCGCCGAGTGAATTCAAATTGAACGAGCAAAGTCGGCTTTACAATACAATCACCGAACTGATTTATGTCAAAAACGAAATTGCCGACGGAAATTATCTGCTCAATCTGCAAATCGCGCCGTTCGCTTCGGACGCGAGTCCGAGCCGTCCGATCTTGTTTAAGATTTCCGCTGCTTAAATCTAAAATGCTATGATTGTCTAAATAGTTTTTAATATAAACAGAATTGGGAAAATATGAGCGAACTTTTAAGATTCGGCGTGAGTGCCGAAGAAGAGCTTTTACAAAATTTTGATGAATTGATCGCTTCGCAAGGTTACGCGAATCGTTCGGAAGCGTTGCGCGATCTAATGCGCGACGCGCTCGTTAAATCGAAACTCGACGACGCGCCTGAAACCGGCGAAATTTTAGGCAGTCTGACTTTGGTTTACGATCATCACGCCAACGATCTGTCGGATAAAATGAACACGCTGCAGCACAAATTTTTTAATTTCATCGTGTCGGTTCTGCACGTTCACATTAATCACGACGATTGTATGGAAATCATCGTCTTGCGCGGCGAAATCAGCCAAGTGCGTTCGCTCGCCGATTCGCTTTTGAGTTTGAAAGGCGTGAAACACGGCAAACTTTTCGTTACTTTGCCGGCGCGGGAAATCGTTGCCGGTAAAAAAACGGCGCATTCGCACGCGCATCCGCATAAACATTAGTTCTGTTGATCGAATTTTAAGAAGGAGTTTTAAAATGAGTCGCTGGGTTGGACGTTGGGAAGATTATTGAGAACTCGCATTTACGGGCGGTCCGCCCGTGCGCGGGGAAAAATTGGAAGCATGGCGCGTTCCGGCGATTTGGAAAATTTTGCAGTCCGGCGAATCAATCGCGCCGCCGGAAAACTCGAAAGTTTCAGCCAAACAAAAACAGCTTTTTGAGGCGACGCGAAACGCGCTCGAAGCGGTTTTTCAAGACGTGCGAATCGGCTTGCGCGAAACGGTCGGCGTAGATTGCGTCCTCGCCATTGACGAGCGTTGTTCGGTTGTTTTAGATTTGCCCGAAACGGCGAACGCCGAACAAGTTGCCGAAGCGATTGATCTGGAAAACGTCGAAGCGTGGATTGATGAGACGCGGCGCGTTCACGTCGGCATCAGCCCTTGGTCTTCAACCAAAGACGTTGACCAAACCGTGCTTGCGCCAGTCAAAGTCATTCACGTTTTGCTCGGCATCCACGCAACCGACACGGAAAAACCCAAAACATTCGGTCAAAAAATTCTTTCGTCGGTCGCCGAAATTATATCGCTGCAAAAGAAAAATGACCGTTGATTACGAGCCTTCGCAACGCGATTTAAGTAGCAGAACAAAATAAACTTCAAAGTATTTAATTCACGTCGCCGAATTGATTTTGCAGAATCGCCGCGACTGAAATCGCCGCCGTTTCCGCCCGCAAAATTCTGCCGCCGAACGTGATAATTTGAAAATTCGCATTACGTGCCGCTTCGATTTCCGATGTTTCCCAGCCGCCTTCCGCGCCGACGATTGCCGTTATTTTCGCGGATTTTTTTATCGCCGAAAATCTTTCGCCGCCGCGCTCGGCAAATAAAATTTTCGCGCCGTCGGCTGTTTTGATAAAGTCGTCAAAATTCAAAGAATTTTCGATTCGCATCAATCTGGCGCGTCCCGATTGTTTGGCGGCTTCGAGCGCGATTTTGCGCCATCTTACAAGCCGTTTTTCCGTTTCTTTCAACTTTACGTCGGCGCGAATCGCGGCGAGCGGAACAAAATTCGTTACGCCTAATTCGACCGATTTCTGCACGACCAAATCAAATTTTTCGCCTTTCAAAAGCGCGACCGCTAAAGTCAAATCGAGCGCGGATTCGGGCGCGGCGGACGCGATTTTTTCAGCGATTTCGAGAATCGTTTCGTTTCGCTTGACGCTTTTGACAGTGCATAAATATTCCGTGCCTTCGCCGTCGAAAACCTGCGCGTTCGCGCCCTCTCGAAGCCGCAGAACGTCACGCAGATGCCGCGTTTCTTCCGCGTCGAGCGTGATGATTTTATTGCTGATTTGCGCGGCGGAAGCGTAAAAACGACGCATAAAATTTTTGCGACTGGCTGGATAAAAGTTTGATTTCAACTATCCGCCGTCAATTATCAGCTGTCAGCTATAAAAACAGCGGAT
>CAXTMQ010000005.1:10116-16456 GCA_964245305.1 uncultured Pyrinomonadaceae bacterium
GTCGGCGTTGACATTGAAATCTTTCGGATTTTGCATAATCGCGCCGATGGCGATAAATTGCAGCGCGAAATTATATTCCGCGTCGGTTATTTTCCCCTTTTCGTGCAGAAACCAAATCGTCCGAATTTCGCGCGGACTGATATTTTGCGTCTGCTTGGAAAGTGCTTCGAGCGTAGTTTGCAGAGAGCGCGGCTGATTTGCCTCGCCGCGATCATAGGCGGCGATTATCAATAGATTGTCGTCGGCTAATTTGTTGTCGAGCGTTACTTTTAAATCGCTCAAAATCGGCAGCATCTGATTGGCGACGGCAAGCGGTTCGCCGCGTGAATTGCCGATTTTCGTTAATGCGGCGGCGGCTAAAAATTGCCCTTTTAAATTTTTGGAATCGGCTAAAGTCGAAAACTGCGCGGCGTTTTTTTTGACCGCTTTCAAGTTTTCCGCGAGCGCGGCAGAGCCTTTAAATTGATTGATTTTTGAATTTATCGCTTCGGTTTGTTTGCCGGTTAGAAACGCCCGCGGATCGTTCTGCGCGATGCGCCTGAGAAACGAAGCCGCGTTTTGTTCGATTTTTTCCGCGTCGCCGGACGCTTTCGGCGGCGTTGGCGCGTCAATCGTGTCGGGCGTTGACGAAGCCGAATTGCCGGAATTGTCGGGCGTATTCGACGTTCGCGGTGTCGGCGTGTCGTCAACCGACGGATCATTTTTTTTCGATGAATTTTCGCGCGGCGTGTAAACCGGATAATCGTCGGTCTTGGCAGTTTGAGGTTCCTTTTTGGCGAAAACGAACAGCAGACCGCCAATAACGATTAAAACGACGAGACCGAAAGCCGGCGCGAGCCAGAAAAACGCGGTCGGAATTTGATTTGAATCGGCGGAAATTGTTTTGCTTTGCGAAATGACAGACGCGCTCATCGGAGGATTTTGAGCTGCATTTACAGTAGGCAAATCGTTTGCTTGATTGCTCGAATTGGCGTTTGCATTGTTCGCGGCATTCGCTTCGTCGGAGACAATTTCGATTTTCATATTGATGCCGCCGAGATTTAAAACGTCGCCGTCGCGGATAATTCGGGCTTCTCCGAGCGGCGCGCCGTTGAGCGTCGAGCCGTTGCTCGAATTTGAATCGGAAACATAAAACTGATCGGAAAAACGCTCGATGCGGGCGTGTTCGCGCGAAAGACGATTGTCCGAAATGCACAAATCGTTCGACGAATGTCTGCCGATGATAAAAAGTTCATCGTTCACCGCCACGCGCCGCCCGTCTCCGTTTTCGTCGGTAAATTTGAGCCAAAGTTCAATCATAATTTTAACCGCAGATTAGCGCAGTTAAAATACAGATTTTTATTAAAAATTTCATCTGCGTTTATCCGCGGCAATTTGCGGCTTCATTTTGTATAAGTCGAGAGCGGCTGCAGGTTTATGCCGAAATCCTGCGGATTTTCGCCGATGATCGCGGTGGCGAAAAACTTCGGCACGTATTTGACGTTTTCATTGCTGAACTGTTTCGCCGCGCCGCCTTCCATTTTGCTTTGATTCGCCATCAATGTCCAAAAATTGCGGTCTTGATTGGCGGCGGCGGCGAAAACTTTATCTAGGTTTTTGGATAGATTTCCCTGCCCGCTGTTGTAGCTGGCAATTGATAAAGGAACGCTGTCCGGCGCAGTTCCGAAGCGTCCCATCAAAGATTTAACGTAACGCGCCGCGCCTTTCGCCGCCGGTTCGGGTTCGCATCTTTGATCGGCGGGCAAGCCGTAATCGGGCGAACTCGACGCGAGAAATTGAAACATTCCTTTGGCGTGCGTCGGGCTTTCGAGACACGGGCAATGTTCCGATTCGATCATCGCAATGTAAATACCGATTTGCGGTTCGATGCCTTCGCCGTTGAACGAGCGAACGATAAACGGCGAATTTTTTGTCGCGCGGTCGAGAACCGTTCTGAAATCGCTTTTCACCCAACCGCCCTGCGAACAATTATCGTTTTTCGGCTTGTCGAGACGGCTGACGTAACCGCCCAAAAATCTTTTGATTTCCTGCACGGCTTCAGACGGAATCGCGTCGCTTTTTTGATTGCCGATGATGCGGGCGATTTTTTCCGATTTGGCGGCGATGTAACGATTTTTTTCGTCGTCGGACATATCCTGATATTTTTTTCCGCTCGGCAATGTCACAGTCGAGCCGCTGTTCAGCGAAACCGTCGAATTGCTCGAAGTCGTATTTTCAGGCGTAGAATTCGGCGAAGCGGTTTTTTCCGGTGTCGGTGATTTTTCGGTTTTTTCAGTTTTTTCGGTGTTTCTGTCGTTCGTCGAATTTTCGTAAGTGTCGAAATTATCGCCCGTGTTCGATTTGTAAACGATGTCCGAATCGCCGCCGATTGCCTTCATCGCAATAAAAAGCCCGGCGATACCGATGACAAAAAGCGCGCCGAGCGTTACCAGAACCGGAATCAGCATCGCCGAATTTGAAGGCGCGCTTGATGCGGCGACGCTCGGTTTTGACGGCTGGTTTTGCACTGCGGCGACCGGCGGCGCGTTTTGAGCATCGCCGATTTTAACGGTCAACTGCGTGTGATTGCCGATTTTTATGCGGTCGCCGTTTTTCAAAATCGTGCCGCTGCCGCCGACTCGTTCGCCGTTGACGAAACTGCCGTTCGTCGAGTTTTCGTCAACAATCCAAACTCGCTCGCCGTCACGATAAACGGTCGCGTGCAGACGCGAAAGTCCTTCATCGTCAAGACGAAAATCGGCTAAATCGGTGCGTCCGAACGTCGTTCGCTCGCGTTCGATTGCAATTTCTTTCGAGCCTTCGGAAGTCGGATATATCAGAAAAATCTCAGCCATTTGTTTGCCGCGAAAAATCAATTTTACGATAAATTGCGAACGCCGCAAAAACCAGTTTCTTGCGTTTTAATGGTTTTGCACGAAAATCAAGAAAACCGGCTCAATCGAAGACGTAATTCTAAATTTTCAACTGTCAATTCTAAATTGTTAAATAGATATTCATTGATGAACGATTGAAAATTTAGAATTGACAATCGAGAATGTCGCCTTGATTATTTTTCAGTATCCGAATTTTTGTGCAAAGTTCGTTTTAGGATAAAAATCGGATTTTGCTTGGTGTAATTAAATCGGCAACCGCAACTAATTTCCGACCAGATTTTTATAAAGCTCGGAAATCGGTCGGTCGCGTTTGAGTCCGTATTTTTGCGGATTTTCGGCGACCATTCCAGCCGCGAAAAATTTGGCGACTTGTTCTCGCTGTTTCGCGTCTTTGATGTTTTTCCAAAAATCGGCGCGATTGGCAGGCAGCGTCGCCTTCCAAATATTCGCTTCCTGCGGCGATTTGCCGAACGCGGCGACACTGTAAACCACGTCGCCTTCAAACACTTCCAAAACGAGCGATTTCAAATACTGCGAAGCGGCTTTCGCGGCGCAATTCTGCGACGCATCCGACAAAGTTTCCGTTCCGCACGTTCCGTTCAAGCTGTTTTCGGCGGCGAAATTCTGACTCATCTGCCACAAACCTTCGTCCGCGCCCTGCCTTTGCGGTTTAAATTGACTGCGGCTCATCGCCAAAATAAAACCAAGCGAAGCGTCTAAGTTTCTTTCCTGCACGAACGCGACGCTGATGACATCGCGGTAAGCCGTCGCCCGCGCAAAATAGCCTTCCGAAGCGGCAAACGCATCGGTTTGTTTTTGCACTTCCTTCAAAAAATCAGGATCGGAAACATTGTAATTGGCGTTTGCCGGAAAATCTTTTGTTAAAAAATTCTTCGCCAAATCCTTCGTTTCGATGAGCGACGGTCTTTGATTTTTCGCCGGTGTCGGTGTCGGAACTTCGGCAACTTCGGTCGGCGTTGGTGTCGGCGTGGCGATTTCTCTGGTTTCAAGCTGCACGGCGACATCGGTCGGCTGTAAAATTCTATTTCCCTCCTGGTCTTCGAGGGCGATCTGCAAAGAATACAAACCGCCGTTGGCGAGTTCGGGATGCTCGTTCGGATCAATCGTTGACTTAAACGGCTGTTCGGTCGTGCTGTCGAATTCTTTGCCGTCTAACAAAAAAATGGCGCGGCTCACGCATTCGGCGTTTTCGGCTTTGACTTCGATGTCGGTTTTTTCACGGAGCGCGTCGCCGTATTCGGGGCTGACGATGACGGCTTTGGCTTCGCATTTGGTCGTTCCCGTTGTCGAATAAATGACCGCGCCGATGACGCAGGCAACCGCCAATCCGACCGTCGCGCCGGCGATGCCGAGCATCAAAGGCATTCTCGATTTGGAAACCGTTTTTTCGTCCGCGGCGATTTCCGCTTCCTGTTCTTTTTCCGCCGCGTCGCTTTCCGATTCGCCTTCCGCGTTGATTGCCGCCGCGTCCGCGTCATCGCCCGACGGCACGGAATTGTTCGGCGCGGATTTGCTTTCGTCGGCGACGACGAATGAAACTTTGCTCGTGCCGCCGAACGCGATTTCGTCGCCGTCGTTTAATTTTCGCTCGCCTTTGATTGCTTCGCCGTTAAGCGTCGTGCCGTTGCTGCTGCCGAGATCAATCAACCAGTAATCGCCGCCGCGAAATTCGACTTCGGCGTGATAACGCGAAACATTTGAATCCGAGGAAAACGACACGGAATTATCCGTCGCGCGTCCGAGCGATACTACGGTTTCGCCGAGCGTCATTTCCCTATCGTCGTATTTTAGTTTCGCGTCTGCCATCTTAAAAAATTTACTTTTTCTGTTTATTCAAAACGAAGGTTTCGATAATTTCTTCGTTGTCGTTCGGGTTGGTGTTGACGATGCGGACGGCAAACGGCGTGTCGCCCGCCTGCGAAACCAAATCCTGTCCAGAATCTTCAATCAAATTGACGAGCGTTTTCGATTCGATTTTGCCCGCCGTCATCAAATTAACAAGGCTGACGCGCGTATTTTTCACATCATCGGGCAAACCGATTAATTGATCGCGCGTGAAAATCAGCGTAAAAAATTCCTGCGGCGCGTCCGCATAAGGCGCGAGCGTCAAAGCGCAGTCGCGCGGCGCGGCGATGAATTCCTTCGGGCAATTGCTTGGAATAACATATTCGTAATTGGCTGAAACCAAATTACTTCCGCCGTTGGCGAGCTTCGTCGGGAAAATAATTTCGCCGCTTTCTTCGGGCGATTTTTGGCGGATAACGTAAAGATAGCCGCGCTGATTCGCCGTGATCGAAAGCCGCAGACGGTCGTCGGGCGTGAACGTCGCCTGCGGATTAAATTCCGATTCGCTGCCGTCTTTGTTAACAAGCAGTAATTTCAACTGAACGGCAAGCAGCGGAACTTTTATTTTTCTGACATCCGCGTTGGAAACAATTCCGCGCGTTTGAATTTGTTTCGCGTTTTTAACGACCGCAGTCGGCTTGCGGTAATTTTTACGGCTCTTTTTTGAGACGCGCGTAATCGAGACGGTTTTAACGTAATCAACTTTTTTCGCGGCGGGTTTGGCTTTCGGTCGAATCACGGTTCGCGCCTTTTCTTTGACGATTAAAACTTCGTCAGCCTGCGCGAAAATATTAGCCGCGCCGCCGAAAACAACAATTAAAATCGGTGCGATAAATAATAATTTTTCCCGAAATGCGTTTCGATTCATAAATCTGAAATTCGCCTGAAAGCCTCTGAATCCTTTTCTTGACGCGGTTTTATTAAATTATTTGCCTTGTCTCTGAAGCGCGTCGGCGACGCGGCTGTCGTCTGCGGAAACCGCGCAGCGAAAACCGATGACTGCCGCAATTAATTTTTCGTTGTCTTCGCCCGAAGCGATGTCGGGCGAAACGTAGATTCTTTTTGTCGTTTTTAAGCTGTCGCTCGATTTCGAGCCGAAATGTCCGCCGCGAGCGACGCGATTTTTTTCGCCGAACTCGGCATTTTTGCTCGGACTGTTCGGATACGGCTGAAAATATGCGTCAACCCATTCGAGGACATTGCCCGCCATATCCAATGCTCCCGTCGGACTCGCGCCCGCCGGAAATTTGCCGACATCCGAGATTTTTCCCGTTCCGAATGCGGCATTGTTTTTCTGAAACGTATCGCCCCAGGGAAATTCGCGTTTCATATTCGCCGCCGCATCCCACGAAGCGGCTTTTTCCCATTCTTCTTCGGTCGGCAGACGCTTTCCACCCCATTCCGCGAAAGCCTTCGCGTCGGCGAACGAAACGCCGACGACCGGCGCGTTCGGACGGCTCAGAAAATAATCCTTTTCAAAATGCGGATTCGGCGGATATTTTTTGCCCGTCGCGTCGCAAAACGCTTTGTATTCGGCGTTTGTAACTTCCGTTTTATCAATATAGTACGCGGGCAGATCAACCTTGTGCGCCGGTTTCGAT
>CAXTMQ010000005.1:16466-45444 GCA_964245305.1 uncultured Pyrinomonadaceae bacterium
CGCCCGCGTCGCTGCCCATCGAAAATTCGCCCGCCGGAACTAACATCATCGCGCCTTTGTATTCGATTGTTTTCGGCAAATCGCTCGCGTCGTTTGAAACGGTCGGCGCAAGCGGCGCGGACGTTTCAAACGGCTCACCCGGCTGTGTTGTCGCCGGTTCGACGCGGCTCGCCGTTTCCGAACTTCTCAAAAACAAAAAATAAAGCGCGCCTAGAAAAATTGCGCCGAACAAAAACATCGCGCACAGCCCGCCGAGAATATAAATGATTTTGGAATTGCCGGATTTAATTGGCGGCTTAACTTCTTCAACCGTCGGCGCGGCAGATTGAAACGATTCGGAAATTGGCGGTTGGGCATTTAAATCGGCAAACGGCGCGGCGTAGTTAACTGAAGGCGGCTGATTTTGCGAGAAATTAAAATTCGGCGCGGTTTTATCAAAATCGTCGGAACTTTTCGACGCGGGCTGGTCAAAATTTTCGAGTTCCTTGAGATTGAAAAACGCCGTCCGCCTGGCTACGTCGTCGAGCTTTTCGCCTTCGGATTTGCGGAACACCGGCGCGGGCATTGACCAATCGTTCGCTTTTTTCTCGCGCGGAACATTGACGTTTGGCATTGACATTCCCCAATCGTCTTGATTATTCGACGGCGGAGGCGCGGCATTTTCGAGCGGTTTTGTTTCCCAATCGTCTCGTTTTTTCTCCGCCGGTTGAAGCGTGATGTGCGGTGAAGCGTCAGCCTTCGGCGGTTTCATTTCCCAATTTTCCTGTTTGTTTTCCGGCTGTGGAATATTGATATTCGGCGCGGTCGCTTCCCAATTATCGGCGGGCGTTTGAGCGACAGGCGTTGAATAATCATCCGGTCGAAAGTCGTTCGGAATATTGATATTCGGCGTAGTTTTATCGAAATCCGAAGAAGGCTGGCTGTCGCGCTGATTCACGGGCGGATTGAGGTTCGGGGTCGTCATTCCCCAATCATCGGCGGGCGATGATTGGGGCGCGGAATTTTTGAATGGCGTATATTCGTCCGCGAAATCGTCTGCGTTTTTTTCATTCTCGAGCCGCATATGCGGCATCGTCATTCCCCAATCGTCGTCCTTCGGTTTATCGCTCATCGCTTCTCCACAAAAGTCCAAAATTTCAAGTTCCAAGTCAACGCGATTGTCCGACTTCGGAACTCGAGACTCGAGACTTATTTCTGTAAATCCAACATATCCATTCGGGTAATTATACCCGTAATACGCTTGAAATCTTCAATTAAAACGGCGGGAGATTTTTTCAATTTTTGCTTTATTTCGTTAAAATTCGCGTCAACTTCGACAATCGGAAAACTTTCGTCCATTACGTCTGAAACTTTGGCTTCAAGCAAATCGCGGTTTTCGAGCAATTTCGTTAAAACGCGGCTTTCACGGATCGAGCCGATTGATTGATTATTTTCCAGAACCGGAATCTGCGTTACGCCGATTTCGTTCATCATTTCCAGAGCCTTGCCGACGTTTTCGTCGGGCGCGACGAAGACGAGCGCGTGCGGCGCGCCGGAATTTTTCGTTTCGTTAATCAGTCCGGCGGTGATTCGCTGCGGTTCGAGCAGAAGTTTTTCCTTCATCCATTCGTCCGAATGAAACTTCGTCAAATAATGCTCGCCCGTGTCGCAAACGATGAACACGACCAAGCCGTTTTCGTCCAGGTCTTTGGCTACGCGAAGCGCGGCGGCGAAAATCGTGCCGGTCGAGCCGCCGCAGAAAATTCCTTCTTTGCGCGATAATTGCCGCGCCATTTCAAACGATTCGCGGTCGGTGATATTGATGATTTCGTCAATCGTCTTCATATCGGCGTTGCCGACGGGGAGAGCCTGACCGATGCCTTCGACCAGATACGGCGTGGCTTCAGGAACACGACCGGATTCTTTATAATCTTTGAAAATCGAGCCGTATGGGTCTGCGCCGATGATTTGAATGTCGGGATTTTTTTCCTTTAAATATCTACCCGCGCCGCTGATCGTGCCGCCCGTGCCGATTGAGGCGACGAAATGCGTAATGCGCCCGTCGGTGTCGTTCCAGATTTCCGGTCCCGTAGTTTTATAATGCGCCGCCGGATTTGCCGGATGATTATATTGGTCAGGATAAAAAGAGTTCGGCAATTCCGACGCGATTCGCCTCGCCGTTTCGACGTAATGATCGGGCGTGCCGGGCTTTGCCGCCGCCGGACAGATCACGACATCCGCGCCGAGAGCCTTTAAATATCTGGATTTTTCGACCGACGCTTTTTCCGTCAAAACGAAAACGCATTTATAGCCTTTGACCGCCGCCGCGAGCGCGAGTCCGATGCCCGTGTTGCCGGAAGTCGCTTCGACAATCGTGCCGCCTTTTTTCAAAATTCCGTCTTTTTCCGCCGCTTCGATCATCGAGATGCCGATGCGGTCTTTGACCGAAAAACCCGGATTGAGATTTTCCATTTTGGCGAACATTTGCGCCTTGATGCCGTTCTTTTTGGCGAGATGATTGATTTTAACGAGCGGCGTGTTGCCGATCAGATGTATAACGTCGTTGTAGAATTTCATTGTATTTTTTTTAATTGATGACTGCGTGTTATGCGTCCATAATTTTAACTTGAGTCTGCGCGAAATCAAAAAGCAAAATTTAAAAAACCCGCGCAAAAAGGCGATTCCGAAAATCGGAATCGCCTTTTTGAAGTTAACTCGGAACGAAATTTATCTGCGACCTTTTAAGAGCAAGCCGATAATCAAACCCGCCGCCGCCGAAATCAACAAAGCCTGTCCGGGTTTCTGACGCGCGAATTCTTTCGCGTCTTCGACCAATTCCTTCGGGTCTTTGTTTTGCAGTTCCTTGAATTTCTCGTTCGCTGCCGCGTATTTTTCGCTGGCAAAATCTTTCGCTTTCACCGCCGCGTCTTGAAACTTCTGACCGTATTCCTGCGCCTGTCCTTTAAATTCGTTCATATAATCGTTCGCCGCTTTGTCTTCGCCGTTGTAAACGTCGGTTTTTACCAATCCTTGTTCTGCCGCTGTTTCTGCCATTTTTTTCGTCTCCTTTTTGTTAAACTAATCGAAATCAACCAAATTCAATTTTAACTTATCGGTTTCGTCTTTGATGTTCTCTTCCGATGAAAAGTTGATACGAAAATCTTTTTCGCAAAGTTCTTGTTAATTAATTCACAATATCTTGACAAACCGTTTTTGAAATGAGAAAGTAAGTGCTTACTTACTTATTTTTCCGACGGAGAAATTATTGATTAAAGAATTAGAAACAAACGAAATTATCACCAACCGTATGTCGGGCGACGAGCGGCGCAAACAAATTCTGCGCGTAGCGATTCAACTATTTTCACAGCGCGGTTTCAGCGGCACGACGACTAAAGAAATAGCGCGCGCGGCGGGCGTTTCCGAAGCGATAATTTTCCGTCATTTCGCCAACAAGGAAGAACTTTATTCGGCAATTCTCGATCATAAAGCGTGCAGCCGGCAGTATCAGCATCCGTTTGAAGATATTGAGGAAAAAGCGAAGAACAAAGACGATTTCGGCGTTTTTTATACGATGGCTTTGAACGCGCTTAACAAACATTCGGAAGATTGCGATTTTATGCGCTTGATGCTGCATTCCGCGCTCGAAGATCACGATTTGGCGAGAATGTTTTTTAACAATTTCATTCAGGATGTCTACAATTATCTCGGCTCGTATATCAGTCGAAGACAAGCGGACGGCGCGTTTCGTGAAATTGAGCCGCGCGTCGTCGTTCGCGCGTTTATCGGAATGTTCGTTCATCATTCGCTGAATAATATTTTGTGGGACAAGGAACAGAAATTACTAAAAATATCCAACGAAGATGCCGCGCGTAATTTTGCGGAAATTCTGCTCGGCGGAATTAAAAAATAATTCGCGCGAAAAGTTGATTTTCGCACCAAATAATGAGAGTTCATAAATTTATATTTTTCGCAATTTTAATCGTATCGGCGAGTTTGCTTTTCGCGGCGTGCGGCGGCTCGAAGGCGGCGAACGCGAATACGGCGAACGCCAATAATCAGCCGACGCAGATCGAAACGACGACGACACCGGCGATTGTTAAAAATCTGCCGACGTATTTTGAAGCGACCGGAACTTTGGCGAGCGACGCGACGACCGATGTCGCGCCGACGGTCGCCGGAAAAATCACGGCGGTTAATTTCGACATCGGCAGTTACGTCAACAAAGGCGACGTTTTGGCGCGGCTCGATTCGCGCGACGCGGAAATTCGTCTCGAACAGGCGAACGCATCAGTTTTACAGGCGCAGTCGAACGTGATTCAAGCGCAGCAAAACGTCCAGCAGGCGCAATCGAGTGCCGACCAAGTCAGAGCACAGCTCGGTTTGCCGAAAGGAAAAAACTTTAACGTCAACGAAGTCGCCGAAGTAAAAACCGCGAAAGCCGCGCTCGAATTGGCGGAAAAAGAATTCGTCAGAAACGAACGACTGCTCGAATCGGGCGACGTTTCGCGCTCAATTTACGACCAGCGCAAAGCCCAGCGCGAACAAGCCGCCGCGCAATATCAAACGGCGGTCAACACGGCGAATCAACGATTCGAGGCGATTAAAACCGCCGAAGCGCAGGTCAAATCGGCGCAGGCGGCGGTAAATACGGCGAAAGCGGCGGAAGACTCGGTGCGAACGCAGATTTCTTCGGCGCAGAAAGCCGTCAGCGACACGACGATTTCCGCTCCGTTCAGCGGCTATGTTGCCGAGCGCAATGCCGATGTCGGCGAATTCGTTTCGACCAATCAAAAAGTGGCGACGATTGTCCGAACGTCGGTTTTGCGTCTGCGAATTGACATTCCCGAACAGCAGATCGGACAAGTTAAAAACGGTCAGTCAATTTCTTTGCAGACGAGCGCGTTTCCCGACAGAAGTTTCAGCGGCACGATTTTCAGAGTTTCGCCGAGCTTGAACGCGACATCGAGAACTTTGGCGGTCGAAGCCGAAGTCGCAAACGGCGACGGGCTTTTAAAACCCGGACAATTTGCGACGGTGAGAATCGCGCAGTCCGAACCGAAACCGTCAGTGATGATTCCGGCGACGGCAGTTAAAGTTGACGGCGAAACGAACAAAGTCTACGTCGTCAAAGACGGACGCGCCGAAGAGCGCATCGTTAAAACCGGCGCGCTGGAAAACAATTTAATCGAAATCCAAAACGGCATTCAGGAAAACGAATCGGTCGCCGTCGGCAATGTCAATCAGCTTTACGACGGTGTTTCCGTTAGGCAGTAATTTGTGAACCGGTTTTTGGTTTTTGGTCTTTGGATTTTTTCACGCTGACGTTAAGGAAAAAACCAAAAACCAAAGACCAAAAACCAAAATCAAAGATTTTATGCAATGGTTAGCAGAAATTTGTGTTAAGCGTCCGGTGTTTGCGACGATGTTGATTTTGTCTTTGGTGACGGTCGGCGCGTTTTCGTTCTTCTCGTTGGGCGTTGATCTTTTTCCGAAGATTGATTTTCCGACTATTACGGTAACGGTCGTAAATCCGGGCGCGTCGCCGCAGGAAATCGAGACGGAAGTAACGGAAAAAATCGAGGAAGCCGTCAACACGATCAGCGGCATTGACGAACTGCGTTCGACTTCGATTGAAGGCGCGTCGCAAGTTTTCGTGCAGTTCGTTCTTGAAAAAGATGTCAACGTCGCCGCGCAGGAAGTCGAAAACCGCGTACAGACGGTGATTCCCGATTTGCCGGAAACCGCCGAGCAGCCGACCGTGCAAAAGCTCGATACCGATGCCGCGCCGGTTTTGCGAATCGTCGTGTCCGCGCCGGCTTCGCTGCGCGACGTAACGGAAATCGCCAAAGATAAAGTAAAAGAGCGCATCGAATCGGTCAACGGTGTCGGTCAGGTTTCAATTATCGGCGGGCGCGAACGACAAATCAACGTCTGGGTTGACCCGGACAAAATGCGTTCCTACAGCATCACGGCGGCGGAAGTTTCCAACGCTTTGCGCGTTCAAAATATCGAATTTCCGAGCGGCAGATTAGATCAGGGCGCGTCGGAAGCGAGCGTCAGAACGCTTGGAAAAATTCGCAAGCCCGAAGAATTTGCCAATGTCGTCGTCGCCACGCGCGGCGATTATGCGGTGAAGGTCAAAGACATCGGTTATGTCGAAGACGGCGGCGAAGAACTTCGCACTGAGGCGCGTCTGAACGGTCAGCCTGCCGTAACTTTGGTCGTCTCGAAACAATCGGGACAAAACACGGTCGCCGTCGCGCAGGAAGTAAAATCGCGTCTCAAGGAAATCGAGCCGACTTTGCCGAAGGATTACCGCATTCAAATCATCGGCGACAACTCGATTTTTATCGAAAACTCGCTGCATTCAATCGAGGAGCATTTGATTGTCGGCGGCATTCTGGCGGCAGTCGTCGTGTTTCTGTTTTTGTGGAGTTTTCGTTCGACGATTATCGCGGCTCTGGCGATTCCGACTTCGATTATTTCGACGTTTGCGCTGATGTATGCGATGGGCTATACGCTCAATTCGATTACGATGCTTTCGCTGACGCTGATGGTCGGCATCGTGATTGACGACGCGATTGTCGTGCTGGAAAACATCTATCGCTTCGTCGAAGAAAAAGGAATGCACCCGTATCAGGCGGCGATTGAAGGCACACGCGAAATCGGTCTCGCGGTTTTGGCGACGACGCTTTCGTTGATGGCGGTGTTCGTGCCAATCGGATTTATGCAGGGCATCGTCGGCAGATTTATGTCGTCGTTCGGCTTGACGGCTTCGTTCGCCATCGGCGTTTCATTAATCGTTTCGTTCACCTTAACGCCGATGCTCGCCGCGCGTCTGATCAAGCCGCCTAAGAAAGAAGAAAAGCCCGAATTCGATTTTGAAAACGAGTATCAGCCGCAGGAAATTCGCGGCGACGGAATGATCGAAACGCGCGAGCCGGAAACTAATAAAAAAGGACATTCCGCCGACAGCGCGAAAGATTCGAGATTTTACCGATACATTGACGGAACTTATACGTGGCTTTTGAAATTTTCGATGGCGCATCGCTGGCTGATCGTTCTGCTGTGTGTACTGGTTTTCATCAGCATCATTCCGCTGTTTATGTTCGTCGGCAAAAACTTTTTGCCCGTTGACGATCAATCGCAATTTGAAATTTCGGTGCGCGCGCCGGAAGGTTACAGTTTGGCTTCGACATCGCAGCTTTTCGAGCGCATCGCCACCGACGTTCGCAAACTTCCGGGCGTATCCGACACTTTGACGACCATCGGCGGCGGTCAGCAGAACATCGTCAACAACGGCACGATTTACGTCCGCCTGAGCGACATCGGCGACCGCGACAAATCGCAGGAACAATTAATGGTTGACGCGCGCGAAGTTTTGAAAAATTATCCGCCCGAACTGAGAACCGGCGTTCAGCAGGTGCAGGCTTTTTCGGGCGGCGGCTTCCGCAACGCGAACGTGCAGTTTTTGATTTCGGGTCCCGATTTAAAGGTTCTCGAAGAAGCGTCGGCGAAGTTGCTCGAGAAAATGAAAACTATTCCCGACGCGGTTGACGTTGACTCGACCTTGATCAGCGGCAAACCCGAAGTTCAGCTTCAGGTTAACCGCGACCGCGCCGCCGATTTGGGCGTGAACGTCGGCGACGTTTCGCAGGCTTTGAACACTCTGGTTGCCGGAACGGAAGCGACGACTTTCAACGAAGGCACGGATCAATACGAAGTGCGCGTTCGCGCGATCAATAATTTCCGCACCGACATCGAAGGCTTGAAACGCCTGATTGTTCCGTCGAGCAAACCGGGCATCGGTTATGTTTCGCTCGACCAATTAGTCAAAGTCAAAGAAGGCACGGGACCGAGCGCGGTTGACCGTTTGAATCGTCAGCGACAGGTAACGCTTCTGGCGAACACGAAACCGGGCGGTTCGGCGACAAACATCACATCGGCGATGGATCAATACGTCAAAGAATTAAATCTGCCCGCCGGTTATTCGTCCGGTTACGTCGGACAGTCGAAGGAACTCGGCAAATCGCTGTTTTATTTTTTGATCGCCATCGTGCTGTCGTTCGTGTTTATGTATATCGTGCTGGCGGCGCAATTTGAATCGTTCATTCATCCGGTCACGATTTTGCTGACTCTGCCGCTTTCGATTCCGTTCGGAATTTTGAGTCTTCTGCTGACCGGGCAAACGGTAAATATCTTTTCTGGTTTGGGTTTACTGCTTTTGTTCGGCGTGGTGAAAAAGAACGCGATTTTGCAGATTGACCACACGAACCATTTGCGCGAGCAGGGAATGTCGCGTTACGACGCGATTATTCAGGCAAACCGCGACCGTCTGCGACCGATTTTGATGACGACCATCGCGCTCGTCGCGGGAATGCTGCCGCTCGTCGTCTCCAGCGGCGCGGGCGCGGGAACAAACCGTTCCATTGGTGTTCTCGTCGTCGGCGGTCAGTCGCTTTGTTTGCTTTTGACTTTGCTCGCCGTGCCGGTTTTTTATTCGTTGTTTGACGACTTAATCGAATGGCGAATTTTCAGTCGCTTGAATAATTTTTCGTCGAAAACTTTCGGCGGTTTGAAACGCAAAGTTACGTCGGCGACGAGTTCGCTCGTCAGTAAACAGTAAATTTTATTTTTATTATTATGAACACCCAATTATTTACAATTTTTGCAATTTTATTTCTTGGAATAACGGCGGCGCGGGCGCAGACGGTTTTGCCGAATCCGATTGTCTCGCCGTCACCAACGCCTTCGCCGATTGTTTCATCAACGCCTGCGCCGGACGACACGCAAAACGTCCAGCCGGAAAATCTTCAGGGCGTTCCGGCAATCGCGCCGAATTATCAACAAAACGATTTGACGCTGCCCGATTTGGGTCGCGTCGGCGTTGATATGATGAATCAAAAGCCTTTGTCCTTGCGCGAGGCGATCACGCTCGCGCTCGAAAATAATAAGGACATCGAAGTAACTCGGCAGGACGTGCGGAGCGCGGAATTCGATCTTCGCGCCGCTCGCGGATTTTATGAGCCGCGCTTTGCCGGACAAACTTATTACGAACGCGCCAAAGTTCCCGTTTTCAGCTTTTTCGGCGGCGGTCCCGACGGTTCTTTGACGACTTCGGGCATCGGCGGCAATCTCGGCATCGGCGGTAATGTCGCGCCCGGCGGCGGCACATTCGGCATAACGACCGACAGTTCGCGCGCGACGACGAACAATCTTTTTTCGCTCGTCAATCCGACTTTCACGCAGAATTTGGGTTTTCAATATACGCAGCCGCTTTTGCGCGGTTTTCGATTTAACGAAGGCAAGCGCAATATCGAAATCGCCAAACGCAATCTGAGTTTGACCGACACGCAGTTTCGCCAGCGTTCGATTGAAACCATCGCCAACGTCCAGCGCGCGTATTGGGATTTGACTTACGCGCTCAGAAATTTGCAGGTTCAGCGCGATTCGGTGAAAGACGCGAAAGACCAGCTCGACCATAACAAGCGTCTGGTTGACGAAGGACAGCTCGCGCCGATTGATGTCGTCGCCGCCGAAACACAGGTCGCCAATTTCGAGCAAGCCGTTTATGACGCGCTCAACATGGTCGCCATTTCGGAAAATAATTTAAAAAATTTAATCGCGCAAAACAAAGACGACGCGCTTTGGAATCAGGCGATTACGCCGACCGATTCGGTTGATTTGGACGCGCCCGCGACGACTCTGCCCGAAGCTCTGTCGGCGGCTCTGGCAAATCGTCCCGAACTCGAACTGAATCAAACGCAGAAAGATATTAACGCGATTGACCAGCGTTTTTACCGCGATCAAACCAAGCCGCAAATTGATTTGCTCGCCAGTTACACGACGACCGGCGCGGCGGGCGCGTTCAACGGAACGGCGATCAATCCGCTCGGTTTGTCCAGCACCACGCCGACGCTTAATCAAACCATCGCCAACGTCAACGCGCTGTCGGCGCAGGTCAATCCGACTCTGCCGCAAATCACGCCCGTTCCGGTTAATACGACGACGCAAACTTTGCCAGACAATCTGACCGGCGGATTCGGTTCGGCACTCGGCAATCTCTTGTTGAATCGTTACCCGACATATCGCATCGGCGTGCAGTTCGATTTGCCGCTGTTCGGCAATAAAGCAAATAAAGCGAATCTCGGCAAATCCATCGTCGAAGGCGAAAAATTAAACACGCAGCGCGAGCAGATCGAACAGAGCATTCAGGTTGACGTGCGAAACGCTTTGCAACTGGTTCGCACCGCCGAAGCCAGATTGCGAAGCGCGGCACTTGCCCGCGCCAACTCGGTCAAACAATACGACTCCGAACAGCGCAAACTCGATGCCGGACAATCGGACATTTACAAAGTTCTCGACCGCCAGACGGCTCTAACGACCGCGCGAAGCAACGAACTTCGCGCCCAAACCGAACTCAACAAAGCCATCGCCGATTTGCAGAGAGCGACCGGCAATTCCTTAAAAGCCAACAACGTCGAAGCGCGTTTGCGAAAGTAGAAATCCGAAACAAAAACCCGCGCGTCAGCAAGTGTGGATTGGTTGGAATTCCAATCTACACTTGCTGACGCGCGGGTTTCCGCCTTTTAAAAAATCTGCGAAAATATAAATCAAATGGCAAAATCTCCAACGACAATTTACGTCTGCTCGAACTGCGGCGGACAACAACGCAAATGGCTCGGTCGCTGTCCCGACTGCGACGAATATAATACGCTCGTCGAAGAAAAATTTCGCCCGACCGCGCAAGCCGTCGGCAAAGCGTCTTCGGTCGCAACCGCGAGGCTTTCGACCAATTCATTCCGCGAAATCAAACCTATTTCCTACACCGAAATCGAATCGCAGGACGATATGCGAACTTCGAGCGGTATCGCCGAATTCGACCGCGTTCTCGGCGGCGGCATCGTCGCCGGTTCACTCGTTTTGATCGGCGGTTCTCCGGGCATCGGAAAATCAACTTTGATAATCCAGGTCGCCGACCAATTGAGCAAAAGCAACACGCGCGTCCTTTACGTTTCCGGCGAAGAATCCGAACGGCAAATCAAAATGCGCGGCGAAAGATTAGGTTTGAACGCCGAAAATCTTTATCTTTTGCCGGAAACGAATCTCGAAGCGATTTTGAGCGAAGTCGAAAAGTTACAGCCCGACGCGATTATCGTGGATTCGATTCAGACGGTTTTTTCGCCGAGCGTCGAATCCGCGCCCGGTTCGGTTTCGCAGGTGCGCGAAGTCGCCGGACAATTTATGATTTTCGCCAAAGCCACTTCAACGCCCGTTTTTCTGATCGGTCACGTTACCAAAGAAGGCTCGATTGCCGGACCGAAAGCACTGGAACATATCGTTGACACGGTTTTATATTTTGAAGGCGACCGCCATCACAATCACCGAATTATCCGCGCCACCAAAAACCGTTTCGGCGCGGCAAACGAGATCGGCATCTTCGAGATGACCGGCGAAGGGTTAAAAGCCGTCGGCAATCCGTCGGAAGTTTTCTTGCAGGAGCGACCCGAAGGCGCGTCTGGTTCGGTCGTTACAGTCTGTATGGAAGGCACGCGCCCGATGCTCGTCGAAGTGCAGGCTCTCGTTACCGGCACGAAATTCGGCACGGGCAGGCGAATGGCGCAGGGTTTCGATTACAACCGCACTTCTCTTTTAATCGCCGTTTTAGAAAAGCGCGTCGGCTTCCAGCTCGCCAACGACGACGTTTTCATCAATGTCGCCGGCGGTTTGGAAATTGACGAACCGGCGGCGGATTTGGGCGTGATCGCGGCAATCGCTTCGAGTTTCAGAAACTTGCAAATCCCGCCCGACACCGCCGTTTTCGGCGAAGTCGGCTTAACCGGCGAAGTGCGCGGCGTTCTCCAAGCCGAAGCCCGCGCCAGAGAAGCGCAGACGCTCGGTTTCAAGAAATTGATTCTACCCGCGTCGAATAAAAAAGGTTTGGAAAAACTTCTTGGAATGCGCGTCGTCGGCGTGAAAAATTTGGATGAAGCGTTGGACGAATTATTTTAATATGGATAAGTCGGAAAATGTCGGTATAATCACTTTATAATTTTTGATTGGGACGAAAGCAAAGAAAAGTTGAACATCAAAAATCACGACGGCATTGATTTTGATGAAGCGAGCGAAGTTTTCTCCGACGAGAATGCTTTTGAATTTTTCGACGCACAGCATTCAACCGTCGAAGAAAAACGCTTCGTCTGCGTCGGAAACTCAAGCAAAAGATTGTTGCGAGTTTCATACACGATTCAATTTGATGACGAGGGAAACGAGATAACTCGTATAATTTCCGCCCGAAAAGGCAAAAAACCGGAAGAAGATTTGTATTATGGAAAAAAATATTGACAAGCCCGGAGAAAGAATTCTCGAAGTAACGCAGGAACAATATGACGAAGCGATGGCGAAGGGCTGGACGGAAGATGACATTCTGTCGCCCGGAAAGCACGTTTTCCGTCGCCGAACGCGCCCGATAAATTCGCGTGAAGCCAAAATTAAAATGACGATGTTTATTGACGCGGACGTTTTACAGCACTTTAAAAAACGCGCCGAAAACCCGAACGCCGCGCCGTATCAAACGCAAATCAATCAGGAACTCCGCGCTGCAATGGAGCGCGATTTGGCGGAAGAAGAAAATCACCTCGACGCGGTTGCCGAAAGGTTGGCAAACAATCCGAATTTTATCAGCGCGATTTCCGATAAATTGAAAGCGGCTTGATTTTATCGAACTGTTTTATTTGGAAAAATACTCGGCAGACGGTTTGGCGCGTGAAAAACTTGGACGAAGCGTTGGACAAGTTGTTTTAGAACTATGGAAAATTATATAGACGTTGAATTGCAAGTTGAATACGGTTTAGAGAAAATTGATCCAAATCGAAAGATCGAAGTTTCTTTAAAGGATTTTCTTTATATGCACAACACGATTGCCGAATTCATAAGATTCTTTCATCAACCTTTGCATTATCAAACTTTGAAAGATGTTGAAACATTTTTAGGCGGTAAAGATAAAGGAGCATTTCACTTACTTTCGGAAATCCTACATAAAAAATTTCAGTATCGAGATGTTTTTCCGAAAGATATTCAAGAAATGATTGATAATTCAGAAATCGAAAATCCAGATTATCTGTATTATTACAAGCCTTGAAAAATTTAAGCCGCCAATCTATGCTTTCTCGGTTCGGGAACTTCGTCGCCGAATTCGCGGGCGGTTTCGAGCCACAGTTCTACGGCATCGCCGATGTTTTCGACGGCTTTGATTTGCGTTTTTCCGTGAGCCGCGCAACCGGCGAGTTCGGGAACTTCGGCGACGAAAATTTTGTCTTGTCGTCCCAATAAATCGAGCCATAAGTTTTCGACGATTTCCAATTCTTCTAATGTTTCGCTGAAAGTTTCGCCTTGCGCTAAACAGAATTTCAGCGACGTAGCCGCCTTCCGTGTCAGGGTAAATCACAAATGGATATTTAACTTTCCCGTACTCTTCGATGATTTTAACTACTCGTTTGACATAAACGGCTTTGACTTTATTTTTATGTACGGGAACAACAAATATCGTTGATTCCCGTCTAAAAACGTGGCGGCTTCCCGTAACTCTTTCGAGCGTAAAATCTTCCTATTCTAAAAGTTTTCTGATTTGCGAGAAAGTGATATTATTCGGATTTTGCTTTAACGATTCAAGAAGTTTTTCGCGCTTGCTCACATCGGTAAGATAGCATTTTTCGTTTTCAATTACTATGATTTGAACAATGAAAAGAATCGAACCAAAAGCCGGACAAGAATCGGTCTGGGATTACCCTCGACCGCCGAAATTAGAGCAAACGAATAAGCATCTCAAAATCATTTTCAACGGCGAAACGATTGCCGAAACGACGCGCGCTTTTCGAGTTTTGGAAACGTCGCATCCGCCGGTTTATTATTTTCCGCCGGACGATGTGCGGATGGAGTTTTTGACGAAAGCAAGCGGCGCGAGTTTTTGCGAATGGAAGGGCACGGCGAATTATTACGATTTGCGCGTCGGCGAAAAATCTGTAAAAAACGCGGCGTGGTTTTATCCGAATCCGACGGAAAATTTTGCGGAAATAAAAAATTATCTCGCGTTTTACCCGTCGAAAATTGACGCTTGTTATGTTGACGGCGAACTCGTGCAATCTCAGGAAGGCGATTTCTACGGCGGTTGGATAACGAAGGAAATTGTCGGACCGTTTAAGGGCGGCGCGGGAACTTGGGGCTGGTGAAACTATCGGGCGATTCAAACGTAAAAATTTTCGATCTTTTTATCAAAATCAGTGAGGAATTATTTTTATGAAATTGAAAATTTTCGTTTTGATTCTGCTTTTGTCAGGCGTTTCGGCGTTCGCGCAAACGAAGGAAGATGAAGCGTTGAAATCTTTGGTCAGGCAGATGATTGACGCGCAGACGAATTTTCAGCCGGACGCGCTCGATAAAATTCTGACGGCGGATTACATCGAAATTTCGCCCATCGGCGAGTTTGATCCGCGTGAAAAAGTTCTCGGATTTTACAAGCCCGAACTGAAACCGCCCGCCGATAAAATGTCGGCGACGGTTGCCGCCGATGAATTTTCGATTCGCGCTTACGATAAATTCGCCGTCGTCATCGCGCGTTTGAATTATGCGATAACGAGCGAAGGCAAACCGCTGCCGCCGCGCGGCATTCGCGCCGCTTACGTCTGCCGCAGGGAAAAAGGCGCGTGGAAAATCGCTTCGGCGCAATACACGGGAATTCGCCCGCCGCAATCCGCGCCGAAACAGGAATGACGGCGACGTTTTTCGATCATTTTTACAGGCTGAGAAATCGTGTTTCTCAGCCTTTTTTATTAAAGCGCGAAATGCTAAAATCTCGCGCTATGAAAAAAACTTTTTCTGAAAAAACGCTCACCGAAATTTACGCAAAACTCGAAAATGCTTCAATCCGCGATCCGCGATCCGCAACCCGCGATCCGGTTCACGTCGTTTATGGCGGCGCGAATCTTTTTACAGCCGACACGCCCGCGAAACTCGGAAAAATCGCGCTCAAATCTCTCGAAACTTACGCGCCGAATTTTGCCGAATTCGCCCGCGCAATGTGGCTTTCGGGCGCGGACAGTTTGCCGGTTTATGAAGACGCGCTTCAAAAGTTAGAAAAAAAATTAGACGAAAATGCCGAAGAAACAAAATCCGAAAATTTCGCGGCGTGGCTGGCGTGGACGATTTATAAGCGCACGATTGAAAAATTAAGAGGCGAGCCGGTCGAAGATTTTCGGATTGATTTTGAAGACGGCTACGGCTTTCGGAGCGACGCGGAAGAAGACGCGCATTGCATTTCGGCTTCTGATGAATTGGCAAAATCATTTCTCGAAAAAACCGTCACGCCGTTTTGCGGCTTTCGCATTAAATCTTTTCAGAAAGAAACCAAAGAACGCGCGATTCGCACGCTGGATTTATTTCTGACGAATCTTTTGGAAAAATGCGAAGGCGTTTTGCCGGAAAATTTCGTTATAACTTTGCCGAAAATTACGCGACGCGAAGAAGTAGAAATTTTAAGCGAACTTTTGAGCGACTTTGAGCGGAAAAATCGTCTCGAAAACGGCGCGATAAAGATTGAAATAATGATTGAAACGCCGCCGTCAATCGTCGGCGAGCGCGGCGAAATCGCTTTGAGAAGTTTGGTCGAAGCCGGCAACGGTCGCGTAACTGCGGCGCATTTCGGCGCGTTCGATTACACGGCGAGTTTCGGAATTTCCGCCGTTCACCAGCATTTGCGGCACGAAGCGTGTAACTTTGCGCGTCAAATGATGCAGGTCGCGCTCGCGCCTTTGAACATCAGGCTCTCCGATTCGGTAACGACGGAAATGCCCGTCGCCGTTTACAAAGGCGAAAATCTGACCAACACGCAAATCAAAGAAAACGTCCGCGCCGTTCACAAAGCATGGCGAATGCATTTCAACAACGTCAATCATTCGCTCATCAACGGTTTTTATCAAAGTTGGGACTTGCATCCGGCGCAGTTGCCGGCGCGTTACGCCGCCGTTTATTCGTTTTTTCTCGAATCGAAAGACGCGCAAAGTAGGCGGTTGAAAAATTTTATCGAAAAAGCGACGCAGGCAAATCTGACCGGAAACACTTTCGACGACGCGGCGAGCGCGCAGGGACTCGTTAATTTTTTCAGCCGCGCTTTAAATTGCGGCGCGATGTCCGAAGCGGAAATTTCGGAAGCGACCGATCTGACGATTGAAGAATTAAATCGAGCGTCGTTTGCGGAAATTATGGAAGACAGAATGAAGAAAAATAAATTGGCGAACAAATGATTTATTTTTTCGCGCGATGGAATTTGTTTGGAATTTTAAGCGTCGGAATTACCGACGGTTGATAAGATTTCATCGAGTATTTGTTCTTTCTGCTGCCGGTAATCGGTAAGTGAAGCCGCTTGCGATTTCACCGACGTTTTAGGCAGCGCGAACGGATCAACTTGCAACGGCAAGCCTTGTTTTTCGAGTTGGTGCGAAATTATTCCGGCAATCAGTTCCTGTTCAAACTGCGTAATGTCGAGAAATCTCGTGCCGATGCCGTTGTCGACGAATTTGTAAAGAGCTTTGCAGGTCAACGGCAGATAATTTTTATTCGGCAACTGCAAAAAAAGCCGGAATTCGTCGCCGACGTAAATGCTTTCGTCCCATTCGGTCAGACAGCCGCCGATGCTGACCTGGCTGATGAGCGTTTCAATCGCCTCGCCGTATTTCGTAAAGCGAATCGCCGCAATGTCGAGCGAAAATCTGATATGTTGTCTCTGTTCGATGCCCATCTAAGAAATGTTTTTACGGAAGTTTTTTTCGGCTAAGTTACAACCTCTCGCTATTTTACAGATTTCCCGCAGTTAAATGCAATGAATTATTTCTAAATGCGAAAAACGCCCGCCGATTGAGCGAGCGTTTTTGATTTTCAGGCGAGCGGCAATTAATTATTCGCCGCGTCGGTTTTCGCGCAGAATTCGTTAAAAGCGGCAATCAAACCCTGCGCGATTTGCTGCGGATGACGACCTTCGAGATCGCGGCGTTCAAACATTCCGAGCGGCGAACCGTTTTTCAAAAAACCGATGGACGGCGACGACGGCGCGTTTTCAAAGTATTCACGCGCCACGTCGGTCGCGTCAATGTCCGCGCCCGCAAAAACCGTGATTATTTTGTCCGGCTTGATTTCCGCATTTTCCAACGCCATCGCAATGCCCGGACGAACGCCGCCCGCCGCGCAACCGCAAACCGAATTGACGACGACCATTACCGTTCCGTCCGTGTTTTCGACAGCTTCCTTTACCGCTTCCGGCGTTTTCGTTTCTTCAATTCCGAGCTGCGCCAACTCCTGACGCATTCCGTGTATCATTATTTCTGAATATGGCATAATTTTATTTCAAATTTTAGATTTCAAATTTCAAACTTTGGAAACTTGATTTTTAAATAAAGTATCGGTTTTTAATTGAAATTAGTCAAGTTTTCAAAATTTCGCGCTTCTCAAAAAGTGTGTGCGAAAATAAATAGATTCAACGATATTATTTGAATTCAAACTTTTCACTGTCAGCTATCAACTATCCGCTGTCAAACGGCGGAACATCTTTTTAACAGTTTACAGTTACTAGCTGACAATAAACGGTTTTATTCTGATTAAACTTTAATTTTCTGGAAATTTTTCGACAAAATTTAGCAGTTCAATTTTTCAAACAAATCGTTACAGCCAAACCTTTCGGATTTCGATTACGCGCCGAAACAGTTCCTTCGCAGGCTTCGACGCAGGTTTTGACGATTGCCAAACCTAATCCTGTTCCGCCGCTTTGTCTGGCGCGGTCGGCTTCGACGCGGTAAAACGGGTCGAAAAGTTTTTCCAGAGAATCTTCGGGAACGCCCGCGCCATTGTCGGCGATTTCGATTCGAGCTTGATTGTTCCCGTTGGTCGCCGAAACGGAAATTTCGCCCGCGTCGCCGGCGTAGCGAATCGCGTTGCGGACGACGTTTGAAAAGGCGCGGGCAAGCAATTCGGGTTGCCCCAATGCTTCGATATTTTCCGCAACCGCAATTTTCACGTCGGCGTTTTTCGTCGCTCGTTCGCGTTCGACAACCGATTCGATCAGCGGTCGCAGTTTGATTTTTTCGAGATTGATTGCGGTCGTTTTAATTCCGGCTTTTGAATACGCGAGCAGTTCGCTGACGAGTTTTGACATCAGCGCGACTTCTTCTTTGACATCTTCGACGTAAGCGCGGTTCGCTTCGTCCACGCGGTCTTCTAAAATCGTCAAAGCGAAATTCATACGGGCGAGCGGCGAATTTAATTCGTGCGAGATGTCACCCAAAAATCTTTTCTGTCCGCCGACAAAACCCGACAAACGTGCGGCTAAATGATTGATCGCCGTTCCCAAACGCCCGATTTCGTCGGTGCGTTTTTCGCTGACGCGCACGTCGAATCGTTCTTCGGCGATCTGCTCGGTCGCGGTCGTGATTTGTCCGACGACTCTGGTAATGCTGCGGACGAACGGAAACCAAAACAAAATCGAAACCGCGACGATAATGCCGGTTAAAATCAGCCACGGGATTGGATTGTAAAATAAGCCGTAGCCGTAAAACGAATCGGAAACGGCGATCAAACGGGCGCGGGTTATTTCCGATCTATCCGAATCGAACAAACCGATTCGCGCGCCGAACCAATAAAGCGTCGGGTCGCTGGTTCGCACATAAATCGAAGGCGGCATCATCGGCGGCGGCATTCCGCGCGGCGGCGGCTGATCGCCGATTCGACGCGGTTCGCGCGGCGCGTTTCCGTCGCCGAAAGGCAACGGCGGCGCATTTTCCCGAACGATTTCTTCCAAGATCTTCGGCGGCAAATTGATTTCCCTGCCGCCTAATTGATTGCCTTGATTGTCGAACAGAAAAAATTCGACACCTTTATATTTTTCCTGGTATCGTTTGAGAATTTCGTCGCGCTCATTGCGCGTTTTGTTGTCCGAATCGTTGGTGATCTGGCGTGTAACGACTTCGATATTATTGCCGAAACCGCCGGAAAAATCCGAGCCGGGACGAAAGCGGAAATTGAAATTAAAAAACACGAAGAGAATCGCGCCGAGCAGGAGCAAATTGAGAAAAAACCAAAGAATGATTCGTTTGAAAAGTGAAAATTTTACGCCTGACATTTAATTTTCGCCGCTTTCATCGTTGCGCGGCACGAGCATATAGCCGACCGAACGGATGGTTTTGATGTAGCGCGGATTTTTTGAATCGTCGCCGAGCTTGCGCCTGAGACTCGAAATATGCACGTCAATCGAGCGGTCGAAAACGTCGTATTCGCGTCCGGCGATTTCGTCCAGAAGTTTATCGCGGTCGAGAACGCGACCTTTGGAACGCGCGAGACACAAAAGCAGATCGAATTCGAGCGCGGTTAAAATTACCGGCTCGCCGTTTTGTTTGAGTTCGCGTGTCGCCGAATTGATTGAAACGTCGCCGACGATTATTTCGTCCGCGTCATTAACGACCGGCGCGGTCATTTTTGCGCGGCGCGTCACGGCGCGAATGCGGGCGAGCAATTCTCTGGTCGAAAAAGTTTTCGGCAGATAATCGTCCGCGCCGATTTCCAGACCGACGATGCGATCAGACTCGTCGCCGAGCGCGGTGAGCATCAAAACCGGCACGTTTGAAAATTGGCGCAGTTGCTTCAAGACTTCAAAACCGTCCATCTGCGGCATCATCACGTCGAGAATAATCGCTCCGAAATCGTCGGTTTTGGCGCGTTCCAAACCGCTCGCGCCGTCGTTTTCCGATTCGACCGTGAAGCCGAAAGGCGCGAGATAATCTTTGACGAGACGGCAAAGTTTTACGTCGTCGTCAATCATTAAAATTCGGTTGGCATCGTATTTTTCCGTCATTGCGATTTACAGTTTAACCGAAAAAACGGTCGGCGCAAGCAACTTTACAAACGCTTAACAATTTTCCCGTTTTGCTACATAAAATCTTTACAATCGGCGGCTAAACTCGAAAATTGGAAATCGTCACAAAAAGAAAATTTGAGAGATGTTTTCTTTAAAGCGCGAAGGGCGCGGAAAAGGCGTATCGAGATAGTTGGGAGTCTTAATCAATTTTCCCGTCTTTTGCGGACGATTTCCAAAAAAATCAATTCATAAATTACAGGGAGAATTTTAATGAAAAGTTACTTAAAACTATTCGCGCCGCTGGCGATTGCGGTTATGGTCGGCTCGTTGACTTTCGTCTTCGCGCAAACTGACAAAAGCGATTTCGGAGGGACGAAAAACGGCAATCAAAAAGAACGTCGGATGCCGCCGCCGGACGGAATGCGTCCGGGCGGAGGTTTGCCGCCGCACATTCTCAATCAATTGAATTTGACCGACGCGCAAAAGCAGCAAATTCAAACGATTGAAACAGCTTCGCGCGGCGCGTCGAAAGACAACTTCGACAAAATTCGCGGTTACGACGAACAGTTGAGAAAATCCGTCGAAAGCGGCGCGTTCAACGAAGAACAAGCGCGTCAGATTTTGAATGCGAAAGCGCAGACAATGGTCGAAATGGAACTCGTCAGACTTCGCTCGGAAGCGTCAATTTTCAAAATCTTGACGACCGATCAGAAAGCGCAGTTGGAACAATTAAAACAACAGCGTCCCGGACCGCCGCGCGGCGATTTTCCGCCGGACGCGCCGTCGCAAAATTAAAAATCGCGGCGCATCAGAATTGTTTGACCGATGAGAGAATCGTCGGTAATGTTATCGAATTATCAAGGGTTTTCGGTATTCTCGCTTTCGACAGGTTTCAAACGAATCAAGGCAGTCAAGGGACGATAATCAGCCCGCTTTTTTTTTTCAAAGGTCAAACAATTTACATTCGATTTTACATTCTAATCAAATCAATTTTTCGAGGATAAAAACGATGAACGATATAAATTTGATAAGCCGCCGCGATCTTTTGGCGAAAGGATTTAAAACCGCCGCCGCCGTCGGACTCGGCGCAATCGGAATCGGCGCGCTCGGCGATTTCAGCCCGCTCTCTTCCAAAGCTCTCGCCAATCTTTCGGCTGACGATTTAAATTTTACATCGGCTGATCCGTGCGTTCTGACCTGCTCGGCGACGCTCGGACCGTGTTATTACAGCACCGGACTCGTGCGCCGCGACATTACCGAAGCGACGACTTCGGGCAAAGTCGGTCTGCCGACCAGATTGGGTTTCCGCATCGTCAACGCCGACACTTGCGAACCCGTCACGAACGCTTCGATTGACATCTGGCACACCGACAATCAAGGCATCTATTCCGCGCCGATCAGCACGTTCTGCAACGGTTCGGGAACTGCCGGACAAACCGCGCAAAGCCAACGCTTCGGGCGCGGCATTCAAAACACCGATTCCAACGGTTGGGCATATTTCGATTCGTTTTTTCCGGGCTGGTATTCATCGCGCGTAACGCATATTCACGCCACCGTTCGCATCGGCACGACGGCGATGGTGACGACGCAGTTTTTCTTTCTGGATCGCGTCGCCGAATACATTTATCGCTCGCATCCGAATTACTCGAACCGTCCGAACCGCGACACGACGAATTTGACCGATAACGTGATTGGCGGTCAGGGATTATCGCGCGTTCTGCCATACATAATGAGTACACGGCTCGTCAACAACAAATATATGCAAGCGGTCAAAACCATCGGTATTCGCACGACGGCGACGACCTGCAACGCCTGAAACTTTTCAGAGAATAAAAAAACAATGAGCGAACTTATGCCCGACAATTATTTGCTTTCGCGCCGATTGCCGCTAATCGCTCTGCTGGCGATTTTGGGATTATTTTTTCTCGCGCCGCAGAACATTTCAGCGCATCAGCAGCCGACGACGATTGTGATGCTCGACGTAAATCCCGATCAGGTCAATATGGAATTGCAGATTCCTTTGCCCGAATTGGAACTCGCTTTCGGTCACGACGTTTCGCAAAACACCGATAATTTGATCGAAAGATTATCGCCGCAAATCAAAGATTATTTGCTCGCGCATATTCATCCGACGACTTTTGATAATCAGAATTGGACGGTTGCGATAAGAGATATGAGTCTCAGCGAAGCCGAGCAAACGCAGAGCGGTCCGTATCAGGAAATCAAAATCCGGCTCGATTTAACGCCGCCGATTGGCGCAAGCACCCGACAATTTGTTTTGAACTACGACGTGATAATGCATCAGGTCGTCACGCACAAAGCTCTCGTCGGCGTTCGTCAGGATTGGGAAGCGGGCAGAATCGGTGAACAGCCCGTTACCGTCGGCGTGATAGCGGTTGACACGGCGACAACGAAGATTTTTCCGCTCGAAGTCAATCTGCAGAAAGGCGGTTTATGGGAAGGTTTCAAAGGAATGGTCGCGCTCGGAATGCGTCATATCAAAGACGGAACGGATCATTTATTGTTTTTGCTCGTTCTACTTTTGCCTACGACTTTGCTCGTCAGCGAAAATCGTTGGGGCGACTTCGGCGGCGCGAAATATAGCTTCAAGCGGCTTTTGAAAATCGTCACGGCGTTTACCGTCGGGCATTCGATCACGCTTTTGATCGGCGCGTCGGGCATTTTGCAAATGCCGCAAAAACCAATCGAAATTTTAATTGCCGTTTCGATTTTGGTTTCCGCCGTTCACGCCGTGCGACCGATTTTCGCCGGCAGGGAAATGTTCGTCGCCGCCGGTTTCGGTCTTGTTCACGGATTGGCTTTCGCCGCCGTTTTGTCGGAGATGAATTTAAGTTCGGGAGCGTTCGCATTGAGCATTTTCGGCTTTAACGTCGGCATCGAATTGATGCAGATTTTTGTTATCGTCGTCGTCGTTCCGTGGCTTATTTTGTTAAGCCAAACTCCGATTTACAAATCATTTAGAATTGCGGGCGCAATTCCGGCAGCAGGCGCGGCGATGGCGTGGATCGTCGAGCGCGTTTCCGGCGAGCCGAACGCCGTCGCCGCTTCGCTGACAAAAATGCCCGAATACGCGCCTTTCGGTATTTTGATTTTGGCATTCATCGCTTTTTCGGCTTTCGGCTTACAAATTATCAAAAACAAAGAATACGCCGCCGAACCGCAGGCGTAAAATCGAGGATTAAATATGAAAAAAATTTTCGCCGCTAATTTGACGCACTTAAAACAAATGAAATTTTCGCGCCTTTTCAACGAAAAAAATATTTTGGTCGTATTCGCGGGTTTGTCTCTGGCATTCGCGCTTTTCTATACGCTTAATCAGCCGGCGACGCGCGCCGAGTCAACCGGCGCGCAAACAATTTCGATTGAAGGCGCGAGTCCGGCAAACGCTCCGACGGAAGTTGATTCGCCGGCGACGGTTTCCGATGTCGTTACAAAGGCTTTAGCTTTTAAGGCTTCGTTGACGACGGCGCAGCAATCAACATTACAGCAAACTTATACGACGACGCTTGCTCGCCGCTGGTCGAATCTGCCGTGCGGCTCGGGCTGTCGCAACGGAATTCAATTCAGCACTTTGACGAGCGATCAATTGACTCTCGCTTTGCAAGTGATTCAAGCGGCGACGGGAACGGCGGCGAACGAAGGCTACGACGAATTTAATCAGATCAGAGCCGCCGACGCTTATCTGAACGCGAACGGCGGCGGAAGCGGTTATGGAAGCGGAATTTATTTTATCGCGTTTTTGAATCAGCCGACGACTTCCGGCGCGTGGATGCTGCAATTCGGCGGACATCATTACGCGGCAAACATTTCTTATGTCAACGGTCACGTCGTCGCCGTCACGCCGGAATTCAGAGGTGTCGAGCCGATTTCGTTCACCTCGAACGGCACGACTTACGCGCCGCTGTCCCAAGAGCGCGACGCGCTGGCGACGATGCTCGCCTCGCTGTCCGCGTCGCAATTGGCGACCGCCAAACTTTCGCAAACTTTCAGCGATGTCACGCTTTCGCCCGGCGAATCGAACGGCGGCAGCGGAACTTTCCCGACAACCAGAGTCGGCGTGGCGGTCAGCAGTTTGACCGACGCGCAAAAAGCATTGGTCGTGGCGGCGATCAAACCTTACACCAGCGATTTAGACGATACGGTAGCCGCTAATCTGTTATCAATTTACAGCGGCGAACTTAATAACACATACATTTCCTACACCGGCAACGGCACGTCGGGCGACGCGAGCAGTTTTCTAAACACGAACACGAATTACGTGCGAATTGACGGCACGAGCGCGTGGGTCGAGTTTATCGTTCAAACCGGCGCGGTATTTCGCAGTTCGATTCATTATCATACCGTTTACCGCGACCGCCAGCGCGACTACGGCGCGGATTTGAGTTTGACCACACCGCTCGATAATTCGACCAGCACGGCGAAAGCGGCTTTCGATTTTGACGGCGATAAAAAATCCGACGTTTCGGTTTTCCGCTCGTCAAACGCGACTTGGTATATTCAGCAGTCAACAAGCGGATTTACAGGTTTGCAATTCGGAATTCCGACCGACAAAATCGTGCCTGCCGATTTTGACGGCGACGGCAAAACCGACATCGCCGTGTTCCGTGACGGAATCTGGTATATCCAACGCTCGAACTCGGGATTTACGAGCGTTCAATTCGGACAAACAAGCGATATTCCCGTTCCGGCAGATTTCGACAACGACGGCAAAGCCGATGTCGCCGTGTTCCGTCCGTCGAACGGCACTTGGTATGTTCAGCAAAGCACCAGCGGATTCACCGGATTTCAGTTCGGACAATCGGGCGACAAACCTTTCGCGTCGGATTTCGACGGCGACGGCAAAGCGGATTTCGCAGTCTATCGTGACGGCTATTGGTATATCCAGCGTTCGACCGCCGGATTTACGGCAGCGCAGTTCGGTCTCCCGACCGACACGCCCGTTCCCGCCGATTACGACGGCGATGGCAAGGCAGACATCGCGGTTTTCAGAGCGTCAAACGGAACTTGGTATATTCAGCAAAGCACGGCAGGAACGACGGGCATTTTATTCGGACAATCGGGCGATAAGCCGGTCGCAGCGGATTATGACGGCGACGGCAAAGCCGATGTCGCCGTGTTTCGAGACGGAATTTGGTATCTGAACCGAACGACTTCCGGTTTTACGGGAATTCAATTCGGTATTTCGTCGGACACTCCGACACCGAATGCCTTCGTTCAATAAATAAATGCGGTAAGTCGCCCTATTTACAGACAAGGAGAAATAAAGATGAAAATTTTAAACGCTCTCGGTGAATCGTTCGTTCGCTTGATGTTTTCTTTAACGATAACAGCCGTTTCAGTCGGCGCGGTTTCCGCGCAGATCAAGCTGCGTAACGCGCTCGATTTCGACGGCGACCAAAAAGCGGATACGGCGGTTTTCCGCAACTCCGACAGCACCTGGTATGTTTTGAAAAGCGCGATGAACAGCCTGAGCGGTTCGCAATTCGGAATTTCCAACTCGGACACGCTCGCGCCCGGCGATTACGACGGCGACGGCAAAGGCGATCTCGCCGTCTGGCGTTACTCGAGCGGCTCGTTTTTTTATATGGCGAGCCAGACGAACAGTTTTCAGACAAAGCAATTCGGCTCGGTCGGCGATGAAGTGATTTCGCGCGATTTTGACGGCGACGGGAAAACCGATGTTGCCGTCGCGCGGCGCACGAACGGAGCGTTGTATTGGTATATCCAAAACAGTTTGACGAACAGTTTTACCGCCACGCAGTTCGGCATCGCTTCGGATTTTACCGCGCCCGGCGATTACGACGGCGACGGCAAATTCGACATCGCCGTTACGAGAAGCGGCACGAACGGCACGACTTTTTATATTTTGGGAAGCACCGCCGGTTTTTACGGTATGCAGTTCGGCATCGGCGGCGATTTGGTGGCGACGGGCGATTATGACGGCGACGGGAAAACCGATTTGACCGCCATTCGCAAAACGAACGGCTTGTTGAATTGGTATATTTTAAGGAGTTCCGACAACCAATTTCAGGCGGCGATTTTCGGCGCGGCGGAAACCGATCTGCCGGTGCAAAACGATTATGACGGCGACGGCAAAACCGACATCGCCGTGCGCCGCGAAACCGACGGCGTTTTTTATATTTTGAAAAGCTCCGACAATTCGCTGACCGGAACGCAGTTCGGCTTTACTTCCGATACGCCCGTCGCCGCTTACGATACGCATTGATTTAATGAACAGCTAAAAACGAAAAACTAAAAGTGAAAAGCGATTAATAAATTTTTCGTTTTTGGTTTTTCACTTTTCACGAATAAAAACTTTCGCGCCGACTTCAACCGCGTCGAAAATTTCCTTCATTTCTTCATCACAAAGCGCGACACAGCCGCGCGTCCAATCAATTTCGATGCCGCCGCCGTGAATGTAAATTTCGCCGCCGAGCGCGGTTTCCTGCGGCGGCATTCGTTTTTCTTTGATCGCTTTCGCAATCGCTTCAAATTCTTCTTCTGAAATTATATTTTCGCGCAAACCGCGGTTTGCCGCCGCCAGATTCGGATAGCTCAAACCGAGCGATAAAAAAAATTTGCTTTTGTCGTTTTTCGTAAAAACGTAAAATTCGCCGGTTGGAGTTTTGCCGTCGCCTTCGCTTCGCTTATCGCCCGTCGCGCTGAAACCGAGACTGATTTTGTAAGTTTTAATCAACCGCTCGCCGTCAAAAACTTCCAGCAAACGCGATTTCTTTTTGATAACGATGCGCGGATTTTCGAGCAACATAAATTTTTACAACTAAATTTCTTAACCGAAACTATCAACTTTCAGCTATCAACTTTCAACTGATAAAAGGTAACAAACCTGCGAATTTTGAGCGAGTAATAAAGATTTTCAATCGTTTCCATCCGTGTCAATTAATCGAAAATCGGTTAAAATAAAAGCATTATGGAAAATTCTTTCGACGAAAAGCAAAAGCGTCTGCGCGAATTTTTCGGGCTTGAAGAAAATGCCGAACTGCTTCCGAATGAGGCGACTAATAATTTTGAAGTCACGCCGAAAATCGCCGAGCATCTGCATCGTTTCAATATCGAATGGCACGTTATCCCGACCGCCGAAGCCGTTCACATTGACACGGAAGAATATCGCCGGCGGCTTTACCCGACGCTGCGTTTTGAGGCGGCGAACCGCGATTATCAAAAAACCGAATCGTATCGCGCGATTATGGACGGGCATCGCCGCCATCAAGGTCGCGTCGTCGGCGTGGAAACGACGATGAAGCCGAAATATCTGCCCGACAATCGCCAATTTTACGGCACGCCTTACGGTTTCGAGCCGAAAGCCGATCCGTTCGCCGTCTATTTCGGGCAGGCGAAAATCGTTTCCGGCACGCGCTATTCGCACAATTATACGTCGCTCAGAAATATGGTTAATTTAATCACCGAAGATTGGAAAAATCGCGGCTTGATGCCCGGTGGTTATCGTCTGACGATTTGCCCGCCGGTCGTTTTCAACTTGATCGGCGCGGTTTTTCATCCCGAATGGAGTCAAACCGAATCGCTCGAACTCGGCTTTTACCGCGACCGGAGCGGCAACGCCAAATGCTATGCCGTCGGCTCGAACGCGCCGAACGATTTTTCCTACATCAGCGAAATCGAATCCGATGCCGATTGGACACTTTTGGGTTTTCGCTGCGCGCTTGTGCCGGAAGAGTCAACGGTGAGCGGTGAGCGGTGAGCGGTTTTTATTTTTGATTTGTTAAAATCCAGATATGATTTTCTGCTTACCGGTGCCGCGCATTGCATAACTTTATGGAGCCTCTGGCAAATCAAATCCGACCTCGGATGCTTGATGAATATATCGGGCAAACGCATCTCGTCGGCGCGGGCAAACCGTTGCGCCTTGCGATTGAGCAAAAGCATATTTTTTCATTCGTTTTGTGGGGAACGCCCGGCACGGGGAAAACGACGCTGGCGCGGATTTACGCCAACGCCGTCAACGCCGAATTTTACGAACTCTCCGCCGTTTCCGCCGGAAAAGAAGACATTCGTAAAATCGTCAAACAGCCGCGAATGATGAATCAACCGCGCATTTTATTTCTCGACGAAATCCATCGTTTCAACAAAGCGCAACAGGATTTTCTGCTACCGTTCGTCGAAAGCGGCGAGTTGGTTTTAATAGGCGCGACGACGGAAAATCCTTCGTTTGAAATTATTCCCGCATTATTGTCGCGTCTGCGCGTGTTCGTTCTCGAAGAATTTTCCGACGCGGAAATGCGTCAAATCATCGAACGCAGCGGTTATGAATTAAACGACGAAGCCAAAGATTGGCTGATTGCGATGGCGAACGGCGATGCCAGACAAGCATTGACGATGATCGAAAACACGGCGCGTTTATATGATAAAAACGTCGCGCTCGACACCTTAAAAGACACTTTGCAATCGAAATTTCTGCGCTACGACAAACAGGGCGAAGAACATTACAACGTTATCAGCGCGTTCATCAAATCAATGCGCGCCTCGCAGCCCGACGCGGCGATCTATTATTTAGCCCGAATGATTTCCGGCGGCGAAGACCCGAAATTCATCGCCCGCCGAATGGTTATATTCGCGTCCGAAGACATCGGCTTGGCACAGCCGACCGCGCTCGTCGTCGCCAACGCCGTCTTCCGCGCCGTCGAAACCGTCGGACTTCCCGAAGCCGGAATCAACCTCGCGCACGGTGTCGCCTATCTCGCCAACTGCAAAAAAGATCGCTCGGCTTACGATGCCTACAAAACCGCCCTCGCCGACGCTGAAAAACTCGGCAATTTGCCCGTACCGAATATACTCCGAAACGCGCCAACCAAATTGATGAAGGATTTGAAATACGGCGAAAACTACGAGCTGTATTCAAAAGAAGAATTTCTGCCGAAGAAGTTGAAAGGAAAGAAGTATTTCAAATAAGCATTTCGGCAGAATTATTTTGCAAAAGTCTTAGCCACAGATTTACACAGATAAACTCAGATGAGCAAGAAAAAATGAAAATACTGTTACAAATCATATAAATGCGAATCAGTAGTTGAAAGACAGACAAACAGTTGAATTGGTAGAATTTTCTTG